>NZ_BAAANT010000006.1:0-236584 GCF_039529945.1 Kitasatospora kazusensis | reverse complement strand
TCCGATCCGACAACCGCTCACCCGCAGGTGCCTTGACCTGCCCCACCCTCGCCACACCACTACCAACGAGACAGACAGGACAAAGTCACCAGCATTGGACCTAGGCCGTCTCCCGCGGACCGGCGGGCGGTCGGAGGAGGATGCCCGCGATGCGGAGTCCGGCGCGGAAGGCGGTGGCGGTCTTCCCGCGGCGGGTCGCCGGGCCTCGCGCCGGACCGGGGCATCCGACCGACGCCGCCCGGCGAACGATCACTCTTCCGGCAGGTCCAGGATCACCAGCGTGCCGCTGCTTCCGGGACGGACGGCGTGCGCGGTTCCCGCTGCCACCATGAACAACTCGCCCGGCCGCACCGACACCGGGACGCCGTCCACCGAGAGCTCCAGCCGGCCGTCGAGCACGAGTAGCGCCTCGGCGGCCCGGTGGCTCTCCTCCACCACCGGCATTTCGTCCATGCGCAGCACCTTCACGCAGGTCGCTCCCACCAGGCCCAGTCGGTGGGAGCGCCACGCCTCCGGCAGGCCGGCCGCAGTCTCCTTCAGATCGACCACACTCATGGCACACACCTCCCGACGGCCCCGGCCGGTCGTGCCGGACGGGCCCGCGCATCAAGATCAATGGATGACTCGGAGGCTATCCGACCAGGAAGGGCAAGTGGTCGACCGTTTGGCAAAGACTGCTGCCGGGACGAACGCCGAGGGCGCCTGTGCCGTAGCAAGGGGCACGGAGGGGCCCCCGGCCACGGCCGCATCACGATGGGCAGCTCTTGCAGCGGCGTCGTAGGGTGCTGCCTTGTGCCTGAACTCGAGATATCCGACCTGATCACCGCAGTCGACCCGGACAACGGCCGGCGCTTGCCGGTACGGCGTGCCGCGGTGGTCGAGCAGCTCCGCGCGAACGGCGACGGGCGGGCCGCGCGGCTCGTCGCGGGGCTGCCCGCCGACCAGGACGGGGTGCTGGACCCGGGCGCCGTGGACCGTCTGTTGATCAGCGTGCACACCGAACTCCAGCGTCTGAGCGAGGAGCTCCGGATCGGCGAACGGCTCGTCCACCTGCTCGGCCCGCTCCTCACCGCGATCCGGGCCGCCGGCCACGCCGGGCCGTACCGCCTGGTCGACATCGGCTGCGGGCTGGGCTACCTGGTCCGTTGGCTGGCGGCCACCAACGCCCTCGGCCCGGACGTCGAGCTGGTCGGAGTCGACCTGGACGCCGCGCTGGTCGGCGAGGCGGACCGCCTGGCGCACGCCGAGGGACTCCGCTGCCGTTTCGTCCACGGCAACGCCTTCGCCCTGCCGGAGGCCGCCACCGTGTACGTCTCCACCGGCGTGCTGCACCACTTCTCCGAGCCCGCGCTGACGGAGTTCTTCCGGGCCCAAGCCGACTCGCCCGCCCTGGCGTTCTGCCACTACGACATCGCCGCGACCGGCCTCGCGCCGATCGGGGCGTGGATGTTCCACCGGGCCCGGATGCGCCACCCGCTGGGCCGCCACGACGGTGTCGCCTCCGCCCGGCGGGCGCACAGCGACGAGTCCCTGCTGCGGGCCGCCGCCGCGGCATCGGGCATGCGGCCGCTGCTCTACGAGCCCCGACGTGCTGCCAACCCCTTCTGCACCACGCTGCGCCCGGTCCTCGGCGTCCGCCCGCACCTGGAGGTTCCCCTCCGGCAGGCCCTCGGCCGCACCTCCCGCCGGCTTCTCGGCCCCGAGCAGTTCGCGCAGGCCGCCCGATGACGCCCGCCCTGCCGCTCGTCGCCCTCGGCCTGGTCGACGCGGCGTTCAGCGGTTTCCGCGCCTACGCCGGCCGCGACGCCCGGATCCGCAAACACCGCGCCAACCTGCGGGCCGCGCTGCGCGGGCTGGGAGTCGGCGCCGTGCTGCTGCTCGCCCCCGCCCTGACCGCCGTTCTTCTGCTGCTCACCGCCGCCGACCCGGCGCGCGCCTACGCCACCCTGGCCGCCGGCGGTCTCGGCTACCTGCTTCCGCTCACCGTCTACGCCACCGCCGTGCTGCTCTCACTGGCCGCCTACTTCGTCCTGCCGTTCCGCGCCAGCACCCTCGCCATGGTCATCGGACTCGGCCCGCTGACCCTGATCCGCCCACTGGCCGTCGCCACCGCCTGCCTGGGGGCGCTCCTCAACGGCGGCGGCCCGGCCTCCCTGGTGGTCGGTGCCATGGCGGGCGCGACAGCACTGTCCGTCGAACCGGCCGTGCACCGCCGCTGGTACCGCCACGTCCGCTAGGGCACGTCGTCAAACCCCCGTCTGCGGCGCGACGCTCCCTCTGACGGATGTGCAGTGGGAGTTCACCGGGCGGGTGGCTGCCGGTCAGTGGAAGGTGGCGAGTGCGGCGGCCCACTGCGCGGTGGTGGTGCCGGTCACCGCGCACGGGCCCGTGGTGCGGGTGAGCCGGTACGCGGTGGTGAGCCGGTAGGAGGAGAGCTTGAGGACCGGCGGGACCACCGTCCAGTCGGCGGACGGAGCGGGCGCATCACCCGAGTTGGTCCCGATGGCGGCCACCTGGAGCCCGCCCCCGGTGCAGGACAGCGGTACGGTGCCGGTGGTGAAGGCGGTGCCACCGGCTGCGCCGGAGGCGGTCACCGCCTGGTCCGCGCCGCTGAGGCCGCTGAACTCGTCGACGGCGACCTGGTACTTGCTCGCCTTGGGATAGCCGAGCTTGACGGAGTCGGCGGTGCCGAGGCCGTCCACGTCGAACGCCGCGATGATCAGGACGCGGTGGCGTGAGGCATCGGTGACGTCGGAGACCGTGCGGTAGTGGTTGTCCTGGCTGTCGGTGACGGTCACCGGGCCGGGACAGGTACTGGTGAGCATCATGGTGATGATCAGCGTGTGCCCGTCGGCGACGGCGGTCGTGATCGGCAGGGCGACCTGTGTGGTGGTGAGGATCTGCGCGTCGTATGCGGGACGGCCGACCCAGGCGGCCGGGTGGGCGGGGACGGAGCCGGCGGTCGCGGGCGGGGGGCCGGGCCTCGCGGTCTGCGGGCCCGAGGGGAGGCCGGCGGGCCGGCAGACCGCGTAGTCCCCGACGAGCACCGGCGCCGGTGGCGCGGACGCCCGGATCAGGTGCAGCGTGGCGAGGGTACTGGCCACGGCGAGTACGAACCCCAGGGAGAAGGCGACGCCGAGCCGTCGGCGCTCCCCGCCGCGTTTTGATGCTCCGTCGGCGACGGCGGCCCCGCGGCCTTCGGCGGGACCGGTCACGGGACCGGTCTCGGCGTTAGTCACGGCGTCGGTCTCGGCGTCGGGTGCGGGGCCGGTCGCGGTCACGGCGTCGGCCGCGGGGCCGGGCTCCGCGTCGGGCTCCGCGGCGGGCGTTTCGGCCTGCCGCAGCTCCGCGCCCTGTATCCGCCGCCACGCCGCAGCCCACTGGGCCGTCTGCGGCTCGGTCACGCCCAGTGCCGCGAGGAGGGCGAAGCAGCGTTCCAGTGTCGGCAGTTGGCCTCGGCGGGGATCGAAGATCACGGAGAGCGTACTGCGCGGAATCCCGGTGGAGCGGGAGAGTTCCCGCAGGGGTGGCCGTCCGGCCTCGACGCGGAGGAGGCCGAGGCCTTTCACGAAGTCGGCCGGCGTGCTCATCATGGACGGCACCAGCCCTTCGGCCGATGAATCCTTCTCCGGCACCTCAACCCCCCGGTTCGGCGCGAGCACGACAACAAGGGGAGCCTACCCGGCATGCGAACCGTGGGAAACAGGTCTTCTGCCGTTGTGATATGACTGACCGTCAGATTGACGAGAGGTGCGGGTCCACCCGTCCCGGACCGGCCCGAACCGTCCGGGACCGTCCAGCCGGGTGGGAGCGGGGCCGGGTGCGGGCGAGACTTCCGGAAGCTCCGGCCGGTACCCCGCCGCCCCGGCCTCCGGAGCGCCGAGCCGGTGGCGACCGGCTCGTTCACCCCGGAGCGGCACGCCCGCCCCTTGCGTCCACGCCGCCCGCCGGGCCTGCGGGCCGTCCCGGACGGGCCCCGGACTTCCAGGAGTGTCCGGGACGCCCGAAAGCCTGGCCGTACCCCGAGTGGTCAGCGATGCTCGTGCCGCAATCCAGAACCTGGCTCCTGACCTGGAGGCAGAGACTCGGCGATCCGTGGTCGACGGGGACCGGTGACGCCGAACGGCAGTAACGGAGAGCACGATGATGGGGTTCCGTAGGAAGCTCGCAACGATCGCCGTCGCCGGCGGCATCCTCGCCGGCAGTGTCGCGGTGGCTGCGCCGGCCGACGCCACCGTTGTCCAGATCGGCTGCCCGACCGTCGGAGTGACTGTGTACAGCGGTGGCCCCGACTTCTGTTACGGACTGCGCAAGGACGGGAACACCGGCCCCGGCTGGGCCGACATCTCCGGGACGTGGGGGGTCGGTAGCAGCGTCAACACCGGCTATGTCGTGGCCGATTCCGGCTGGGTCCCGGTCCACTTCGCTCCGGGCTGGGGGATCGTCCTGCCCGACTGCGGTTCCGGCTGCCTGTGGACGACAGAGTGGATCTACATCACCAAGTAGTGTTCCCCGCCTCCGCACCGCGCACGATGGGCGGTTGCCCGTCCGGGCCCGCCTCGCGCCGGGTCGGGTGACCGGTCCGTCGCCGGGCGCACGTCTCGGCAGCGGTCCGAGGCCGTGACGCCGACGGCGCCGGCCCAACGGGTGCGGCTCGCGTTCGGCGCGCCTTCCCTGTGGTGGCGGTCGCCGGCTCCTGAGGCGGCCGCCACCACAGAACAGGGACGACCGGGACGAGCCGAGGTTGCGTGTTGAGCATCATGACCCTTTCGAGTATCAAGGCCCTTCCGGGCGTCAACGCACCGAGAGTCGCGGCGGTTCTGCTGCTGCTGGCCTCCGTCGCGTCCTGTGCCCGAGGGCCGGCGGGGCAGAGCGGTCCGCTGCCGCCGCTCGGTCCGGTTGCGGTGATCACGTCGGTCGACCAGATCACACTGCCCATCGACTCGTACGAAGTGACGGTCGAGCAGACCAGGACGCTGTTCCAGGCCTCCACTGCGGCGACCAGCCGGTGCGTGCAGGGTTACGGCCTGTCCTATCCGGCTCCGCAGTGGGGCAACGCGTTCAGCGACACGCCCCGAGAGCTCAAGAAGCGTTCCGTGGTCTACGGATTCTTCGACCCGGCCGCACCCAGGAGTACCGGGTACGACGCGCTCGGGGTCGGCGACAGCAGCGCCCAGCCGGTCATCTCGGACGCGGTGCACGCGGTGCTCAACGGCATGGACAGGTCCAAGAAGCCGGTCACCGTGTACGGCGGGAAGCCCGTCCCCGAGCACGGGTGCCTGGGGAAGGGAAGGGCGGAGGTCGGAGATCCGCCGATGCCCGCGGATTCCGGCCAGCTGCCGGACGGCGGGCCGACGGTTTCGGCGACCGACCCCCGGCTGCTCGCTGCCGACGCCCGGTGGAGTGACTGCATGAAGACCAGGGGCTTCAGCTACGCGTCGCCGTGGGCAGCCTATTTCGACCCGAAGTGGCGGTCCGTACCGAGGGGTCCGGGTGCGGTCTCCGTCACCCACACACCGGCGGAGGTCGCCACGGCCACCGCCGATCTGGCCTGCAAGCTGTCGACGAACCTGGTGGGCGTGGCGGTCGCCGTCGAGACCGCGTACGACGAGCAGTACATCGCGTCGCACGCGGCGGCTCTCTCGGCCTTCAAGCGGAGTCTCGACGACCGGCTCGGCAAGGCGGCGCACCTCATAGCCACCGGCGGTGCGGACGCAGGGTGAGCCGGCCGTCGGGAGCGCCGCCACCAGCCGCAGTCGCCGGTCCGGAGTCGCCCGCCCGCAACTGCCGCCCCGGAAGGGTTGGTTCGAAGTAGCCCGTCCGCAACTGCCGGTCCGGAACGATTCTTTGGTTATTCAGGGGAGAAGCGATGCAGGGCAGAGCACGTGGAGTCGTCTCGCGGCGGTTCGGAGCACTCGACTGGAGGCGGCGGATCGTCGTCGCGCTCTGCATGAGTCTGGCTGCCAACGGGGTGGTCGCGGTCACCGCGTTCGCCTCGCCGAACCGTCCTGGCGCGCCGCTCCGGCAGGGCGTCGCCGCCGATTTCGGTTCCGCTGCGGCCTCCTCGCCCGACATCGCGGTCTCGGGGTCCGGCGACGGCCACGGCTACCATCTCCAGGTGTCGCGCGAGAAGTCGGGGTTCTCGTGGCGCGACTTGGCGGTGCTGCATCCCGGCGGCCTCGACGAGTCGTCGTGGACGGGCTACCAGTGCGTCTCCGGGGACGGTCGTTATGCGGCGGTGACGGTGGCCCCGCTCTCGGCCGCGAACTCGACCGCGGGGCGCGGTCACGGTGCCTTCGCGTATGCGGTCGACCTGGACACCGGTCGGGTCCGGGCCGTTGCCAGCGGTGTCGCCCTCGCCTACCACTCTCCCGGCTGCGGGACCGGCGACGAGGCGGAGTTCACGGTCGCCCTGGGTGCCGACCAGCAGACCACCGAGATCGTCTCGGCCTCGCTGGCCTCGGGCACGGTGGACCGTACGAGCAGGGTCGCGGGCCAGCTGACGTCGGTGGTCCCGACCGTGCAAGGGGTGATCGGCGTCCTCGGGGACCGGCTGGTGTCGGTGCCCGAATCCGGGCCGCGGGCCGGACTGCCCCTGACGGTCGCCGCCGTCCCGGGCCAGGCGTACGACCTGCGCCCGGCGGCCGACGGCGGCGTGGACTTCCTCGTGACCGCGCCTGGTTCCGGGACGGCCCGGGTCGAGCACGAGAGCAACGGCGCCGTCACCGAGGCGGGCAGCGGGAGCACCTCCCGGCTGAAGCTGTTCGCGGGGCGCGGCGGACACACCGTCGTGACGGGCGCCGACCGCGTGGGCGCGGGCGCCCTCGTCCGCCCGGTCGACACGAAGTCGATCACCGACCCGCTGACGGTCTCGCTGGACGGTGACGCGGTCTTCGGCCCGCAGCGGACGGCCGCCGGCCCGGACCCGACGGTGCTCGCCGCCAGGACGGGAAGACTCGTCAAGCAGTCGTCCGACGACACGGCCGGGACTGCGGCGACCACGGCGACCTCGGCCGTCGTCCCCGACGGCGTGAACCGGAACGCCCTCGACTCGGAGCTGCCGGCGGCCGCCGTCCCGGCGCAGAGCCGGCCCGTGAGCGGCCCCGGCGGCGCGGCGGCGCCGGCCGGGGTGCCGCAGACCCCGGCGTGTTCGGTGCCCCGCAACAGCCCGGTCTTCCAGGTGGCGCAGCCGGGGTCGAGCCAGATCGACTGGGCCGTCCAGATGGCCGAGCAGAACCTGCTGACCGGCTCGGCGTACGCCCGCCCCGCGAACTACGGGAATCTGGGCCTGGCCTCCTACTCGCCCAACGGCGACTTCGCCGCCGTGCCGCTGTCGCACCCGTCGACCGGCACCTGGAACACCGTCCCGCGCTCCGTCTTCGAGGCGATCATGGCGCAGGAGTCCAACTGGGACCAGGCGTCCTGGCACGCGCTGCCGGGGCTCGCGGGCAACCCCGTGATCGCCGACTACTACGGTGCCGGAGGGACGATCGACACGATCAACTACCCCGGCGCCGACTGCGGTTACGGCATCTCCCAGGTGACGACGGGGATGTTCGCGAACCAGACCGGCCAGCAGTACTCGGCCCACGGCCAGTGGAAGATCGCGGTGGACTACCAGGAGAACATCGCCGCCGGCCTGCAGATCCTCGAACGGACGTGGAACTCCCTGTACAGCGCCGGGATCACCGCCAACGGCGGCGATCCGCGGTTCCTGGAGAACTGGTACTTCGCGATCTGGGCGTACAACACCGGTGTCCAGCCGGATGCCAAGCACGGCAACACGACCGGCTGCACCCCCGGCCCGGCGTGTGCCGGTCCGGACGGGACGTGGGGCCTGGGCTGGGCGAACAACCCCGCCAACCCGAACTTCCCGCCCGGCCGCGCCCCGTACCTGGCCTACACGTACGGCGACGCGGCGCATCCGGCCGACTGGCCGTACCAGGAGCGGGTGCTCGGCTGGATGGGCACCCCGCTCGTGCGGATGGGCACCCACGCGTACGCACAGGCGGCCTTCAACGGCGGCAGCAACTGGCTGAACATCCCGGCCTTCGGCACCTTCTGCACCACCGCCGACAACCGCTGCACGCCGGGCGCGGCCGGGCAGTCGGGCACCTGCACGCTGGCCGACTTCGAGTGCTGGTGGCACACGCCGGTCACCTGGGTCCCCACCTGCCCGACGACGTGCTCGACCAGCGCCTACGCGGTCGGCTCCGGCTCCACCGAGCCCCCGGTCACCGATCCGCACCCACCGGTCTGCAGTCTCGACACGAGTGTCGTGCCGACCACCTCCAACGGGCCGCCGGTCATCGTCGCGGCGCAGGTGGGCCTGGCGGCGGGCAGGACCCCGCTGAACGTCGTCGGCTGCCCGGCGGCCTCGAACTGGTCCAACGGCGGGGCCTTCACGATGGCCTACGGCACCAATGCCAACGGTGACCCGACCGGCTCGGTCGACACCCACGAACTCGGCGCCGGCTTCGGCGGCTACCTCATGTTCGACCACACCCAGAACGGCACCGAGGCGGCCGTCATGAACACCGGCACCTGGGCCCCGACGCTGCCCTCCCTCCAGTACTACAAGGTCAAGCTGCACATCCCGGCGACCGGCGCCCGCGCCACCGACGTCGTCTACGTCGTCAATCCGGGCGGCGGCGCGAGCCCGTGGAGGATCCGGGTCAACCAGGCCTGGGGCTCCGACCAGTGGGTCACGATCGGGACCTTCGCGATGTCCCCGGGCGCGACCGTCCAGCTGTCGAACCAGAGCTCGATGACGCCGGGCGGGTACGACGTCGGGTACGACGCCATCGCCTTCCTCCCCCAGGGCGGCACCCCCGGAACGCCGATCGGCGGGCCGCCCGGCATCAGCGACGCGCCCACCGGCAGCAACCCGGCCTGGATCCAGTGCGGTTGTGCGACCCGTACGGCCGGCGACCCGGTCGACACGGCGACCGGCTACTACGGTGAGACGGTCACCGACCTGTCCACGCCGGGCCGGGGCATGCCGCTGTCCTTCACCCGCACCTACTCCTCGGCGCTGGCCGACCCCGCCGGCCCGAACGGGGGGAACGCGCTCGACGGGCCGTTCGGCCACGGCTGGACCTTCTCCTACAACCTCTCCGCGGCCACCGACGGCACCACGGGCAATGTGACGATCCGTCAGGAAGACGGATCCCGGGTCACGTTCGTCAAGACGTCCGCCGGCTACACGCCGTCGGCGCCGCGTTACGACGCCACGCTGACCGCGGCCGGCTCCAGCTACACCCTCACCCGCAAGGGCAAGCAGATCTACACCTTCGACATCGCCACCGGCCACCTCGCCGCCGAGACGGACCTGGCCGGCGCGCACGCCACCACCCCCTACGCGACCACCCTCGCCTACAGCGGCGGCCAGCTGTCGACCGTCACGGATCCCGCCGGGCACGTGTACACGCTCGGCTGGAGCGGCGGGCACGTCACCAGCCTGGCCGACTCGGCCGGCCGCCAGGTCACCTACGCCTACGACGGCTCCGGCGACCTGACCGACGTGTACGGCGTCGGAACGACCCGTGCCCCAACCCTGCACGACGACGACCACACCGTCTACGGCTACAACACGGCCTCGCACCTGCTCACCTCGTGGCGCCAGGCCAAGTACTACGGCGACACCACGACCAGCCCGGCGCCGGTGATGAGCATGGTCTACGACACGTCGGAACGCGTCGTCAACCAGACCGACCAGACCGGGCACACCACCATCTTCACCTACGGTCCGGCCGGCAGTCCGTCCCTCGCCGCAGGCCAGACCCTCGTCACCGACCCCGCAGGGCACCAGGTCCTCGACACCTACCAGAACGGCCTGCTCGTCTCGGAGACGAAGGGCTACGGCAGTGCCACGCCCGGCACGACCTCCTACACCTACGACCCGGTGAGCCTCGGCGTGACGACCGCCACCGACCCCCTCGGCAACGTCCAGACCTTCGCCTACGACGAGCACGGGAACAGGATCTCGGCCAGCAACGGCCTGGGGAACACGAGCGCCTACACCTACGACGCCCTCGACGACCTGACGTCGGCCATCGACCCCCTGGGTGTGCTGACCACGTACGGGTACGACCAGGCGGGGCACATCGCGGTGTCCGGCGGGACGAACGGCGGGGCGCTCACCTTCGGCCTGCCGACCGGCATCTCCGTCACCCAGCCGCAGCAGTCCGCCGAGATCGTCGACAGCAATCCGGTGTCCCCGCCGCTGCGGACGACCGCCTTCTACTACGACGACGCCGCCCACCCGGGCGACGAGACCCGCGTCACCGACGCCGACGGCAACACCTCCTCGGCGACGTTCGACACGTACGGGGAGGCCGTCAGCAGGACCGACGCGGCGGGGGACGTGGCCCGCTACGGCTACGACACCGGGACCGGGCGGCTGACCTCGGCCGTCACCCCGGACGGCACCGCCGCCGGGACCGCTCCCGGATGCACGCCCCCGGCCAGGGGATGCACCGCCTACGCCTACGACGCGTGGGGGCACGTCGTCAGGACGACCGACCCGCTGGGCCGTTCGGCCTCGGCCGGCTACGACGCCGACGGGAACCGCTCCTCCAGCACCGACGGCAACGGCCGGCAGACGACGTTCCTCTACGACCCGGCGAACCGGCTCACCGTCACCACCGGCGCGGACGGCACCCGGACCAGGTCCGACTACAACCCGGACGGCACCACCGCGGACACCGTCGACGCGAACAACGCCAAGACGGTGTTCGGCTACGACAGCCGGGGCCACCAGACCAGCCGGACCGACCCCGACAACCGGAGCACGACCTACACCTACGACGCGGACGGGCACCCCCGGACGGGCGTCGACGCCGCCGGCCGGACGGTCACCGACGGCTACGACGCCGCCGGGCGCCTGACGTCGCTCACCTACTCCGACGGCGTCACCCCGAACGTCGCCTACCGCTACAACAGCGGCGGGGCGCGGACGGCGATGACCGACGGCACCGGCACGACGGCCTGGTCCTACGACGCGTTCGGCGAGATCGTGTCGAAGACCGACGGCGCGGGGGCGTCGATCGGCTACGGCTACGACAACGACGGCCGTCAGACCTCGATCGTCTACCCCGGCGGCCCCAGCCAGACCGTCCTCCAGGCCTTCGACAAGGCGGGCAGGCAGACCGCGGTCACCGACTGGAACAACGCCAGGACGCAGTTCGGCTACGACAACGACGGGAACCTCACGTCGACCGCCTACCCGAACGGCGACACCGTGACGAACACCGTCGACGACGCGGGGAGGACGGCGGGCACCGTCCTCACGAACGCCACCGGCACCCTGGCCGCCCTCGCGTACACGCGGGACGGCGCCGGCCAGCTCCTGACCAGCACACCCACCGGTCTGCCGGACACAGCCCAGACCTTCGGCTACACCGCCACCGAGCAGCTGAAGTCCGTGAGCGGCACGAACCCGTCCTCGTACGGCTACGACCCGGCCGGCAACCCGACCACGGTCGCGGGCAGCGCGCAGGGCTTCGACGCGGCCTCCCAGCTGTGCTGGACCCTCCCGGGAACGGCGACGAGCAGCGCGCCGTGCACCTCGGCGCCCACCGGGGCCACCACCTACACCTACAACACGCCGGGCGACCGCACGAACGCCCAGCCGGCCTCGGGGACGGGCAGCACCTACACCTACGACCAGGCGAACAGGCTCACCGGCTTCACCGGCCCCGCGGGCAGCGCGACCTACACCTATGACGGCGCAGGGCTGCGGGCCGGTACCTCGGCGGGCGGCGTGACCACGAAGTTCACCTGGAACGACGCCGAGACCGCCGGCCTGCTCAGCGACGGCACCACGAGCTACGTCTACGGGCCGGGCGGCGCCGTCGAACAGCTCGCCGGGAGCACGAGCTACTGGTACCTGCGCGACTCGCTGGGCTCGACCAAGGAACTGCTGAACGCCAGTGGCGCGGTCTCCGCGGCCTTCGGCTACGACTCCTACGGCCGGATCACCTCCGCCTCCGGCCCGGCGACGACACCCCTGACGTTCACCGGCGGCTACCAGGACGCCGAATCCGGGCTCGTCTACCTCCAGGCGCGGTACTACGACCCCGCCACGGCGCAGTTCCTCACCCGCGACCCCGCCATCGACTTCAGCCGGTCCGCCTACGGGTACGCCCAGGACAACCCCGGGAACGTGACGGACCGCAGCGGGCTGTGCTGGCCGCTCTGCACGATCGTCATCGGAGCGGTCCTCGGAGCGGTCGGCGGCGCGGCCGGAGGCATCGTGAACGGCGTCATCAACGGCAACCTCAATCTCAAGGACGTGATGATCGACTCGGTGACCGGTGCCGTCGCCGGCGGTGCCAGCGGGCTGTGCGGCCCGGAGTGCGGGATCGGCGCGACAGCGATGACCGACGCGGCGGCCAACGGCGTGGGGTCCTTCGCCTCCAGCGTGTTCACCCAGGCCAACGACAACGGCTGGGGCCATGTCGACTACGCACACGCGGGGATCCAAGGGCTCATCGGTGCCGGCGTCGGCTTCGGCGGCGGAGGCTACGGAGCGACCATGGCGTCCAACGTCGAGAGCGAGTTCGGCAGCATGGTGCTGAGCAACGGAATGGCCGACTTCTTCGCGACCGGTATCTCCGGACTCGACCCGCTCGGCCTCATCTCCAACCCGCCGCCCTCGTTCAGCTCCTCGGGCGCGGGCTGCGCCTCGGGCCCGGCCACGGCGTGACGCGAGCGGTGGGGCCGCCCTCGGCGGCCCCACCGTCCGCGACGGTCAGGACCCCGGGCGCGCCCGGGGCGGGGCGGGGGCCGGCCCTTCGGACGGGCCCGCCGCCCCGCGCTGGGGGGCCGGGACGTACGCGGGGGCGGTGAGCCTGCGGGCGTGCAGCACGTGGGCGTCCAGCGGCAGGGGGGAGTGGCCGACGAGGTGGAGCCCCGCGTCGGCGAGCAGCCGGGCGTAGTGGTCGGCGCGGCGTTCGCGGCCGCCGACGTTGCACATCATGTGGAGGTCCCAGGAGGTCGCCAGGGAGGACGGGTCGTCCGACAGGAGGCGTTCGACGATGAGCAGGTCGGCGTGGGCGGGCATCGCACGGGCGCAGTCGCGCAGGATCTCCCGGCAGCGGTCGTCGTCCCAGTCGTGCAGCACACGGGAGAGGACGTAGACGTCCGCGCCCGGGGGCACGTCGGCGAAGTCGCCCGCGCGGTAGGTGCAACGGTCGCCGACGGCCGGGTCGAGCGACCGGCGGGCGGCGTCGACGACGTTCGGGCGTTCGAGCAGGACGCCGTGCAGGCTCGGGTGTGCGGCCAGGATGCGGCCGAGCAGTTCCCCGTTGCCGCCCGCGATGTCGACGACCGTCCTGGGCCCGCCGGCCCGGCCCGCCGCGGTGAGGACCGGATGCGCGGGGAGCGGTTCGAACATGCGCGAACTCGCGGCCATGGACCGGTCGAACCGCTCGCCGAGTTCGGGATGGCGGGCGAAGTAGTCGAAATGGTTCTCGCCGTAGAGCTGCTCGAAGCCCGTCCGCCCGCTTCGCACGGCATGGGAGAGGAGCGCGAAGGAGTGGTAGAACGGGCCGCCGTACATGAGGGCCAGCGGCCGCATCGATCCGGCGGTGTTCGCGCGCAGCAGCGTCCCGAGTTCGGTGAGCCGGAATCCGTCCGGGCTCTCCAGCACCACACCCAGCATCGCGAGATAGCGCAGCAGCGTCGCGAGGCTCTCCGGGTGGGCGTCGACCGTCCGGGCCAGCGCCTCGACGCCGACGGCTGCCCGGGTGTCCAGGGCCTCGGGCAGCCGCAGCTGTGCGCAGGTCGCGAGCGCCTGGGTCGTCCAGGCGCCGGTGAACAGGCGCAGGAGCGTTTCAGCGGGGTCGTGGATGCCTGCCGGGCCGAGGTGGCCGGCGAGGACGTCCCGATGGTCGCCGCTCGCGTAGAGCTCCACCCGCCGGTACCCGGCCTTCGAGTCGGCGGGGGCGGTGAAGTAGAACACCGTGCCGTCCTCGTGCGGGTTGTACCCGCCTCCGTCGGGGACCGCGCCGTACCGGGCGAAGACCGCGGCAAGGCCGCGCAGCACCAGCGGATCCGGCCGCTCGACCTCGAAGGCCAGGTGCGCTTCGTTGTCCTGGAGGCGTTCGTGCGCGGCGATCGCGGCCAGCTCCGAGCCTGGCGGGACGACCAGCGCGAACAGCTCGACCGTCCGCCGTTCGCCTTCAGGGCCGTGCACCGTGGGCCGGAGAATCGTTACGCCAAGCTCCGCGGGGTCGTGCCGGTACCGCCGGGCCAGCCGCTCCCGGACGACGACACTGGGCTGCTCCGCCACGTCGGCGGCCAGTCCGCAGGCGGTCAGCTCCGCGCGCAGCATCGACGGGTCGGACGGGAAGACGAGCAGCGCGGCGTGCGCGAAGTGGCAGCGGTCCGCTAACGCCCGCAGCTCCGGGCCGTCGAGTCCGGGCAGCAGGAGTTGCAGCAAGGTGGTGGTGTCGTGGCCGGTGACGAACTCGACCGCCGCGCGCAGGCGGGCCGTGTCACCGGATGTCATCGTCGTCGTCATGGGCTGGGAGGTCCTCGTTCCGGTGCGTGGTCGTACTCGGGGAAGGGGGGAGAGGGGGGTTGGTCCTCGGGGGAGGGGCAGCAGGTCTCAGACACCCGCGTAGTTCTCGGCGAACCAGTCCTGCTGGGTCCGGGACTGACGCAGCGACCGGAGGCGGGAACGGCGCAGGGAGTCCTGGAACAGCGACTCGCCGCCCGAGCCGGGGGTGCCGTGCAGCAGCCGGATCATCCAGAGCGAGAACTCCTGCGCCCGCCAGATGTGCTCCAGGCACTGCGCCGAGTAGCGGGCGAGCGGTTCGGGATCGCCGTGTGCGAGGTCCTCGACCAGGGCGCGGGCGAGGAGCTCCGCCTCCAGCACCGCGAGGTTCGCGCCCTTGGCGGCGGAGGGGCTGATCAGGCTCGCCGCGTCGCCCGCCAGGAAGAGCGAGCCGTGGCGCAGCGGGTCCAGGACATCGGATTCCAGCGCGAAGACTTCGGCCTGGCTGATCCGGCCCGTGCTCAGGGGGCCGTAGTCCGCCGCACGCATCCGCAGTGCGAGCTCGTCCCAGATCCGCTCCTCGGACCAGTCGGCGGCCGACGTACCGCGCTCGCACTCCAGGTAGTAGCGCGTGACCTCGGCGGAGCGTGCCATGTGTCCGGCGAAGCCCCGGTGGTGCACCGCGTAGCCCACGGCGTCGAGACTCGGTGGCGCCTCGGCGAGCAGGCCCAGCCAGGACACGCCGTGGTCGCGGTGGTAGCGGCGGACCGCACCGGGCGGGAGCGAGCGCCGTGCCGCGCCGTGCCGGCCGTCACAGCCGGCGACGTACCTGGCCCGCCACCGGCCGGGCCGTCCGTCCGCCGCACGCACGGTCACCGAGGGTTGCCGGCTGTCGGCGTCGAGCACCGCCAGCGCCTCGGTCTCGAAGTGCACCCGCCCGCCGGAGTCCAGGAAGCGCGTCAGCAGGCTGGTGACCAACTCCTGTTGCGGGTAGACGGTGTGCCGGGCGCCGCTGCCGAGCCGGCCGTAGTCCAGGCTGAAACGGCCGTCCTCGGTGCGGAACTCGCACACACCGTGCTCCCGGCCGTGCCGGTGCAGGTCCTCGGCCAGCCCGTGCCGGTCCAGGATCCGTACCGTGTGCGCGGTGAGGAAGCCGGCCCGCGCCCGGGCCCGGAGGTGCTCCCGGCCGGCCCGTTCCACGATGACGCAGTCGATCCCGCTGCTGAGGAGGAGGTTGCCGAGGACCAGGCCGGCCGGTCCGGCGCCGAGGACGACCACGTCGGCCGAGTCCCCTGCTGTGCCGATGTTCTGACGTTCTGTCACGGGAGTGGATCATAATCACTGAAAGCCGTACGGATCACCGAGAATCACCCGTATGGTCGCAAAGCGTCAGGGCTGACACCCATGAACCGTTTGAAGATGCCTGGTTGGGGCTCCGTGGTTCGTAACCTCCGGATCCTCGGCGGTACTTCGGGCCGGTCGGCGTCAGGTCGAACACCGGGCGACCTCCGGGCCGGCCGTTCCACCGGCCCGGAGGTCGCTGCTTTGCTGGCCGGGTAACGGAGTTGTGGACGGAGGCCAGGGTGGATTTCGGGGACACGAGCGCGCTCGGCGTCGCGGTCGTCGGCGTCGCGGGGACACTGCTGTCCGCGCTGCTGACCCAGCGCGCGGCCGACCGGAGCGGCCGGCGCAGGCAGGAGCGGGTCGAGGAAGTCTCGGACCGGCGCCGGCGTGAGCAGGAGCTGCGCTCGTGCTACGTCGCGCTGAACATGGCGGCCCGGCAGTATCTGGCCGCTCTCACCGACCAGTTGCACGCGCTGGTCCGGGAGGAGGACCTCCAGGAGACCTGGCTGCGGCTGACCGGGGCGCGGGACCAGTACCGCGAGGCGTACGCCGAAGCACAGTTGCGGGTACCCGAGTCCGTACTCGACCTCGCGGGCCGGTTCAGCCACGACCTGGGCGCGCTCTACGGCATGGTCCGCCGCCTCGACGGCGGCCCGACCCGGACCGGTGACTCGGCGGTCGCCGTGCGGGAGAACATCGACGCCCTGTGGGCCGCGCTGCGCCGGATGCGGGGCGAGATGAGGGACCAATTGGGCGCTTCCCGGGCGGATTTCGGGCGTTGATCAGGCCGGTCGCGGAATTCGGCTGCCGCCCCGGCCGGGGCTCGGCATAGTGGCGGTAGTCACGGGGCCCAGGGGGCCAGGAGCCGGGATCGGGAGAGGCGGAGTGCCGGTGGGCGAGGTGGAGGACGGCGGGGTGCGGGGGCTGCGCGCCTGGGCCGCGGACGCGGAGGAACGGGCGAAACGGCTGCTTCCCGTCCTGCGGGGCGACGAGGCGCCGCTGGCGGAGTGCGAGGCGTCCGTCGCCGAACTGGAGCAGCTGTCCCGGATGTTGGAGCACGAACCCGCGCTGTGCAGCGCGGTGAGCATGTGGCTGGGATCCGCGCTGGCCCTGCGGCAGTTCGCCGGTGGCGGGGTGCCCGCCGACCGGGAGCGCGCCCAGTCACTGCTGCGGGAGGTGCGGGACCGCGGCACGGCGCTGGGGGCGACGGCGAGCGAGGAGCACCGCCAGTGGGCTGCGCTGGTCCTGGTGAGCCTCCTCTCACCCCTTCAGGCGCAGGCCGGGTTCGGGGACGTGCCCGACCTCACGGCCTACGTCGAGTGGATGGGGCAGGTGGGGCCGGCCGGGATGTTGAGCGCCGCCAAGGAGGTCCAGGAGCTGTTCGCGGAGATCGTCGACCTCCCGCTGCCACCGGAGTTCCTCGCTCAGCTGAGCCGGATGCAGCAGGTGGCCGCGGCCCCGACCGGTGAGGGGATCTCGGACCTGTTCGAGAGCATGATCCCGGACGGAGACCCCTTCGCGGACCGGCTCCGGCAGTTGCTGGGCGGACTCTTCGGCCCGGCCGGGACACCGATGCCCGCCCCAGCCCCCGCCCCGGGTCCTGCCACCGGCAACGTGCCCCCGGACCCGGCGCCGGACCCGGCAACCGTCCTCACCCCCGACGCCCTGCGCCGCATCGCGGCCGGCCTGGACGCCGTCAACGCGACCACCTACGGCCTCGACGCGGCACTGAACAGCGCCGACCCCCACCAGGCCGTCAACGACCTGCTCGGCAGGCTGCGCGCCGTCCAGGACCAGCCACCCCCGGGCTTCGACCCGACCGCGCACCTGGAGGGGATCCGGGCGCTCCTGCTCAACGCCAGCGCCGGCGCCGGCGGCACGCTCCAGGACCGCGAGGCGGGCCGCCGCCACATGGCGGCGATCCGGGACGGCCTGGAGGGGGTCCGGGACAAGCTGCCGCCCGGGATCGGGGATCCCATGGTGATGGCCCGGGTGATGGACCTGTACAGCCGGATCATGGACGTCGGGGAGAGCGGGAACACCGAGGCCGACGTACGGGTGGTGCGCGGCCTGCTGGCCGAGGCCGAGCAACTGGCGGAGGAGGTCCCGGACGGCTTCTTCCGGGGCATCGTCCTGCTGACGCTCGGTGCGGCCCGCGCCAAGTCCGGCATCGTCACCGGCGACCGGGAGCTGCTCCTGAACAGCCTGTCCGACCTGGAGGGCGGGATGTCCACGGTCAGGGAGACCGGGCCGCCGTTCGGCGACACGGTACCGATCCCGCCCCTTCCGGACTTCGACCTCCTGCGCGCCGCCCTGACGGACGAGCCGACGGTGACGATGCCGGAGCACCACGCCCCGCGGCCGGACGCCCCGACCGAAGAGGTGTACAACTCCGCGCTCTCGCTGGTCCTCGGATACGGGATGACCCGCGACCGGACGGTCCTCGACCGGCTGATCGGGGAACTGGAGCGGGTCCGGGACGGCGTCCGCGAGGGCAGGGCGCCGCGCATCGCCGCCGAGGCGCTGTGGCAGCTGGCCGAGGCGTACCGGGTGCGCGGGGTCGAGAACGACGACGTGGCGGACATCGCGGCCCTGGCGGCCGCGGAGGAGGCACTGACCGCGCTGGCCGCGGACGTCGTCCTGCAGGCCGGCGCGGAACACGGACTGGTGGCCGCCCGCGCCGGAGCGAGCCGGGGCGTCCGGGCCGCGCTGTGGGCCGGCTCCCAAGGGCGGCCGCACGAGGCGGTGGCCGCCCTGGAGTCGGGCCGCGCGCTGGTGCTGCACGCGGCGTCCGCCTCGTCGGCGGTGCCGGAACTCCTCGAAGAGCGGGGGCACCACGAACTTGCCGGGGCCTGGCGGGCCGCCACCGCGAGCGCGGACGGCGCGGCAGGAGCCCACGGCGTCCCCGCCGAACTGCCCAGCACCCTGCGCCGCCGGGCCCTGGAGGCGCTCGGCTACCGGCAGGAGGACGGCCTCCTCGCCGCCCCCACGCTGGGCGAACTCGCCGACGGACTCGCGGACAGCGGTGCGGACGCGCTGCTCTACCTCGTCCCCGGCGACGCCGTCGGCCCCGGCATCGTGATCGCGGTGGCCCCCGAACTCGGGGTCGCGACAAGCGTCCGGGAGCAGCTGTCGCAGGCCGGGAGCGCTCCGCTCGAACGCTACCTGGACGCCGCCGCCGCGCACGAGGCCGCCGTGCGCGAGACCGGCGCGCCGGACCCCGCCCTGCGCCGGGCCTGGGAGGACGCGCTCGCCGCGCTCTGCGACTGGGCCTTCGAGGTGCTCGGCCCGGTGATCGACGGCCTGGAACAGGGGTTGGCGGCCGACGGCCGGCCGCTGCGGATCGTCCTCGTGCCGTGCGGGCGCCTCGGCATCGTGCCCTGGCACGCCGCCCGCATGCCCGGCGAGCAGCCCCGCGCGTACCTCTGCCGGCGTGCGGCCGTCAGCTACGCGGCCTCGGGCAGCCAGTTCCTGCGTACCCTGCGGCGCGCGCCCCGGCCTCCGGCGGCCGCGCCCGTCCTGCTCGCCGACCCGACCGAGAGCCTGGTGTTCGCCGAGATCGAGGTGCTGGCCCTGCGGGACTCCTTCTACCCGGACGCCCGGGTGTGCGGGGCGGTCTCCGAGCTGGCGGACGACGAACTGGCCCCGTGCACACCCGACGCCGTCCTCGGGTACCTCGCCGACGGGGTCTCGGTGCTCCACGTGGCCGCGCACGGCTCGGCGGGGACGAACCCCACCGCCTCGGCCCTCAGCCTGCCCGACCCGGACGGCGCGGACGGCGCGGAGGAGCCGGAGGAGTCGGCGGCCCCGGGCCCCCGTCCCGAACTGCTCACGGTCACCCGGCTGCTGGAGTTCCCGGATGCCCGGGAACCGCGCGCCGACGGCCCGTTGGTCGTACTGAGCGCCTGCCAGACCGACCTGTCGACCCGCGACCACGACGAGGCGCTCACCCTCACCACGGGCTTCGTCACCGCCGGCGCGCGGGATGTCGTCGGCTCCCGCTGGGCCGTCTCGGACGGCGCGTCGGCGGTGCTGATGGCGGTGTTCCACCACTACCTGAACGTCGACCGGCTCAGCCCGGTCGACGCGCTCCGGGCGGCGCAGCTGTGGATGCTCGACCCGGACCGGCGGAATCCGGGCACGCTCCACGGCGACCTGCTGCGCGAGATGCGGCGCCCGGACCTCGACCGGATCGCGCACTGGGCCGCCTTCATCCACCAGGGCCACCCCGGCCCGGGAAGGCAGGAGGACATGACCGGTACGAAGGAAACCGCGGAGCACACCGGCGGGGACGGGAGGAACGCGTGAGTGGCGACGGTACGGGGGAGGACCGCGGGCGCTCGACCGAGCGGCTGCTCGGTCTGATCCGCGAACACCGGGACGGTATCCGCGCACAGCTCGGCGAGGAGGGGTACGCGGTCCTGCTGAGCCGCCTGGAGGCGCTCGCCGCCGCGGCGGACGACCGGGCCCGGCGCAAGGCGCTCCAAGGCGTCCGCCGGGCCCTGACAGCGCTGGAGTTCGACCATCCGGTGCGCGCCGCGCTGGAATCCGCGCGGCTGGTCGCCGCGCCGCCCGCACCGGTGGACGCCGCCGCCGCGTACGAGCTGCTCGCCTGGCTCTCCGCCCCGGCCCCGGAAGCCGGACCGGAGGCGGCTCCGGCCCCCGCCGAGACCCGGCCGGACCACCTGCGGCTGGGCGCGCGGACGCTCTCGGCGCAGGAGGCCCGCGACCGCTGCGGCGGCCCGCCGCCGCCGGAACTGATCAGGGTGCCGGACGCCCGCGCGGACGACCGCTACCCGCAGTTCCAGTTCACGGCGGACGGCGGCGCCCCGTACGAGGTCGTCCTCGAAGTCAACCGGCTGCTGCTCGCGGACATCGACCCCTGGGGCGCCGGAGCCTGGTGGCTCGGCGACAACAGCTGGCTGGGCGCCGCGCCCGCCTCGCTGCTCGGACACCTGCCGGACCACCGGCTGGTCGGGGCGGCCACGCAACTGGTGGAGGGGGAATGATGAGCGACAGCCCCTTCCCCGCGACCGGTTCGTCTCCCGTGACCGGCTCCTCGCCCGTGACCGGCTTCTTCCCCATGATCGACAAGGTGCTGCGCCCCAACGCCGCCACGATCCCGGCGGGCACCGAACTGTGGCGGGTGCACAAGTCCGGTTACGCGCCGGACCAGTTCAACGACCGGCTCTCGGACATCCACTTCGGCGGAGGGCGGTTCGAGGGCACCGTGCTCGACCCGTACCACTACCTCTACCTGGCGATGACACCACTCACGGCCCTGGCCGAGAGCATGCTGCGTTCGGTGCCGTTCGACGGTCCGGGCGGTACCCGGGAGGTCCCCTACGCCGTGGCGCGCGGCCGCTCGCTGAGCTGCCTGCGCGCCCGGTACGACCTCACCCTGGTCCCGCTGCGGACCGGCGCGGACCTGGCCGCCGTCCGCCAGGAGGCCACGCTCCTCGACGACGAGCGCAACTACGCCGTGTCACGGCGCTGGTCGAGCGAGATCCGGGCGCAGGCGGCGGACGCGCAGGGCCTGATCTGGGACTCCCGGCGCAACCGGAGCGAGGACGTCCTGGTGCTCTACCGCGACCGCCTCGACCGCTGCGAGGGCGGCCCGCTGGAGGCGGTGCCGGACCGGAGCGTCCCGGACCTCGGCTCCCCGGAGGGCCTCAAGCACGCCAACGAGCTGCTCAGGCCGCTCTGGGCGGAGATCTCGAAGCCCGTGGGGTGGTGATCGCCGGGAGCTTGTGCGTGGGCGAGGCATGATGCCATCGTGTGCGCATGGCATCGCTCTTACTCGACTCCGCGTCACTTGTGCCTGAGCTCAAGGAGGTCAGGCGGGCGGGGCTGGTCCGCCTGCGCGGGCGTGCGCTGCCCGCCCTGGAGGCGGCCGCCGGGGCCGCCGTCCCGGTGACCGCCCGGACGCCCGGAGCGGCCGTCGAGGCCCTGCTGCGGCTCGCCGTCTCTCAGTTGGACGCCGGGACGCTGCGCACCGCCGCCGAGTACACGCTGGGGCTGGCGCAGGGCACCCGGGACTGGCCGGCCTCCGACCGCCGGGTGCGGGCGGCCGAGGTCTACGGGGTGAGTGTGGAGCGGTTCCGCAAGGACCACGAGGTGATGGTCCTGGAGCAGATCGCCGAGCACGTCCTGCGGCTCGCCGCGGAGCCGGGCCCGCCGCCCGCGAAGGCGGGCGGCGGCACCCACCGGACGGTGCGGATGACGGCCGGGGGACGGCCGGTGGCGCTCACCCTGCACGTGCACCCGGTGGACCTGTTGCGCGACGTGGACGTCGTCGTCTCCCCGTCCAACGTGTACTTCGCGCTGCCGGTGCCCTTCAAGTCCTCGGTCGCCGCGTCACTGCGCCGGGCCGCCGCCCGGCGCGGGGTGACCGGTGACGTGCTGGCCGACCCGGTCCACGACGAGCTGCGCGCCTGGGAGGCCGCGCACGGTGTCGCCGGGCGCGCCGTACTGCCCGGCACGGTGGCGGCCACCGGCTCAGGGGCCTTGGCGGAACGGGGAGTCCGCCGGATCTACCACGCGGCGGTGGCCGTGCCCCGGGCCGGGACCAACGACTACGACGTGCTGCCGTCCGATGTCACCCGGGCCGCGTCACGGGTGCTCGCCGTGCTCGCGGAGGAGCACGAGCGGTTCGACCCGCCGCTGCGCTCGGTGTGCTTCCCGCTGCTCGGCTCGGGACGCGGCGGCCTCCCGCACGAGGTCAGCCTGGCCGCCGTGTGGGCCGCCGTGGAGGCCGAGTTGGCGCGCGGAGCGCAGTGGGAGGTGCACTTCGTGGTGCGCACGCCCGAGGCCGCGGCGCTCGTGGAGCGCGTCCCGGCCGGGATCCGCCCTGCGCGCGACCGGCGGGCGACCGGCTGAGCCGCTGCAATGGAGGGGTACCGCGCCGTGCGCGCGGGGTTCTCGGTTGCGCGTACGGGCGCCGGGGTGCAAGGGTGATCGCTCTTCAGAGCCAAGTTCAGGACCAGCTTGCCGGGAACGACAGTTGACGGATGATCACACGGTGGGGCGGATGGCTGACGGGATGCACGAATGGGCGCGCGGGGCGTCGGGGCGGACGGTGACCTGGCCCGCGCCGGACACCTACGTCCTGGTCGAGGGCGTACTGCTGCGCATGCTCCCGGAGTCCGGCCGCACGCCGCGGGGGACGGAGGTGGTCGTGGACCACGACGCGACCCGGGGACGGCTCCTCGCCCGCCCGGCCGGCCGGCCGGGGGCACCGCGCGGATGAGCCTGTACGAGTTCGGCCCCGCCGAGGGCTACCACGAGCGCCAGCCCGTCCTGTTGCTCCTCGACACCTCGGCCTCGATGGGCCGTCCGGCCGAGCAGCCCCCGGGCCGTCCGGCCGAGCAGCCCCCGGGCCGTCCGGCCGGGCAGCCGCCGATCGACGCGCTCAACGACGCCCTGGTCCGCTGGTTCGACGGCGAGCGCACCACGCCGAGGCTGCGCGCACGGGTGGAGGTCTGCCTGGTCGCCTTCGACTCGCGGGTACGGGTCTTCGACCACGGCCGGAACGAGCTGGTCCCGGTCGAGGAGGCCGCGTCGGACCGGCTCTTCGTGCCGGTGGACGGGATGCGCCCGCCCAGGCTGGAGGCATCCGGGCTCACCCGGCTGACCGACGCCGTCGAGACGGCGCTGGAGCTGGCCCGCAGCCGCTACCGGACCCTGCAGGAGCAGCACGTCCCGGTGCGGCGCCCGTTCCTGTGGGTGCTGACGGACGGCGCCCCGAGTGACGCCCACGGCAACCCGATGGACCCCGCCGCGCTCGCCGGCACCGCCCGCCGGGTCAGGCTCGGTGAGGAGCGCGGCGAGTTCGTCCTCCAGGCGGTCGGGGTGCGCGGCGCCGACCTGGAACTGCTGCAGGTCCTCGCCCCCAAAGCGGTGCTGATGCTGGAGGACCTGAGCTTCGGACAGATCCTCGACCTGCTGTTCCAGAGCTCGGACCGGATCACGCCGGACCGGACGGCCGACGACATCCACCGCGACGTCCGCCAGTACAACGAGAAGCGCGAGCGGATGCGGCGCCTGGAAGAGAAGCACCGGTGATCGTCGCGGGGGCCGCCGTCCAGGGCACCGGGCACCTGGCGGCCGGGCGGGGATGCCAGGACGCGTTCAAGGCCGCCGACCTGGGCGACGCGGTGGTCCTGGCGGTGGCCGACGGCGCGGGCAGCCGGGAGCGCAGCGCGCTCGGCGCCCACATCGCCGTCGACGCGGCCTGCCGGGTGCTGGCCGAGGGCATACCCGACGCGCGGGACGCCCCGGAGACCTGGACCCGCTGGGCCGCGGCCGGCGGGGCCCGGCTGGTCGCGGAGTACCTGGGCGCCGCGGCGGCCGTGCTGCGCGCGACCGGCGGTGGGCAGCCGCCGTCCGACGGGCCGGCACCGGACGCCGGCGCGCTCGCCGCCACCGTCGCCGCCGCCGTGGTCCGGCCGCCCTGGGTCGCCTTCGTCTCGGTCGGGGACTGCTTCGGCACGGTCCTCACCCAGGGGGCGGCCCGCCCCGGACCCGCAATGGAGGCCGCCCGGACCGGACTTGCGCCGGAAACCGCCGCCGAGCGCTGCCACTTGGTGCTGCCGCCGGCCGTCCCCGGCGGGCCGGGGCCGGTGTTCCTCTCCTCCCCGGGGGCCGCGCTGCGCGTGCGCTCCTTCGTCGTGTGGGAGCCGGAGCTGAGCGGGGTCGTCCTCGCCACCGACGGATGCACCGCCCTGAGCCTGGACCACCCCGCCGCCCACGGGCTGCCCCCGGAAGCCGGCCCGGTGCCCTCCGAGCGGTTCTTCTGCGGGCTCGCCGCGACCCTGCGCGCCAACGGCGGCGACGCCGAGCCGCTGCGGGCCCTGCTGTCCGGCCCCGAAGCGGCCAGGACCGGAGACGATCTGACGGTGCTGTGCGCCGTGCTGGACGGGCGGTGACCGATGGTTCTCACCGTGGTGTCCGGTGCCGGGCGCGCCTGGCGGCTCACCGAGCGGATCGGCCACGGCTCGGAGGGGGTCGTGTACGCCGTCGACGACGCCCGCCCGCTGGTGGCCAAGCTCGTCCCCGACCCGCCGTCCCCGGCCGCCTACCGCCGCCGCATCGCCCGACTGGTGCGCCAGCGGCGCGAGCCGCGCACCGTGCGGCTGCTCGCCGGGACCCCGGTACGGATCGCCTGGCCCATGGTGGCCGTCCGGACCGGCGGCGCGGAGGCCGACGCGGTGGACGGCTACCTGATGGCCGACCTGCGCCGGGACTACCGGCCGTTCGCGCAGCTGCTGTCCCCGGCGGCCCGGCGGGCCGCCCTGCCGGAGGCGACCTGGGCGACCGCCCTCGCCGCCGCCCGCTCACTCGCCCGGCTGGTCGCCGACCTGCACGCCGAGGGCTACGTGGTGGGCGACCTCAAACCGGACAACCTGTGGGCCGACGGACAGGGCCGGGTCGGCATCGGGGACGTGGACTCCTGGCAGTTCACCGACGGCGGCGAGCTGTTCCCGGGCCGGATGGGCACCCCCGGCTACACGGCTCCCGAGCGGATCGGCGCGCCGCCCGGCACCCCGCCGGACCGCGGGGCGGACGAGTTCGTGCTCGCCGTCCTCGTCCACCAGCTGCTCACCGACGGCCTGCACCCCTTCGCCGGGCACCCCGGGGACGGCGGCTCCTACCTCTCCTACGACGACAACGTCCTGCACGGCCGCTGCCGCCTGCTGGACCGCGCCTCGGTGGTCATGCCCCGCTCCGCGCCGCCCGCCGACCTGCTGCCGAGGCGGCTCGGGGAACTGTTCCGGGCCGCCTTCGGCGGTGTCCGGCCGTCGGCGTCGGCCTGGGCCACGGCGCTGGCCGCCGAAGCGGCACCGGAACGGCTGCGCCGCTGCCCGGCCGACACCCGGCACGTGCACACGGCGGAGCGGCCGTGGTGCCCCTGGTGCGACCTGGCCGAGGCGGTGGGCGGCGGCGCCGCCGAGCGTACGGACCACCGCCCGGAGACGGCCGGGCCAGGCGTCCCCGGCCCCGGCCGGGCCGAGCACCGGGCACTGCGGAAGGGCGACACATGGCCGAGCTGACCCGACTCCACGTGGCACGGCGGCTGGACCGCTGCACCGTCCTGGGTCCCGGCGTCCGCGCCGTGATCTGGGTGCAGGGCTGCCCGCTGCGCTGCCACGGCTGTGTCGCCGCCGAGACGCTGCCCTTCGACGGCGGAGTCGCCCTGACCGTCCCCGAACTCACCGACTGGCTCTGCCGGCTGACCGAGGTGGAGGGCGTCACCCTCTCCGGCGGCGAACCCTTCGCCCAGGCGGCCGCGCTGGCCGAACTGCTCGACGCGGTACGGGCGCGGCGGCCGGACTTCAGCGCGATGGCCTACTCGGGCTACCACTACGCGGCGCTGCGCACCGGCAGCCCGGACCGCCGCGCCCTGCTGGAGCGGCTCGACCTGTTGATCGACGGCCCGTACGTGGCCGCGCGGCACGGCAGCCTGCGCTGGCGCGGCTCGGCCAACCAGCGGGTGCTCGCCCTCGGCGACCGCTACGCACACGTGCCGGCCGAGCCCGACGTCAGCGCGGGCGTCGAGGTGTCGGTGGAGTCCGACGGATCGCTCTCCTGGGCCGGCGTGCCGCCGACTCCGGGCTTCCGGGAGGGACTTGAGCAGCGGCTCGCCGCGCGGGGCTTCGCCCTGCGCACCGAGGGGTGGGGAGAGGCATGAGCGGATCACCGAAGTACAGCAGCGTCGGGGTGGCCTCCGGCTACGCGCGGCGCGAGGCGGAGCTACGCCGCCGACGCGAGGCCGAACGGCGCCGACAGCAGGAGCTGCGGGCCGCGGAACGCGCCGAACTCGCCGCCCGGCGGGCCCGGGAGGCGGCGGCCCGCCGCGAGCGGGCGCGCGCCGAGGCGGAGCGCGGACGGGAGGAGACGGCGCAGCGGCGGGCCGCCGAGCTGGCCGCGCACACCCGCCGGCTCCGCCAGGACCAGGCCGGAGCTGAGGCCCGTGGGCTGGCCGAGGTGCGCCGGCTGCTGGTCCGGGCGCGGGGCGGCGGGCAGGCCGGGCCGAGCGCCGGACTGGACTCGCTGGAAGCCGCTCTGGCACGCCTTGAGGGCCGGCTCGGCGGTACCGAGCAGCTCGGCGGGGCGATCGAGGAGCTGCGCGGCCGGGTCGTCGGCCTCCCCGGCCGCCCGGCCCCGGGCGCGGATCGCGCGGCCGTCCTGGCCGGGTTCGAGGACCGGCTGGCCGCGGTCGGACCGGACGCACCGGGGTACGACCCGGAGGGCCGCCGGCACTGCGCGGAACTGCTCGACCGGCTCCGGGCCGAGAGCGGCCCGGGCGCGGCGACCACCTTCGACGCCCTGCTGGGGACGGTGGAGCACGCACTCACCCGGCACGCCCTGACCGTCGCCGACCGGCACCGGACGGCCGAACAGACCCGGCGGCAGGCCGAGGAACGGGCCGAGGAGCAGGCCCGGGAGCTGGCCGCCGCCCGCGCCGAGGCCCAGGAGGCGCAGTACCGGCGCGCCGCCGCCGAGAAGGCGGAGCACGAACGCCTCGCAGCGGCGCTGGGCGAGGCGGCCGACCGGCTCGGGATCGTCCGGCGGACCGTCGCCGACGCGGTCGCCGAGGCCCACGACCTCGCCGCCCCGGACCTCGCCGCCCGGCTCGACCGGGCACTGGGCTCGGTCACCGACGCGCTCGCGGCCCGGGCCGGGCAGGACGCGCTCGACGCCGTCGCGACCCTGGAGGGGGTACTCGCCGACGCCGAACTCCGGCTGGACGACCTGCACCTCGCACACACCCGCCGCACCGATCTCGCGCAGGCGCTCCAGGACGCCATGCTCGGCGAGGGCTTCGCCTTCGTCGACGTCGACGACCACGGGGACGCCCTCCTGCTGCGCTTCGAACGCCCCAGCGGAGCGCGGTACGAGACCACCGTCGCCACGGACGCCGACGGCGGCTCGGTGCTCGTCTACCACGTCGACGGCGAACCCGACGTGGCGCTGTACCCGCCGGCGGAGGGGGCGGTCTGCGACGCCACCGAGGACCTGCTGGAGCGGGTACACGAGGCGATCGACGAGCAGGAGGACTTCGTCCCGGGCGAGCTGACCTGGGACGGCAAACCGCCTCGCGGGCAGGCCGGGCCGCTGCCGGACGTGATCGAGTGGAGGCGGCTGCGGTGAGCACGGTCGAGTGGGGCAAGCGGGAGGCAGGCCTCGGCGACGCGGCCCGGACTCCCCGGCAGGGCCGGTCCGACGGCCCGGCCCGGGACGGCCGGCCGGCCGTCGCGGACGGCATGATGCCGCTCTGGGCGATCTCGCTGGACTGGGAGTTGCGGCGCGGGCGGCAGGTGATCCTGGACGGGCAGATCCGCGACCGCTGGTGGTTCGACGACCGGCCCGCCTCCTTCCGGGAGGTGGTCGCCGGGCTGCTCGAACTGCGGGGCGCCGAGGTGGTCGGCTGGTGGGACCCGGTCGGCGGGCTCGGCTTCCCGATCCCGGGCCACGCGGAACGCTACGAGCAGCTGGTGGCCGCACTGCCCGCGGCGGGGAGCGGCGGGGGTGGTGGGCTCGGCGGCCGGGGCGGGCGGTCCCCGGACGGCGGGGCGCCGACCGGCCTCGCGGCCCGTGAGGACGGCGCGGCCGGCGGCGCGGAGCCGCGCACCGCCGACGGGACAGGTGACCCCGGGACGGCCGGTGACCCCACGGCGGCGGCCCACACCAGGCGCGGGGCGGAGCGGCAGCGCGGGCGGGAGCGGCTGTCCGCCGCCCGGCCGCCCGCGACCCCGAGGAACCTGGAGGACATCCTCGCCACCGTCCGCCGCCTGGTGGCCTCGCCGGACGCGGCCACCGCCTTCGTCTTCGAGGACCTGGAGCACCAACTCCCGCCGGGGCAGCCCGATTCGAACCGCGGCTACCTGTGGCTGCGGGCGGCGATGACGGAGGCGGTCACACCGGACGCGGCGGCCGGCCAGGGCCCGCACGCCCGCAACGCCGTGCTCTGCGCGGTGGGTGACGTGGGGCGGCTGCCCGGCTGGCTCCACCTGGAGGACCCCCGGATCGCCACCCTGCATCTGGGCCGGCCCGACCCCAGCGAGCGCCGCCTGTGGCTCGACTGGCTGCGGCAGCGGTTCAACGGCGCGGCGGACGCCTCGCCCGCCGAGCTGGAAGCCCTGGTCGGCGCCACCGACGGCATGACCGGCTGGGACATCGACTCGCTCGCCCGGACCTCCTGGCTGCGCGAGGCGCCGCTGCAGAAGCCGGTCAAGCTCCTGGAACTCCACCGGCTCAACGTCAGCGTGGACCCGTGGACCCAGCTCGACCGCGACACCATCGCCCGGGCCGCCGAACTGCTCTCCGCGCGGGTGGTGGGCCAGGCCCCGGCCGTGGACGCCGTGACCTCGGCCCTCCAATCGGCCTTCGTCGGAGTCGACTTCGGCCACTCCGGCACCGCACGGCCCCGGGGGGCGTTCTTCTTCGTCGGGCCGACCGGCGTCGGGAAGACCGAACTCGCCAAGGCAGTGGCCGAGTTGATGTTCGGCGATCAGAGCGCGTACGCCCGTTTCGACATGAGCGAGTACCAGCAGGAGCACTCCGCCGAGCGGCTGGCCGGCGCCCCGCCCGGTTTCGTCGGCTACGAACAGGGCGGTGAGCTGACCCGGCGGGTGCAGGAACGGCCGTTCAGCGTCCTGCTGTTCGACGAGATCGAGAAGGCCCATCCCAAGGTGCTGGACAAGTTCCTCCAGGTGCTGGAGGACGGCCGGCTCACCGACGGCCGGGGGCAGACGGCGTACTTCTCCGAGTGCCTGATCATCTTCACCTCCAACACCGGCGCGGAGGAGCTGCGCACCCTGCTGGACGGGCGCGGCGGCGAGCCGTCGTACGCCGAGTTGGAGGCGCACTTCACCCGCGCCGTGGAGGACAAGTTCCGGCGGATCGGCCGGCCGGAGATCTACGGCCGGCTCAAGCCCGGGGTGGTGGTCTTCGACATGCTCCGCCGGGAGCACGTCGTCCACATCGCCGACCGGCTGCTCGCCCAACTGCGCGAGTCCGTACGGGAGCGCCACCGGGTCGAGCTGGTGCCCGACACCGCGACGCTGCACCCCTGGATCACCGCGCGGATGTCGGACCCGGAGCACCAGGCGTACGGCGGGCGCCAGATCCGCAACGAACTGGAGCGGGCGCGGGCGGCCGTCGTCCGGCACATCCTGGAACACCGCCCGGGCCCCGGGAGCCGGCTGCGGATCGGAACCGGACCGGACGGCGCCCTGTGGGTCGCCGCGGAAGAGGAGGAGCGGACGTGATCGCCATCGACCTGGGGCACCGGTTCGGGCGGCTGGCCCGGACCGGCCCGGACGGACGGCCGGCCGTCACCGCGTACGAGTTCGACGGCGTGGACGGCCTCCTCGACCCGGCCCGCGCCCTGCCGGCCCTGCTCGCCGCGGCGGGCGAGGGCATGGCGGGCGAGGGCACGGCGGCCGGACCGGACCGGTCCGCGGTGCTCGGCCTGCCCGCCGGCGGCGAGGGCGAGGACGGGCTGCGCCGGGCCGCCGAGGCCGCCGGCCTGTGCGTCGAACGCGTCGTCCCGGAGCCGGTGGCCGTGGCGCTGCACTACCGCGCCGTCGCCGAGGGCGTCGACCGGACCGTCCTGGTCTGCGACCAGGGGGCGACCACCCTGGACCTGACCGTGCTCGCCATCACCCCCGACCTCACCGTGCGCATCCTCCGCACCCGCCGGGAGCACCTGGGCGGCGACGACTGGGACGCGGCCCTCGCCGCCCGGCTCACCGGGCGGCTGCCCGAGGGCACGGACCCGCGCCGGGCGGCGGCACTGCTGCGGCGCGGGATCGGCGCGGCGGACGAGGTGGTGGAGTCGCTGCCCGCCCCGGACGGCGGCCGGCACGAGGTGGTGCTGACCCGGGCCGAGCTCGACCTGGCCGTCGCGCCGCCGGCCGCGCGGATGCTCGCCGCGGTCGCCGAGGAACTCGCCGCCGAGCCGGCCGTCGACACCGTGCTGCTCGCCGGCGGCCTGTGCGCCACCCCCGGGCACCGGACCGGGATCGAGGCCCTGCCGGCCGCGCGCCACCTGACCGTGCGCTGCCACCAGCCGGAACTCGCCGTCGTACAGGGCCTGTTGCTGCGGCAGGAGTTCGGTGTCCTGCGGGTGCTCACCGGCCCGGGGCCCAGGACCTCCCGGCCCCCGGACGGGTACTTCCCGAAGGACCCCGCCCCCCGGTCCGATCCCCGGCCGTCCTCCCGCATGCGATACCCCGTGCCGGGCGAGCTGGAGGAGCCGGAGGATCCGCAGCCCCGCCCGCGTCCGAGCACCGCCCCGCCCAGGCGGGTGCCCGGGCCCGAGGCGGACGGCGTACGGGCGGCGGAGCCCATGGCCGAGACGGCCACCCGCCCGACCCCGCCCGGCCCTGTACCCAGCCCCGCGGCGTCGAGCCCCACGGCTCCGGGGCCGGACGCGCCGCCCGTCGCACCCGCCATCCCCGAGCCCCGGCGGAGCGAGGACGCTCCGCCGCCGCCCCCGCCGTCCCCGGAGCGCACCGCCACCTCCGTACCGAGCCCCGATCCGGTCGGCGAACCCCGGCCCGCCGGCCTGCTCGCCGTCCCCGTCGCCGATCTGCAGGCCGACCGGCGCGGTGACCACCTCCTCGTCCTGTGGGCCTGGCCCGACGGCGCGCTGAGCGCGCGGGTCCGCTGGCGGCGTGAGGGCAGCGGCGCCTTGGACGGCCGTCCGGACGGGGACCTGGTCTGCCGGCGCCGGGTGTACGAGCACGACGGCGGGCTCGACCTGGCCGTCGGCCGGGGGGCGGTGACCCTGACCGTCGAGGCGCTGGTCGCGGGCGCCGGCGTGGACTGCGAGGGCGCCGCCGCGCTGATCGTGCCCGCGCAACCGCCCCTGGTGCAGTACGAGCCGGCCGTACGCCGCAGGTTCAAGGGCCGGACGGCGACGGTCACCTTCACCGCCGAGAGCGGCTGCGACCTGCCCGACCTGCGGATCGTCCACAGCCTCGGCCGGTTCCGGCCGGCCAACGCCGCCGAGGGCACCGTCGTGCACGAGGTGCGGGCGCAGCGGCTGTCCGCCCGGACGCCGCTGACCGTCGAGTTCCCGCTGCCCGCCACCCGGGGCCCCTCCTGGCTGGTCTGCTTCCCGGTGCACGGTGACGCGGGTGCCGAGGCCGGTATCGACATCCGTCCGACCGAGCTGCACAGACTGCGAGTGACCTGATGGCCCGACAGCACACCTGCCCCTACTGCTACGAGAGCTTCGCATCGCGCGAGATCCGCTTCCGCTGCCACGGCCGGCTCAGCCCGACCGGGGAGAAGTGCGAGCTGCGCCGCGACCAGGTGCTGGACACGCGGATGGGCCCGCGCCGCAGCCACGACCTGGGCCCGGACTTCCTCGCCGACGGCCGCCGGCCGACGGCGGTCTGCCCGGGCTGCAAAGGCGAGACCACCTACCGGATCTGTCCGGTGTGCCACTGTGAACTCCCGGTGCAGTTCGGCCGGGTGGACAACCGCCTGATCGCGATGGTCGGCGCCAAGGCCTCCGGCAAGACGGTCTACATGACGGTCCTGCTGCACGAGGTCCGCAACCGGGTCGGCGAGGCGTTCGGGGCCGCGCTGATGGGGCTGGACGACGCCACGATGCGCCGCTACAGCTCCGAGTACGAGGACCGCCTCTACCGCGACAACCAGCTGTTCCCCGGCACCCAGACCGCCTCCACCAACCCCAACAACCGGGTGGATCCCCTGGTCTTCCGCTTCAGCCTGCGCCGCCGCACCCTGCTCGGCCACCGCCCGCAGCACACCGTGCTGTCCTTCTTCGACACCGCGGGCGAGGACTTCAGCTCCCGGGAGAGTGTGGAGCTCAACGCCCGCTACCTGACCGGCGCCGACGGCATCATCCTGCTGCTCGACCCGCTGCAGATGCCCGGTGCCCGGGACGGCGCGCTGCCCGGCACGCCGATGCCGGGCACCGACGGGTTCGACACGCCCGTGAACCTCCTCTCCCGGGTGACCAACCTGCTGCTCGCACCCCGCTCCGGCCGCTCCGCGCAGAAGATCGACGTACCGGTCGCGGTGGTGTTCTCCAAGATGGACGCCTTCCGGCACCTGCTGGACGCCGCCAGCCCGCTGCGCGACCACGCACCCGCGCGCGACCACTTCGACGTGGGCGACAGCCTCAGCGTGCACGAGGAGGTACGCCGGCTGCTCAAGGACTGGGACGGCGTCCCGGTCGACCAGCTGCTGGAGAACCACTACACCCGCTACCGCTACTTCGGCGTCTCCTCGCTCGGCCGCAACCCCACCCCCGACGCCCGGATCGCGGCCACCGGCATCCAGCCCTACCGGGTCGCCGACCCGCTGCTGTGGCTGCTGAGCGAGTTCGGCTCGGTACCGAAGGCGGGGCGCGGATGAGCGGGCACCCCGGCAGCGACGGCACGGTGAGCACGGGCAGCGACCGCACGGGCAACAACCGCACCGGCAACAACCGCACCGGCAGCGGTGCGCACTTCCAGCAGCTCTACTACACCTCCTGCGAGCACGGGCTGAGCGGCTTCTCGGGCTTCCAGTTCAACGCGGTCAGCGAGGGCGTCACGGCCGGCACCCGGCAGGCCGTGGAGGTGCTCGCCGGTTACGAACCGCCCCGCTCCCTGGTCGAGTCGGAGACCCCCGAGCAGCTCGACCGCTGCCCGGTCAACCTCTGCTACCGGCCGTACGATCCGCGCGGCCGCTCCGCGACGGCCCTGTGCGTGCGATACGTCGGCCGGGACTCGGCCCGCCGGTTCGGCAACTACTTCGCCCACGCCCTGCACGGCGAGGACTTCCCGGCGGCCGGCCGCGGACTGCTCGGCATCGAGCTGTGGGATTCGCCGGTGTGGACCCGGCAGGTGTCCCCGACCACCGAGATCCCCGTCCTGGCGGCGCCCCCGCGCGGCCCGCTGAGCGCGCGCAGTGTCCAGGACTTCCTGAGCGCCCACCCCCACGGCGGGCGGCTGCCGGACCTGCTGGCCGCCGTGTTCGCCGCGCTCACCGAACACGGCTCGGTGGTGGTGGCCGACCACACCACCGAGCGGATCGCCCACTGGTTCGCCGCCGTTTCGTACCTGCTGCCGCCCCCGCTCGCGCGCGGACTCTCCTTCGCCACCTACGTCCTGCGCCCGGCCCGCAGCCGGCTGCACCTGATCGGGACGGTGCCGCAGGCGCGGCTCGACTTCGGGCCGGACGAGCAGGACGCCTACACCGTCTTCGACTTCGCCGAGGGCCGGTTCCCGCAGCCGGCCGCCGTCCCGGACGGCGTCCGCGCGCTGGTGGACCTGCTGACCCGGATCGGGGTCGGCTCCGTCCGCCCGGTGTGGACCTGGGCGGCGGAGTTCGTCCACGGCGGGGAGGAACACCCCCAGGACTGGCACCCGCCGGCCGCCGCCGCGGCCGCCTCCGGCGGCATCGCGCTGACCACCGCCGAGATGCGGGCCCTGATCCGCTGGCTGCCCGGCGCGGACCACCTCGGGCCGCGCCGGGCCGAAGTGGCCGCCGAACTCTACCGGGCCGACCGGCACTTGGACGACGGCCTGCTGACCGCGCTCAGTGACGTGGCCCGGGCCGACGGGGACGGCGCGCTGCACCAGGAGATCGAGGGCCGGCTGTACGAGTCCCGGATGCGCGCCCACATGACCGCGGCCGAGGACGCCGTGGCCCCCGCCCCGATCGTGGACCGGGATGCCCGGCTCCGGGCGACCGCGCTGTGGGAACGGCTGCTGGCGACCGGGACGACCACCACCGGGGAGCGGGTACGGCTCCTGCTCTGGGCGCTCGGCGCCGACCTCGCCCCGGCGCCGGAGGTGATGGAGCGCGAGACGCTCGCCCTAGCCCGCGCCCTGCTCGCCACACCGTCCCCCGGCGCCCGGCTGGCCCGTGAGGTCGAATGGCTCGCCGGTGAACTGCCCCCGGTGCGGGCCGCCTTGGCGAAGGCCGTGGAGGAGGCGCTGGAGAGCAGGGCCGGCCAGGAGCAGCTCTTCGGCCAGTTCCCCGCCGCGCTGCTCACCGAGCGGGACCTGACCGGCCGTCCGCTGCTGCTGGAGCACTACTGGCGGGCCCGCGCGGAGCGGCAGCCGGAGCGCACCGTCGAGCTGCTGCTGCGGATCCTCCGGGTCCGCGGCCAGGCCGTCCCCGACGCCGCGCTGCTGCGGGAGCTGTGGCGGCAGCCCTCCCGCCCCTGGACCCACCTCGAAGCGGTCGAGATCGCCCGGGCGCTGCCCGCCGAGGCGCTCCGGGACGAGGAGGTCGGCCAGTGGCTCGACCGCGCGGTGAACCAGCCGATCGACGGCGAGGAGCAACTCGACCTGTGCCTGCGGCTGTACGGGCTGCTCGGCTCGCCGGCCCGCTTCGCCGCCCTGCGCCCCGAGACCCAGCGGCGCGTGACGGCCACCCTGGCGCTGGAGAGCGGCCTGCACGAGGCCCGCGAGGCCACCGAACTCGCCCGGGTGTTCACCGTCCGGGAAGCCGACCCGTGGGCCGGGCCGCAGGCGCTCAGGCGGCTGCGCCTGCTGCCGGCCCTGCTGCGACTGCCCGCCGACAGCGGCCGGTTGCGCGACGTGCTCCCGGACTTCGGGCACGCGCTGCTGGAGCGGTACCTGACGGAGGTGTGGAGGATGGTCACAGCCGGCGAACGGATCGACGACATCCGGCTGAGCCACGTCGCCGCCGTGGCCGCCCTGCGCTCCGGGACGGGGCTGGCGACGGCGCACCAGGAGATCGTCAACGCCGTACGGCTGCACGCGGCCCACCGCTGGCCGCTCGCGGACCTGGAGCGGCTGGAGCGGGCGGTACGGCCGTGCCACGCCGAACTCGCCGACCGCTACCGCGAGATCGCCGAAGAACGCCGGGGCCCACAGCGGCCGGGACGCAGGCTCCCGGCCCGGTGGCCGTCCTGGCGCCGGCGCGGGCCCGGCGAGAACGGGGAGGAGTGATCCGCCGTGGCCGAGATCGTCGTCTTCGTCCTCGTTCCGCTGTGCTACCTCGCCGCGCTCGCCGCCTACCTGGTCGTCGCCCCCGCCCTCGCGGCCCTGCGCGCCCTGGCGCTGGTCGTCGAACTGCTCTGGGGCTACGTGCAGTTGCTGGTCGGCGTGCTGTTCCGGCGGACCGCCGAGTTCCGCACGCTGCCGCCGTACCGCCCGCAGGACGACGAAGTCCCGGCCCACCGCAACTACTTCTTCGGCCCGGGCAGCCGTGACCTGCGCCAACTCACCACGCTGGCACGGCGGTCGTACCTCCGTACGGTCGGCGACGCGTTCCGCGAGGTCACCACCGGACAGTTCACCGCCCCGGCGCAGAACCGGGCCCTCACCGTGCCCTACGGGCTCACCCTGTACCCCGGCCTCGCCCTCGGCGCCGTGCTGGCGGTGCCCCCGGTGCTGGTCCTCGCGGCGCTGCACGTGCTCGTCCTCGGCCTGCTCGCGGCCGGGGCCAGGATCACCGCCGCCACCCTGCGGGCGGTGGACCGCGCACTGCTCCGGCTGAAGCGGCTGCGCACCGGCATGATCTGCCCGCACTGCTACGAGCGCGTCCGCTACCCGGCGTACGACTGCCCGAGCGCGACCTGCCGCCGCCGGCACGCCGACATCCGCCCGGGCCGGTACGGCATCCTGCGCCGGCGCTGCGCATGCGGGCAGCACATGCCCACGCTGCTGATGCTGATGCGCCGACAGGAGCGGCTCCAGGCGTACTGCACGCACGCGCACTGCGGAAAGCCGATGAACACGGACGCCGGCCACATGCCGGAGGTGGTCCTGCCGCTGATCGGCGGCCGGGCCGCGGGCAAGACGCAGCTGATGGCGGCGATGCTGCTCGCGCTGGAGAACGCGGCCGCGAACGGCGGCCCGGCGGTCCGCCTGGCCGACGAGGACTCCACCGCCGGCTACCGGGTGCTCCGCGAGGTGCTGCGGATGCGCGGGCACACCCTCGGCACCCAGAAGGCGCTGCCCCGGGCGCACTCCTTCACGCTCGGCTCCGGCCGCGCCGAACGGCTGGTCCACCTGTTCGACACCGCCGGCGAGCGCTTCGTCGACCGGGACGAGACCGACGCCCTGCGCTACGCCCGGGCCGCGCGCACCTTCGTCTTCGTCCTCGACCCGATGGCGGTGGACGACTTCTGGACCCGGCTGGAACCCGCACCGGGCGCCCTGCTGGACCGCACCCTCGCCTCGACGGTCCACCCGGAGGAGGTCTTCGGCCGGTCCGTCCAGGCGGTGGCCGCGATGGGGGCGCCCGTCCGGCAGTCGCGGCTGGCCGTGGCCATCAGCAAGACCGACCTGCTCGCCGGACACGGACTGTCGCCGGAGCCCCCGGACGACAGCGACGCCGCCCGCGCCTGGATCCTCGACCGGCTCGGCCTGCACAGCCTGGTCCAGGCGATGGAGCTCGACTTCCAGGAGGTCCGCTACTTCTGCACCGCGGCCGTGGCCGACGAGAGCGCCCAGGTGGACCCGAGCATCAGCCGGCTCGTGGGGTGGTGCCTGCGGTCCCGGCCGGCCGGGTGAGCCGGCGTCACTGGGCAGGATCGCATCCGGTGCCCGCCGGTCAGGAAAACCGCTGTCCGGCCGCCGGGGCGCGGTGATACACATCCGGGGTGCAAAAGACTCTGGAGTTCTCCGATCTGCTGCGGCTGATCGACGATCGGTCGACGGCCTTCCGTGCCGCGATCGCCGCCGCGCCCGGCCTCGACGTGCAGGTGCCGACCTGCCCGGAGTGGACGCTGTTCGATCTGGCGCAGCACCTGGGCGAGGGACGCCTGGCCTGGGCCGCCACCGTCGCGGCAGGGCCCGGCGCCACGGCCAAGTCCGCGCCGAGGGGCGACGCGGCCGCACCTCGGGAGCGCGAGGCGCTGCTGGCCTGGCTCGCGGCATCGACGCAGGAGCTGCTGGACGCACTGCGGGAGGCCGGCCCGGACCGCGGTTGCTGGACGTGGTGGGGCAAGTCGCAGTCGCCGCAGACCTGCGCCGGCGCCGCCCGGCGCCAGCTCCACGAGATCGCGGTGCACACCTACGACGCCCAGCTGACCGTGGGCACCCCGCAGCCGCTGCCGGACGAGGTGGCGGTCGACGGCGTCGAGGAGTTCCTGTCCACCATCTGCACCACGACGGAGGCCTGGCCGCACGAGCCCGGCGCCGTCGACTACCACGCCACCGAGGGCCGGTCCTGGCGCAACTCGTTCTCCGCCGAGGGCGCACGCTTCAGCCGGATCCCCGTGCCCGGCAGCACGCCTGCCACCGCCGCGGACCCGGCGGCGGCCGACGCCTCCGCCCGGGGTACGGCCCATGAGCTGGTGCTCGCCCTCTACGACCGCATTCCGCTGGACTCCCTGAAGCTCGACGGCAACCGGGCCGTCTTCGACCAGCTCGTGGAGTGGGACCCGGAGCGGTAGGGAAGCCCGGCGGAGTCCCCGTCCGCCCGGAACACCTGCCCTGGGCGCCCTGACGGCCGATCACTTCAGGTACGGCCCGGGCCCGGTACTCCGGCAGGCGGCGCGAGCAGGACACAGGGTGCTGGGGCGGGCCGTTCGGCCCGCCCCGGCACCCTGTTCCCGTCCGCTGGTCCGGTGCGCTGTCCGCCCGCGTCAGCGGGTCGCCCGGGCGGCCTCCTCGATCACCTGGGCGACGATCCCCGGGCGGGACACGGCGACCGAGTGCGAGGCCGCCACCTCGGTGACGTGGGCGTGAGCGCGGCGGGCCATGAAGAGCTGGGCGGCCTCAGGGATGTTCAGGTCCTGGGTCGTGACGACGTCCCAGCTCGGCGTGGTCTGCCAGGCCGCGACGGTCGCCGGCTCCTGGAGGGCGCTCTGCGTGATCGGACGCTGTGTGGCAGCCATCAGTGCCGCCTGGCCGGCGGGGACGTCGGCGGCGAACTGGTGGGCGAACGCGTCCGCCCGGATGTACAGGTCCGTCGTGGCGGCGCCGCCGGGGAGTGCGTAGGTGACCGGGTCCAAGGCGGCCCCGAGCGTGGAGCCGGGGAATTTGCCGGTCAGCTCCAGCGCCGTCTCGCCGGGGGCGGGGAGGAAGGCGGCCACGTACACCAGGGCCTTGACCTGCGGATCGTTCGCACCGGCCGCGCTGATGACCGAGCCCCCGTAGGAGTGGCCGACCAGGATCTTCGGCCCCGGGATGTGCTTGATCACGCTGCTCAGCACCGCCGCGTCGGCGGCGGGTCCGCGCAGTGGGTCGGCGGGGGCCACCACCGGGTACCCCTTCGCCTGCAGCCGCTTGATCACGCCGGCCCAGCTGGACGCGTCGGCGAAGGCGCCGTGCTCCAGGACGATCGTCGGCTTCGCGCCGCCCGCGGCCGACGCCGACGCACTCGCGGTGCCGCCGGCCACGGCCGTGCCCAGCACGACGCTCGCGGCCACGGCCCACGCCGCCACCGTCGCGAGCCGATGCTTGCGGATGCTCTTGCCTGCTGCCATGGGACAGTCCTTTCAGATGTACCTGAGTCACCGGGCCGACGTGCGGCGCAGCCCCCGAACCCCGCCCGAGCGGGCGGCGGGGGTGTCGGCGTTCTCAGCCTCGCGCCGCAGCGGTCGCCGGAGATCCGTCAGATGACGGTCAACCGCGGCGCAGTGCCGACGTCACATCTGCGGACGCCCGCCGCGGACGCCCGGGCCGTGAGCGCGCGCCACCGCTGCGGCAGCCGTCCGCCAGGGCAGGGCCAGGGCAGGGTGCGCCCGCGCACCGTGCCGCACCCGGAATCCGCCGGGCGCGGCGCGCGCGGGCGGGGCGGCCGGATCGCGGATCCGCCGGGGGCCGCGCGATACTCTCGGCCGTGTTGATCTCGGCGCGGCCTCCATCGAACGCCCGCGCAATGCCTTGTCGTTGCTCTGTACGGACGCACTACTGACAGGTAACTTGATGCGAGGTCAGGCATGTGATCCACCTCACGACTACGGGGAGCCATGTACAGCAGATCTGTTCGACGGCTGGTCATCGCCACCGTCACGGCCCTGGCGTTCACCGCCACCCCGTGCGCGGTGGCCGCGACGCCGGGCGCTACGGCGGGCGATTCGTTCTACGCCTACGACGGCAGCGCGCCGCTGTCCTCCCTCGCGCCCGGCACCGTGCTCAAGACGCGGACGCTCGCGTACCACATCGAGGGCATCCCCACGCCGGTCACCGCGATCCAGCTGCTCTACCGGACGACCGACGCCCTGGGCCGGCCGGCCGCCAACGTGACCTCGGTGGTGCGCAGCATCACGGGTGACAGCACCAAAGCGGTCTCCTACCAGTCGTTCTACGACTCCCTGAACCCGCGGGACGAACCGTCGCGGGCCATCGCCGGCGACGTGACCCTGGGCGGCACGCTCGCCAACGTCGAATCCGCGGCCCTCTCGGCGCTGTTGCTGCAGGGTGACAACCTCGTCATCCCGGACACCGAGGGCCAGTCCGCGGACTTCGCGGCGGGGCCGGAGTACGCGGCCAACACCCTGGACTCGATCCGGGCCGCGACCAGGTCCCCGGCGACCGGCCTGAACGCCGCGACCAAGTTCGGCCTGCTGGGCTACTCCGGGGGCGCCATCGCCACCGACTGGTCGGCGGCGCTCGCCCCGGCCTACGCGCCCGAGGTCGACAAGAACCTCGTCGGCTTCGCCGAGGGCGGCGTGCTCGTCGACCCCGCGCACAACCTGAAGTACGTCGACGGCTCCCTGGTCTGGTCCGGTGTCATCCCGATGGCGCTCATCGGGGTCTCCCGCTCGTTCGGCATCGACCTGACGCCGTACATGAGCAGCTACGGCCTCCAGGTGTACAACCGGCTGCAGCACGGATCGCTGCTCGACGCGCTCGGCCACTACCCCGGCCTGACCTGGCGGCAGATGGCGAAGCCGCAGTACGCCGACCCGGATTCGGCGAGCGCGTTCGTCGCTGCGGTGAACCGGCTCAACCTCGGCTCGGCCCCCACCCCGACCGTCCCCGGCTACATCGCCGAGGGCGCGGGGGGCGGGCTGGAGGGGACCTTCGCCAACCCGCCCGGCATCGGCACCGGCGACGGCGTCATGGTCGCCGGAGACGTACGGGCACTGGCCAACCAGTACTGCGCCACCGGCAACAGCTCGATCACGTACGACCAGTACGACCTGCTCAGCCACACCGGGACGGCGGCCGTCTGGGCGCCCAAGGCAGTGTCCTGGCTCAACGACCGGTTCGCGGGCAGGCCCGCCCCGTCTGACTGCGGACACATCCCGGCAGGCAACTCGCTCGCGCCGGAGCGTACGGTACCGCCGTCCTGAGCTCCGACCTCCGGACAGCGGGACGCCGCTGACGCGGACCCGGGCGGCGCAGTGGCAGTCGGTTTCGAGGGGGGCAGGTGGCGGTGGCCACCTGCCCCCGGGCGTGGGTCCCGAGGAGGAGCGCCGACGACCTCACGGGTCAGTGCACCTGGACGAGCAGATCCGAATTTCCGGTCCGCCAAAGGGCAGAGGGTGTCCAAGATCCGTGTGTGACGACAGACCCGCACACCCTCTTGACCGCACTTCACGTGAAGATCGACGACGAGATCGGAGGAACGCGATGGATGGGACGGCCGCCCCTGCTCAAGCGCATGATCCGCGAAGTCGCGATGGACAGCGGCGCGTGTATCGGGCGGAGGGGCGGGATGCCCGGGCCGACGCCGATGCTCAGACTTCGTACCGGCCGGCCAGCAGATCGCCGGTCTCGGTGCGACGGTAGACCACACGTCGGCCGACTCTCGTCCCGATGATCAGATCTGCGTCGCGCAGGATGGCCAGGTGGCCCCCGACGGTACCGAGCGACAGGTCGAGCTGCGCAGCGAGTTCGCTGCTGGTCGCCGGGCACCGGAGTGCATGGAGAATCGCCGCTCGGCCGGCCCCGATCAGCCGACCCAACGCACCGTCCGGCCTCGCGTGCGCGTTCGTGGCAAAACCGCGGGCCGGGTAGACCAGGGCGTACTGTGCCGACGGCCCCTCGCACAGCCATGTACCGCTCGACACGCTGACCGGCACGAACAGCATCCCACCGTCGCCGACGACGCGGTCGGGGCCGGGCCGCTTGCTGAAGCGGATCGCGTCCGCACCCTCCCAGGCGCTCCCGCGGCTCATGTGTTCCAGGGCTCGGGGCCAGCCGTAGGCGGCCAGCAGCCCCGCCCGGTAGGTGACATCCCGTTCCAGCAGCGCACGGCGGCGCGACCAGTCCGGGCCCACGTGCGCCTTCCACACGAGCCGGAGCAGGTCGGCCGTCCTCGCCCCCACTCTTGCCCGGACAGCCAGCTCAGGTCGTGCTGCTTCCAGCTGTGCGCCACTGACGTCTGCAACTCGGCGCGCACGTCCCGGTCGGGCACCCGGGCGACCTCCGCCAGTTCGCCGGTGAGGGTGGTACGCATGCCGCCCGGCGGCGGGATCGCGACGAAGCCGGGCAGCCACTTGGTCGAGCCCAGCAGCCTGACCATGCCCTTGGCAAAAGGGTCCGCGTCCAGGGCGGCACTGAACGCGGGTTGGTGACGGGCGTGCCAGGAGCTCAGCCACGGATCGGAGCACGGCTTGCCCAACACGATCATCGACCCCAGCGTCTCGGCGAGCGGCGACAGCGCGAACCGTGACCTCGACAAGGCCATCGAGCTCAACCGCAACAGCGTCATCTTTCGCCTCCAGGCGAAACGATAGCGTCCGCGCCGGCGCTTGCGGAGACTCGGGCCGGTGCCCACACCTCTGCTACGACAGACAGACTTCCGCTGGTTCTTCACCGGGAGGCTGGTGTCCCTGCTCGGCAGTTCCCTGGCGCCGGTCGCGCTCGCGTTCGCGGTCCTGGACGCCTCGCGCAGCCCCGGCGATCTCGGCATCATCCTCGCCGCCCGCATGGTGCCGCTGCTGGCGTTCCTGTTGGTGGGCGGAGCCACGGCCGACCGGTTCTCGCGCCGGACCGTGCTGGTGTACGCCAACCTGGGCTCGGCGCTCACCCAGGGCGGCGTCGCCGCGCTGCTGCTGACCGGCCACTACTCTCTCCTGCTCGTGGCCTCGCTCGAAGTCCTCAGCGGCGTCCTCGCCGCATTCACGACACCGGCCCTGCGCGGTGTCGTACCCCAGCTCGTCGGCAAGGCCCAGCTCCGGCAGGCCAATGCGCTGCTGGGTTCGACGAGCAACGCCACGAAGGTCCTCGGACCGAGCCTGTCGGGCATTCTCGTCGTGGCCGCCGGCAGCGGCCCGGCCATCGCCTTCGACGCGCTGACCTACCTACTCGCAGCCGGATGCCTCGCCCGCCTGTCGCTCCCCGCCGGCGCAACCACGTCCCGACCCAGCGCCGTGCTGACCGACATCCGCGACGGCTGGACAGAGTTCCGCCGCATCCCCTGGGTGTGGGTCGTGACTGTGTCGTCCTGCCTGATGAACCTGGTGCAGACCGGCACATGGCAGATCCTGGGGCCGACGCTCACCAAGCAAATCAGCGGCGAGGCAACGTGGGGATTCGTGCTCAGCGCCCGCGGCATCGGCCTGCTGGTGATGAGCACGCTGATGTACCGGCTGATGGTCAGGCACCTCCTGCGGCTGGGGCAGCTGATGAGCGCGCTCGGCGCGCTCCCCCTGCTCGTACTCGGCACGCACCTGAGCGCCCCCTGGATGATCGCCGCCGCCTTCACCGCCGGGCTGGGCTCCTCCGTCTCAGGCATCAGCTGGGACACCTCGCTCCAGGAGCACGTTCCCGCGCACGTGCTGTCGCGTGTCTCGTCCTACGACGATCTGCTGTCCTACATCGCGATCCCGATCGGCCAACTCAGCGTCGGTCCATTTGCCCAGACGTTCGGTGGCTTCACGGTGATCACAACCACCGGCATCGCCTACGCCGCCGTGGCCGTGATCCCACTGGCCTCCACTGCCGTCCGCCGGCTACCCCACGCGCAGGCCGACCGAGTTCAACCGCCCATCGCTCACCAAGTCTCGCGCCCGGCGCCGCAGTCTCCGGCAACACTCGTGAACCAGGCGGCGAACGACGGCAATGTGAAGGGTTGAGTCCCCTGCACCCGTATCCAGCTCAACCCGCTGACATGGCAGGAAACACATCGGAACCACTCGCTAGGGCCGTTGGACCCTCCTCTGGCCTCCGTCCCAGGTGCATCGTGGAGGCAGACGACGGAGCGACTTCGGTGAAGCCTCGGTGGCGCTGCACCACGGGCCGAGCGGAATGCCGCAGGACCCGGCGCGATCCGGGAACGACGGTGAGGAGAGTCCTGTCATGAACCAGCCACCACTCGGCGTGGACGATCTCCAGCTGCTCGCCACCGTCGGTGGAGCGGCGCCGTCGCTCCACAACAGCCAGCCCTGGCGCTTCCGCCCGGCGCCGGACGGCCAGGGTCTGCTCGTGTACGCGGACCCGGCGCGCGCCGTGCCCGCCACCGATCCGGACGGGCGGGCGCTGTACGTCTCGGTCGGGGCGGCGCTGTTCAACCTGCGGGTCGCCGCCGCGCGGCTCGGCCGCGAGCCGGTGGTGCGGCTGCTGCCCGACCCCGGCGAGCCGCGGCTCGCCGCCGCCGTCGACCTCTCCCGCGCGGCCACCGACCCGCACCCCTTCGGCCCGGACCTCTACCCCGCGATCACCCGGCGCCACTCCAGCCGTCGGCCCTTCACCGACCGTGACATCCCCGAGACCGTCGTCGGCGAGCTCATGGCCGCCGCCCACGGTGAGGGGGTCGTGCTGTCCCTGCTCGAAGAGGACGGGGTCCGGCGGGTGCTGGCCCTGACCGCCGAGGCCGAGCGGCGCACCGCCGCCGACCTGGTCCGGCAGTCCGAGACCCGCAGCTGGCTGCGCCCGGAGGAGGGCGCCACCGACGGGATCCCGCCCGGCGCCCTGGGTCCGATGGACCACGACGCGCGGGTGCCCGTGCGCAGCTTCACCGGTCACCCACCGCGCCCGGCGATGCCGACCGAGCGGTTCGAGGCACTGCCGCAGGTGGCCACCCTCACGACACACGGCGACCGTCCTGCCGACTGGCTCCGGGCCGGCCAGGCGATGGAACGGGTCTGGCTGGTCGCGACCGCGCACGGCGTCCGGGCGTCCCTGCTCCACCAGGCGGTCGAGTGGCCGGACACCCGCCGGCAGCTGCGCGACCCGGCCGAGGGCCCCGGACACATCCAGCTGGTGCTGCGCCTCGGCTACGGTCCGCCCGGTGCGGCCACCCCTCGTCGTCCGGTGGCGGAGATCCTGGAAACGGCGACGGGCGGCCGGCTCCCGCACGGTGAAAGCTGAGTCCGCGATCCGTCGACGTGGCGGTCCGGAAGTGGGCGGGGGCGGTCAGCTGTCGAGCAGCAGGCCGACCGCGGTGTCGAGGTCGAGGTGGCCGCTCTCCGCGCCGGCGGGCACCAGTGCGAACGAGTCCGCGAGGAAGGCGGCGACGGCGTCCGCCGGTGCGCTGAGCACCACGCTGTCGGAAGGGCTCCTCAAGGTGATCAGGACCTCGCCCTCGCACCCGGGGCAGACCCTGACGTCACCGCTCCCGGCGGGGGCGTGGCGGCCCTCGTTCAGCAGCTCACGGCTGAAGTACCAGCACACCTTCGGATCGCCGTCCGTGCAGCCGCATCCGGACAGCGGGAACGAGAGGCACGCCGCGTAGGGAAGGCCCGGGTCGAAGCTGAGTTCCGCGTCGACCGCGACATCCGGCAGCGGGCTGTCGGGGAACGTCACGGACAACGGATGGACGGCGGACCTGGACATCGGATCGTCCTCCTGCGCTGCTGCGCCGGCCCGGGCGGGCCGACTCCGTGCACCCGGGTACCCGGGCCGCTGTCAGCCAGTCGGCCGGTCCGTGATCTCCACAACTCCACCACCACCGCCGGTCCCGCGGGCCGGTGCCGACGGGCTTCGGCGGCCCCGGTACCCGTGCCACCCGGGAGCCGGGCTGCGGGTCACCGCTCCGGGCCGTCGGCTTCGTGCGGGCATCGGAGGGCCGGTGGCAAGAATGCAAGTGGGCATGTCATTTCCGGGTCCCGCCGGAAGCCCGGAAATTGCGGCGCTTTTGGCCCGTACAGTTCATAAACGCGTGGCGGCATTTTCTAATATTCATATAAATGCTGAGTGTATTGCTCCACCGGGGTTCGACCTGCGAGTGTCGGGCCCCAAGTGGCGGGCCGTCAGTTCGCCACGGGAGGGCGGGAGTAAGAGTGCGTACGGAGAACAGCGAAGGAATCAGTCGGGGCGGCGCGGCGCGGCGCCCGTGGGTGGGGCGGTCCGTGGCGGCGGTCGGCGCGTCGGCGATGGCAGCGGCTCTCGTCGTCGGAGGCGTCGCGGTGACGCACGGCGGCCGGGGTGCCCAGGCCGGGGGAGTCGGCGGTGCGGCGGCGGTCGCCGCCCCGCAGGCCGACGGCGGGAGCCTGCGGCTGACCGCCGCGGAGCTGGCGCAGTGGCAGCAGGCGACGGCGACGCCCGAGCAGCGGCAGCAACTGGTCGCCGGCCTCCAGGCGGCGTTCGCCGGCGTCGCGACGGTCGGTTCGGGCCCGGTCCCGGGGGCCGGTGGGTCGCAGGGAGCCGGTGTCGTCAGCGCGTCCTACACCGGAACCGGGCAGGGCGGCCAGGTGGAGCAGGCCCTGTCCACCGGGGTCACGGGTACCCACTTCTGGGTCATCGCCTCGTACGCCGACATCGTTCACGGGGCCATCGGTGTAGCGGTGAAGGCCTGCTACAGGTGGGCCCCGGGCTGGCTCTGCAACGGCGTGGGATCCCTGCTCACGGGCTGGGCCAACGGATGGGGCGCCGCGAGCAACCACGGAGTCTGGGGCGCCGTCTACTGGGCGCCGCCCCACCTCGACGGCGGTCGCTGGTAGCGGCGGCACGGGTGCTCCGGGCCTTCGGGTCCGGAGCACCCGTCCGACGGCCGGGAGGAGTGCGTCGGCCGCGGTGGCCTCCCGGGACGTCGGGGCAGGGCGCGGGATCCGGGGCCGTCGATCCGTGACGTGCGGTCAGGCATGAAGCCGGAGAGGCGGGGCAGCCGCCGTTGCGAGGGCGCACCGCCCCGGGAGCGGCCCGGTGCGGTGCGACGAAGCGAGGAGGCGGTATGAGCGGCATCGAGATCTGGAAGTTCCGTTCGACGTCCGGCCACGTGTCCGGCGGTGACCTGATCGGCTTCCAGGTCGAGGCCACCGACGGCCACATCGGCAGGATCGACAAGCTCTCCGAGGAGGTCGGCGCCTCGTATCTCGTGGTCGACACCGGGCCGTGGATCTTCGGCAGGCACGTCCTGCTCCCGGCCGGTACGGTCGTCCGGGTCGAGCAGGACGACAGGAAGGTCTACGTCGACCGGACCAAGGACGAGATCAAGAACGGCCCGGAGCTCGACCGGGGAGCCTGCGACGCGGACACCGGCTACCGGGAGCAGTACGGCGCCTACTACGGCCCGTTCTACGGCGGCCCGTTCTTCTGATCCGCGCCACTGCCGCGCCGGGCCGTGAGCCGTCCCCGGCCCCGGTCCGGGACCCGTGTTCCGCGAGAACCGGGGCGAAATCCGCGGCCGGGGTGTGAAGCCGGAATTCCCGGGAAGCCGCCTGCTGAAAGAGCCGACGGCTCCGACTGATCGATGACGAACCTTTTGGTCGAGGAGGAATTCCCACGGGTGCCGGTGGCAAGGCCGAGAACGCCGAGAACGCGGCCGAGGACGTTCTGGGCCGCTGACCCACCCGCCCCGATCGGTCCCCCGGGAACGAGCTGTTTCCGGGGGACCGTGCCGAGGTGGCGGGGCGGCGCGGCGGAGGGGACCTGGGGGGATGGGCACCGACGAGGCCGACTCGGGCGGCTCGCGGAGCGACGGTTCGCGGCTGTCCTTCGACATGCGGTGCGAGGGGACGCGCGCGGCGGTCTTCCGGGTGGCGGGTGAGATGGGCCTGAACGCGCCGGCGCCGCTGCGGGGAGCGCAGGTGTTTCCTCCGCCGTAGCGGGAACACGCTTCCATGCCGCAACCACAGCTCCGGGGTACACCGTCTGTCCGGCATCGCACGGCAGCCCTGGCGGGAAGAGTACGGAGAAGAGAATGGAAGGTCCCAGCGTCAGCCGGACCGTGCCTCCCGGTCTGCCCGTGCACGGGCAGCGGCGCAGCCTGCACCTGGCCGGCGTCCGGGGCCAGGTGGCCCGCGGCCGGGACTTCACCCGCCAGGCGCTGGCGGACTGGCGGTGGCTGCCGGGCCACGGCCGGAGCGGCAGCGGCAGCGGGACCGGGGCCGGGACCGGGAGCGAGGCCGTGGACGACGTTCTGCTCCTGGTCTCCGAACTCCTGGCGAATGCCGCTCTGCACGGCTGCGGCCCCCGCAGCCTGTTGCTGGACGCCACGGCGGAGCGCCTGCGGATCGAGGTGACGGACGGTAGCCCCGCGCTGCCCTCGCCGCGTCTCCCGCACCAGCCCGGCCGGCCGAGCGGCCACGGGCTGTTCATCGTGCAGCGGCTGTCCGACCGGTGGGGTGCGACGCCCGACGCCGAGGGCAAGACAGTGTGGGTGGAGATCGCCGCGAGTCGTCTCGTGCCGCCGGTGCGACCGGGGCGGTGGCTGCCGGATCCCGATCTGCAAACGGGACATAAGTACATGTAAGGGACCGCTTGGTATTTGAGGCGCATCACCGACAGTGATAGGGGTAGAGGCGCAACACGACGACACCCGACGGAAGGAACGTCATGACGGCGCCTCGCGCTCTGCTGACCAATCCCCACCCCGTACCCGACACCACCACGTCGTCGGACACCGCAGTCCCCCGCTCCGCGGACCCCGCGGAACTGCCGCACATCGAGGATCCCGGTGCCGTCGCCCCCGCCGACGCCCGCGAGCTGTCCCGCGCCCTGCTGGTGCGGTTGAGCCTGCTCGAAGAGGGCACTGCCGACTACTCCTACGTCCGCGCGACCCTGATCGAGCTGAACGTCTCGCTCGTCAGGTATGCGGCGCGGCGCTTCCGGTCCAGCTCCGAGCCGATGGACGACATCGTCCAGGTCGGCACCATCGGCCTGATCAAGGCCATCGACCGTTTCGAGCCCGACCGCGGCCTGGAGTTCACCACCTTCGCGCTGCCCACCATCATCGGCGAGATCAAGCGGTACTTCCGTGACACCACCTGGGCCGTGCACGTCCCCCGCCGCCTGCAGGAAATGCGGCTGACGCTCGCCCAGGCCTCCGACGAGCTCGAACAGCGCCTCGACCGCGCGCCCACCGTCGCCGAACTCGCCGCCCACCTGGAGGTGGACGAGGAGGAGGTGATCGAAGGGCTCACCGCGGGCAACGGCTACACCGCCGGCTCCCTGGACATGAAGCTGGCGGCCGACACACCCGACAGCACCCTGGCCCGCCGGCTGGGCTTCGAGGACGCCCGCATCGGCCGGGTCGAGGATCTGCACACCCTCAAGCCGCTGATCGCGGCCCTCCCCGAGCGCGACCGGACGATCCTCTCGCTGCGGTTCGTGGAGGAGCTGACGCAGGCGCAGATCGGAGAGGGCCTCGGTATCTCGCAGATGCAGGTGTCGCGCCTGCTGACCCGCACGCTGGCGGTGCTGCGCGCGGGGCTGCTGCCCAGCGACCGCTGACACCCGTCGGCGGACCACGGCAGGGCGGCACCGGGTGGACCGGTGGCGCCCCGCCGACGGCACCGCGTCCGTCCGGCACCGCGTCCGTCCGGCACCGCGTCCGTCCGGCACCGCGTCCGTCCGGCTCCGTGGACGGGGCCGGACGGACGAATTAGCAGGTTCATATGCGTGGCGTGCTTGTCCGCGCACTCCCGGTGACGAATCGTTGCGGCAACCGGAGGGCTGACCCGCAGGAGACCTCCGCTGTCCCTTGGAGTCCCACCGTGATCGATTTCCCGTGTTCGACCGCCTCCGCCCGCCGCAGAAGCCCGGTCCCCTGGGCGCTCGGCGCCGCCGCCGCCCTGCTGGTCGTCGGAGTCGCTCCGGCGGCCCACGCCGCGCCGGGTGACAACGGTGACATCAAGGTGCACGACAGTGCCACGGCCGTCGGTGACCACCGGAACGATCCCAAGGTGTGCAGGTTCTATCTGGACGCCTTCGGCTTCGACCTCCTGCAGAAGGTCGACTTCACGGTCGAGCAGCAGCCGCCGACCGGTACCCAGCAGGTGCTGGCCGGCTCGATCACCCTGACGGCCGGCGTCGGGCACACCAGTACCTTCAGCCTTCCGAACGGTCACTACAAGGTCGACTGGACCTTCGCGGGCGAGGAGGGCAGCGCCAAGCACAAGGTGTTCATGGTGGACTGCCCGTCACCCTCTCCGACCCCGACCCCGACCCCGACCCCGACCCCGACCCCGACCCCGACCCCGACCCCGACCCCGACGCCGACGCCCAGCACCAGCGCCTCCCCGACGCCGACGCGGACGCCCGGCGCGAGCACCTCACCGAGCGGCGGCGGTCCGATCGGCAGCGTGGGTACCGGGGGCGGCGGCAGCGTGAGCGGACCGAACGCGGCTGAGATCGCGGCGGGATCGGTGGTGCTGGCCGTGGCGGCCGGTTTCGGGTTCCGGACCCTGCGCCGCCGCTCCGCCCGCAATGCCACGTCCTGACCTCCCGGTCGGACCGGCCGGCCGGCGCCCGGCGGGCACCGCACGCCGCCGCCCCGGCCGCCTGACGGCCGGGGCGGTGGCGGTCGCGCTGGCCGCCGGGGGCTGGCTGGTCCACGACGGCGCCACCCGGACGGGTCCGCCGCAGCCGCCGGCCGCCGGGTCCGATCCGGGGGCGCGGCCGGCCGGCGCCGTCGCGACCACCGCCCCGGAGGAGACCGTCGATCCGGGGCGGCCGGCTCCCCGGCCGCTGCCGCCCGCGGCGCCGACCAGGATCAGGATCCCGGCGATCAAGGTGGACGCGCCGCTGGTCGGCCTCGGCCTCGACGCCGCCCGGCACCTGGCCACGCCGCCGATGGAGGACCGCAACCTCGTCGGCTGGTACCGCGACGGCGTCGCCCCGGGGTCCACCGGCGCGGCCCTCGCGGTGGGGCACGTCGACAACCGCTCGGGGCCCACCGTGTTCTACCGGCTCGGGCTGCTGCGCCGGGGCGACCGGATCGAGGTGCTGCGCGAGGACCGGCGGACGGCCGTCTTCACCGTCGACTCGGTCCGGACCTATCCGAAGGACGCCTTCCCCGACGGTGTCGTCTACGCCGCCGCCCAGCGGCCCGAGCTGCGGATCATCACCTGCGGCGGCCACTACGACAAGCACTCCGGCTACCGGTCCAACGTGGTGGTCTCCTCCCACCTGACCGCGACCCGCTGAGCCCGCCCGTCTCAGGCCCGCGCCCGGGCGGCCCCACGCACGCGCGCTAGTGTGCAGGCGTGAGCTTCCATCTCGTCATCGGATTCGGGCCCGCCGGGGCCGCCACCGCCCGGCTGCTGGCTGCCCAGGGCAAGGCCGTACGGGTCGTCACCACGTCGGGCCGGAGCCCGGAGCCCGGCATCGAGCACATCGCGCTGGACGCGGCGGACGGTGCGCGCCTGACCGAGGTCGCGCAGGGCGCGGCCGCGATCCACAGCTGCGCCGCACCGCCCTACCACCGCTGGGCGAGCGGCTGGCCGCCGCTGGTCTCGGCGGCCTGCGCGGCGGCCGAGGCGAGCGGGGCCGTCCTGGTCATGCTGGGCAACCTCTACGGCTACGGCCCGGTGGACGGCCCGATGACCGAGGAGCTGCCGCTCGCGGCGACCGGCCCCAAGGGGCGGGTGCGCGCCGCGGGTTGGGAGCAGGCCCGGCAGCTGCACGAGCAGGGCCGGATCAGGGCGGTCGAGGTGCGGGCCTCGGACTTCTTCGGCCCGGGGGTGACCGACGGCGGGCACCTGGCCGCCCGGGTGGTGCCCTGGCTGCTGCGCGGCAAGCCGGTCTCCACGATCGGGGACCCGGACGCCCCGCACAGCTGGAGCTACCTCCCCGACGTGGCCAGGGCCCTGGCCGAGGTTGCGGGCGAGGAGCGGGCCTGGGGCCGGGCCTGGCACCTGCCGACCGGACCGGCGTTGTCCACCCGGGAGATGGCCGACCGGCTGGCCGCCCGGGCGGGGACGGGGCCGGTGGCGGTGCGCAGGCTGTCGCCGGCCGTGCTGGGCGCCGCCTCGCTGTTCTCCCCGCTGATCCGCGAACTGAAGGAGATCCGGTACCAGTTCGACCGTCCCTTCGTGGTCGATTCGAGCGCCTACGAAGCCGCGTTCACGGTCCGGGCCACCCCGGTCGACGAGCAGGTGGCGGCGACGGTGGACTGGTGGCGCGCGCGGGCCGCCACCGCCGGGTGACGGCAGGCCGGTCGCAGGGACGCCGGCACCGGGCCCGCACCGCCGCGGCGGTGCGGGCCCGGTCTCAGCCGGCCGCTCTCCAGCCCTGGACGGGGACGGCTGCCCGCAGGGCCCTGGTGTACGCCTCCGCCGGATCGTCCAGGACGCGCGCGCAGTCGCCCTGTTCGACCACCCGCCCGCGCCGCAGGACGAGTACGGTGTCGCACAACTGCCTGACCACCGCCAGGTCGTGGGAGATCAGCAGGTAGGCGATCCCGGTCTCGGCGCGGATGTCCGCGAGCAGGTTGAGGATCTGCGCCTGGATGGAGACGTCCAGGGCGGAGACCGCCTCGTCCAGTACCAGGACGCGCGGCCCGGCGGCCAGTGCCCGTGCGATCGCGACGCGCTGGCGCTGGCCGCCGGACAGGTCGCGCGGGCGCGCCAGGGCCTGACGCATCGTCAGGCCGACCTGGTCGACCAGCTCGTCGAGCCTGGCCGCGCGCTCCGGCGCGGTGCGGCCGCCGTGATGGCGCAGGACTTCGTCGACGGCCGACCGCACGCTCTGCTGCGGATCCAGCGAGGTGTACGGGTCCTGGAAGACGATCTGCAACTCCTTGGCCCGGGAGCCCCGTTCGGAGCTCCCGCGAGCCGGGCGGCTGCGGTCACGGCCGAGTACGGTGATGCTGCCGCTGGTCGGGCACTCCAGCCCGACCAGCATCCGGGCGATCGTGGTCTTGCCCGATCCGGACTCGCCCACGATGCCGAGCGAGCCGCCCGCCGGGATGTCGAAGCCGACGTCGGCGACCGCGTGGTGGCCCTTGAAGAACTTGTTGAGATCCCGCACTTCCACCGCGTTCACGCCGTGGCCTCCTTGCTCGTTCGTACCGCGTGGATCTCCTCGGCCCGGGCGCAGCGCACCAGTCCGCCGTCGAAGGGCAGCAGTGCCGGGGGCGCTGCCTCGCAGACCGGGGCCGCGAACGCGCAGCGCGGCGCGAACGCGCACCCGGGCCCGGCCTCGAAGGCGGAGACCGGCCGGCCGGGGACGGCCGTGAGGCGCTCCGCCCGCACGTCGACCGACGGGCGCGAACCGAGCAGCCCGAGCGTGTAGGGGTGGGCGGCACGCTCGTGCAGGGTGTCGGCGGAGCGGAGTTCGACGATCCGCCCCGCGTACATGACCGCGACCCGCCCGCACACGGCCAGGGCGAGGTCCAGGTCGTGGGTGATGAAGACCATGCCCATGCCCCGTTCGCGGCGCAACCGGTCCAGGACGGCGACGACTTCGCGCTGGACGGTGACGTCCAGGGCGGTGGTCGGCTCGTCGGCCAGCACCAGCCGGGGCTTGGCCAGCAGCACGGACGCGATCATCACGCGTTGCAGCATGCCGCCGGAGACCTCGTGCGGGTACTGGCGCAGCCGGCGGGCCGGGTCGTCGAGGCCGACCTCGGCCAGCGCCGCCTCGGCCCGGGCCAGCGCCTCGCGCCTGCCCAGGCCGCGGTTGTGCCGCAGCGCCTCGGTCAGGAACGCGCCGATCCGGCGGGTCGGGTTGATGTGGGCGCGCGGGTCCTGGAAGACCAGGCCGACGCCGCTGTCGCGGTAGCCGCGCAGGGCGGCGGCGTCCATCGCGCCGACGTCCCGGCCCTCGAAGCGGACCGTGCCGGAGGCGGTGGCAGCAGGTGGCAGCAGGCGGGTGACGGCGCGGACGGTCATCGACTTCCCCGAGCCCGACTCGCCGACCAGGCCCAGCGCCTCGCCGGGTGCCAGGGTCAGGTCGAGGCCGGCCAGCAGGGTGCGCGAGCCGCCGTCCTCGGTGGCGAAGTCGACGGTCAGGCCGGACAGTTCCAGCAGCGGTACGGCGGTCATGCGGCGGCTCCCACGGCAGTTCGGTCCGCGGGGGCGGCGGACCGCCCCCGGCGCTTCAGGTAGCCCGGTGGCTTGTCGCCGCTGATCCGCGCGCCGAGCACGGTGAGTGCGAGCACGGTGAGGACGATCAGCAGGCCGGGGGCGAGGACCGGCAGCCAGTAGCCCTTCAGCAGCGCGTCGCCGTCGCTGACCATGACGCCCCAGTCGGGTGTCGGCGCCTGGACGGCCAGCCCCAGGTAGGAGAGCGAGGCGAGGTCCAGGAGTGCGTAGCCGAAGGCGATCGCGGCCTGGCCCGCCACGACCGGCGCGATGTTGCGCAGGATGTGCCCGGCCGTGATCCGCAGCACGCCGAAGCCCTGCACCGCGAGCGCGTCGACGTACGGGCTGACCCGCTGCTGGCGCGCCGCCGCCCGGACGATCCGGGCCAGGAACGGCACGTACGCGACCGACAGCGCGGCGACCGCCGGGGTGAGGCCGGGCCCGAACAGGGCGACGGCCAGCACCGCGAGCAGCAGCCCGGGCAGCGCGTAGACCAGGTCGAAGACCCGCGCCACCACCGCGTCCACCCAGCCGCCGTACCAGCTCGCGGCGAGGGCCAGCGGGATGCCGGCCAGCAGCGAGACACCGACCACCAGGACCGGGCCGAGCAGGCTGGTCCGCGCCCCGAACACCAGCCGGCTGAGCAGGTCGCGCCCGATCCCGTCCGCGCCCAGCAGGTGTGCGCCGGACGGGCCGCCGTACGCGTCCAGCAGGCTGCCCCGGTTCGGGTCCTGCGGCGCGAGCAGCGGCGCGGCCACCGCCACCGCGAGGACCAGCAGCAGGAACACCGCCGAGGCGATCCCGGAGCGGCCCAGCCGCCCGGCCGTCCTGCGGGCCGTCCGTACGAGCGTCTTCTTCACGAGGTGCTCCCTGTCTCGCGCAGCCGCGGGTCGACGACGGCCTGGACCAGGTCGCTCGCGGCGTTGCACAGTACGAACGCGCCGACCAGCAGCAGGGCGACGGCCTGGACGACCGGGAAGTCCTTCTGGGCGACCGACTGGATGGTCAACTGCCCGATGCCGGGTACCGCGAAGGCCGACTCGACCACCAGCGTGGAGGCGAAGGTCCCGGCGGTGAGCAGCCCCACGGCGGTCACGATCGGCGCCAGCGCGTTGCGCAGCACGTGGCTGCGGAGTACGACCAGCCTGGGCAGGCCGCGCACCAGCGCGGTCTGCACGTGCTCGCGTTCCACCTGCTCGCGGACCGCGTTGCGGGTCACCCGGCCGAGGAACCCGCAGGAGAGCACCGCCATGGCGCAGGCCGGCAGCACCAGCCCGCCGATCTCCCCGCCGAGGCCGTCCCCGAGCCCCGAGGCCGGGAACCAGCCCAGCCGCACCGCGAACACCGAGATCAGCAGCGTCGAGGCGACGAACGGCGGGACGGTGACCGACACCGAGGTCAGCGAGCTGACCACGGCGTCGACCCGGCCGGGCAGCAGTGCGGCGGCGAGGCCCAGCGCCGGCCCCACGACCACGACCAGCAGCATCGTCAGCAGCACCAGCAGCAGGGTGGTGCCGAGCCCCGCGCCGATCCGGTCCGCGACCGGCTGGCCGGTGACCATCGAGGTGCCGAGGTCGCCGTGCAGGACGCCGGTCAGCCAGTCCCAGTAGCGGACCGGCAGCGGCTGGTCCAGGTGCAGCCGGTGCCGCGCCGCCGCCCGCGCGGCGGCGGCGGGCATCCGGCTGCCGAAGAGCACGTTCTCGGGGCTGCCGGGCGCGAGGTAGAGACTGCCGAAGATCACCAGGCTCGACAGCAGCAGCGTCGTGGCCAGCCCGCCGAGGCGGCGCAGCAGCAGCCGCCCCATCAGGGTGCCCCCACGGCGGTGACCCAGGAGTTGTCCAGGTAGGAGAAGGTCAGCGGCGCGCCGGTGACCGCCTTGCTCTGGAACAGCAGTGCGCGGGGCTGGACGATCGGGATCCAGGGCAGGTCCTGGCCGAGGACCGCCTGCGCCTTGAGCACCTGCGCGGCGCGCGCCGCCGGGTCGTCGGTGGCCTGCGCGGCGTCGAGCGCGGCCTGCACGGCGGGGTTGGCGTAGCCGTTGAAGTTCTGCACGCCGCTCGCCGTGGCGAAGCTCGCGTACATCGTCGCGGCCTCGGGGAACTCCAGGTAGTTGATCGTCAGGAAGCCGTCGTAGGCGGCGCGGGCCTTCGGGTCGGTGAACAGGCTGCCGTACTGCTGGTCGGGCAGCCCGGTGATCTTGATGTCCAGCCCGATCGCCCGGCCGGTCTGCTGCAGCACCTGGGCCAGCTGTGCCTGGGAGGGCGTGCCCGCCGCGTACGCGAGGGTGATCTGCTTGCCGGCCGCGCCGGCCTGCTGCACCAGCTTGGTGGCGGCCGCCAGGTCGGGGGCCTTGGAGAGCTGGTCGTAGGCGGCCCGGTAGGTGGAGGCCGCCGGGTCGTGCAGCCAGAAGCCCGGTCCGGCCACGGCGTAGAGCGGGTCGGCCGCGCCGGCGTAGATCGCCTTGGCGATGCCCGCGCGGTCGATGGCCATGCTCAGCGCCTGCCGGGTGCGGGCGTCGGCCAGGCCGCCGGTCAGGCTGGAGACGGCCAGGTCGACGTTCTGCGTGGTGGAGCCCGCTCCGCCGATGTACAGCTTCCCGGCCGCCGCCTTGCTCAACTGCGCGATGGTCGAGGTCTGCAGGTCGAAGGCGCCCTGGAGGGAGCCCGAGGAGAGCGCGTTGGCCAGCGCCGAGGGGTCGGCGAGGAACTTGAAGGTCACCGTGTCCGCCTTGCCGGCGTGGCCCGGGTCCCAGTAGTCCGGGTTCCTCTTCAGCACCATCTGGTTGGTGCCGTCGAAGGACTGCACCGTGTACGGGCCGGTGCAGACGACACCGGTGCCGGCGTTGCCGAAGCCGGCGCCCGCCTTGACCGCGAAGGCCTTCTCGACCACCGCCGCGCCGAGGGTGCCGAGGTTGCGGACGAAGATGTAGTCCGGCTTGGTCAGAGCGACCGTCACCTGCGCCGGGCCGGTGGCCGTGACGGTGTCGACGTCGTTGTAGGCGTCGGCGTAGTTGCTGGCCACGGCCGGGTCGAGGTTGCGGGTCAGGCTGTAGACGACGTCCTCGGCGGTGACCGGCCTGCCGTCGCTGAACCTGGCACGCGGGTCCAGCTGGAGCACGACGTGCTTCGGGTCGGGCTGGGACCAGGAGGCGGCGACGCCCGGGTGCATCGAGTAGTCGGCCGCCACCCGGATCAGCGGCTCGCAGACGTTGCCGAGGACGGTCTCCTCCGGGTAGTCGGCGGTCTTGACCGGGTCCTCGGAGTACGGCGCGCGGTAGTCGCCGGACCAGGCGAGGTCGGTCAGCTTCCCCGTCCCCGGCGCGGTGGTCACCTGCGCGGTGGAGAAGTTGCTCTCGGTGCCCGCCTTCTGGGCGGTGGAGCCCGGGCCGCACGCGGCGGCCAGCAGGACCACGGCCGAACCGGAGACGGCGGCACGCAGCAGTCTGGTGTTCACTTCGGATCTCCTCGGTCTCGGGGCTCTCATGCGGACGCGGCGGCGTGGACCAGCTCGCCCTGGACGTAGGTGCGCAGCACCCGGGTCCCGGCGATGGCCTGGCTCGGGCCGTCGAAGGGGTTGCGGTCGAGCACGACCAGGTCGGCGAGCTTGCCGGCCTGGACGGATCCGGTCAGCGCGTCGAGGTGGTTCACCCGCGCGGTGCCGGCCGTGTAGGCGGCGAGCGCGGAACCCAGGTCGATCCGCTCCTCGGGGCCGAAGACCCGCTCCGGCTCCTCCTCGCCGGTGCGGTTGACGGCCACGTGCACGCCGGCCATCACATCGGGCGTGCTGACGGACCAGTCGCTGCCCGCGGCGAGCATCGCGCCGGCCCGCAGCAGCGAGCCGAACGGGTACTGCCAGCCGGACCGGCGCTCGCCGAGGAACGGGATGGTGAGCTCGTCCATCTGCGGCTCGTGGCAGGCCCACAGCGGCTGCATGTTGGCGGTCGCGCCGAGCCGGCGGAAGCGCGCGACGTCGTCGGGGTGGACCACCTGGAGGTGCGCCAGGTGGTGGCGGTTGCCGAGGTCGCCGTTGCGGCGCAGCGCCTCCTCGACGGCGTCCAGCGCCAGCCGCACGGCACGGTCGCCCAGGGCGTGGAAGTGCACCTGGAAGCCGGCGGCGTCCAGCCCGGCGACGTAGCCGCCCAGCTTCCCGGGGTCGACGAAGTCCAGGCCCGTGTTGCCGGAGGAGCAGCCGCAGCCGTCCAGGTAGGGCTCCAGCATGGCCGCGGTGTGGTTCTCGGCGACGCCGTCGAGCATCATCTTCACGGTGCCGGCGCTGAACCGCCCGCCGCCCCGCGCGGCCTCGGCCCGGCGCTCCCGGAAGCCGGCCAGCTGCTCCAGGCCGCCCTCGCGGTCCCACCACTGCGCGGCGCGGACCCGGGCGGTGAGCGTGCCCTCGCGGTCGGCGCGCAGGTAGGCGCCGTAGACGTCGCCGGGGCCGAAGGCCGCGCCGACGGCGGCGTCCTGCCAGCCGGTGATGCCGAAGGAGTGCAGGTAGGCCTGGCCGGCCAGCAGCCCCTGGTAGCGGTCCTCCTCGGAGGTGGCGGGGACGTGCCGGGTGACCAGCTCGGCCGCGCCCTCCTGGAGCATGCCGGTCGGGGTGCCGTCGGCGTCCCGCTCGATCCGGCCGTCGGCCGGGTCGGGGGTGTCCGCGTCGATGCCGGCGATCTCCAGGGCACGGCTGTTGGCCCACAGGCCGTGGCCGTCGCGGTTGGGCAGGGCGACCGGGCGGTCGCGGACGGCGGCGATGCCGTCCAGCAGCGAGCGGTGCGGGGTGCCGCCGGGGAAGGCCTCCATGCTCCAGCCGCCGCCGGTGATCCAGGCGGCTTCGGGGCGGGCGGCGGCGTAGGCCGCGACGGCGGCGGCGTACTCCTCGGCGGTGCCCAGCTCGTGCAGGTCGCAGGTGCGCAGGGTGGTGCCGGCCAGCACGGGGTGGACGTGGGCGTCCTGGAAGCCGGGCAGCAGCAGCCGGCCGGCCAGGTCGACGACTTCGGTGTCCGGGCCGACCAGCGGGCGGACGTCCTGGTCCCGGCCGACGGTGACGATGCGTCCGTCGCGGACGGCGACTGCGCCGGCCCAGGAGCGGGCCGGATCGACGGTGTAGACCGGTCCGCCGAGAAAGACCAGGTCTGCTGGGTGGTGATCACGGTGCACGGGTGCTCCAGAGCATGGGGGGAGGGCTCGCTCACGGCCGGAGGGCGGGGGAGGGCCGGGGCGGCGCTGCCGGATGTGTGGAGAAGCAAAGCCGGTGACAATGTCGATGTCAATGCCGTTGACAAGGGTGCGCAGTTACGATCGGATGAAGCGCCGCACCAGGACCGGCCGGTCCGGGGGCGGAGATCCCGGGCGACCCGGGAACAGTGACGAGGAGAGATAGCGTGGAGGCCCGAGTGGCAGAGCAGGCGGAGCGGCCGACGTCCAAGCGGCGGGCGGCGCTCACGCGCGAGTCGATCCTGGAGGCCGCCCTGCGGCTCTGCTCCCCCGAGGGGGGCGGCCAGCTCACCTTCAGCCGGCTCGGCAAGGAGCTGGGCGCGGACCCGACCGCCGTCTACCGGCACTTCCGCGACAAGGACGACCTGGTCCTCGCCCTCACCGAACTGACCGTCGCCGAGGGCGTCGAGCTGGCCCGCGCCGCGCTGCCCGACGGCCCGTCCGACGACTGGCGGGCCTGGCTCACCGTGACCGCCGAGAGCATCCGGGCGAGTTACCTGGCCCGGCCCGTGGTCGCCATCCTGGCGGCGGCCCGCACCACCGCGAGCCCGGCCGAGACCCGCAGCGTCGAACTGCTCATCTCGGTGCTGCACCGGGCCGGCCTGCCGGTGATCGAGGCGGCCGAGTGCTACCGCCAACTGGTCGACCTCACCCTGGCGATGACGCAGTACACGGCGGCCTTCAGCTCGCTCGACCCGGCGACCCAGGCCAAGGACGAGGCGGCCTGGGCGGTCAAGTACGGCATGCTCCCGGAGGCCGAGTTCCCCCTGCTGCACCGGAGCGCGCCCCGGCTGACCGAACTCTTCCGGGACGACGGCGAGGTGTTCCGGATGATCCTGGGGACCTTCCTGGACGGTGTCGCCCTGCGGATCGACCGCGCGCGGGACGGGTCCGCCGGAGCCGGCCGGTCCGCCTGAGCCCGCCGGTCCGCCCGAGCCCGCCGAGCAGGCACCCCCGTGCGCCGAACGGCGCAGCCCCGCAGGCCCTGCCCCGGGCAGCGGGCGAGGATGGCCGCGAAGTCGGCCGCGCGGCGTGCGCGGCCCGCGTGGACCAGCTGGGAGAAGCAGGCACATGACGATCGACCGACGGCGGTTCCTGGCGGCGCTGGGCGCCGGCGGCGCGGTGCTGGTGGCCGGAGCCCAACGGGCGGCGGCGCTGGACCGCGCCGGGCCCGGGACCGGCGCCGGCGGGCCGTCGGCGGTCGACGCCTGGCCGGCCCGGGCCCGGTCGGGGGCGGTCCTGCCGCCCGACTGGCAGGCGCTGCGCACCCGGCTGGACGGCCGGCTGCTGCTGCCCGCCGACCAGGGCTACGGCGAGGCCCGGCTCGGCTACAACGAACTGAACGACGGCCAGTTCCCCGCCGCCGTGGCCCGCTGCACCTCACCGTCGGACGTCCGGGCCTGTCTGGACGTGGCCCGCGGGCACGGCATCCCGATCGCCGCGCGCAGCGGCGGACACAGCTACCTCGGCTACAGCGTCCCCGCCGGCGGGCTGGTGATGGACCTGCGCCCGATGGCCCGGGTGCGGGTACGGCCCGACGGCACCGCGGTGGTGGGGGCCGGCGCCCGGCTGATCGAGGTCTACGCGGCCCTCGCCCAGGCCGGCCGGCTGCTCCCGGCCGGTTCCTGCCCCACCGTCGGCATCGGCGGACTCGCCCTGGGCGGCGGGATCGGCGTGCTGGCCCGCAAGTACGGCCTGACCTGCGACCGGCTGGCCGCCGCGCAGGTGGTCACCGCCGACTCGTCCCTGCTCGAAGCCTCGCCGGATTCCGAGCCCGACCTGTACTGGGCGCTGCGTGGCGGTGGCGGCGGCAACTTCGGCGTGGTCTGCGAGTTCACCTTCCGGACCGAGCCGGCCCCCGGGCTGACGGTCTTCTCGCTGGGCTTCCCCGCGGGCTCGGCCACCGCGGTGGTCGGGGCCTGGCAGCAGTGGATCGCCGGGACGCCGTTCGAGATGTGGACCACCTGCCAGCTCTCCGGCGGCGATCCGCCGAGCTGCCGGATCGTCGGCTGCTACGTGGGCGCCGAGAGCGAGGCCAACCAGCTGCTGGACCAGCTGTTCGCGGCGGCCGGTGTGCAGCCGAGCACGCGCAGCGTGCTGCCGAAGAACTACCTCGACGCGATGAAGTACATGGCCGGCTGCGCCAACGACACCATCGCGCAGTGCCACCTGGTCTCGGAGGGCGGCGTGCTGCCGCGTTCCTCGTTCGTGGCGGTCTCGCGGATGCTCGGCCCCACCGCGCTGGACGCGGGCCGGGTGACGGACCTGATGGCCGGGCGGACGGGGGTGGACCTGCTGCTGGACTCGCTGGGCGGCGCCGTGTCACAGCTCGCCCCGGACGCGACGGCCTTCCCGCACCGCTCGTCGCTGGCCAGCGCGCAGGTCTACGCGAGCGCGACCGCGGCCGGGCAGGCGGCGGTGACCGAGTCGGTGGACGCGGTCCGCGACGGCCTGGCGGAGCTGGGCGCCACCGGCGCGTACGTGAACTACATCGACGCGACGCTGCCCGACTGGGGGCGGGCGTACTACGGGGCCAACCTGGACCGGCTGCAGTCGGTGTCGCGGCGGTACGACCCGGACGCGGTGTTCGCCTTCCCGCAGTCGGTGACCTGCGGCTGAGCCCGCCCGCACACCGCAGGGGCCCGCCGGTACGCGGCGGGCCCCTGCGGTGCGGCCGGTCTGCGGAGCCGTCAGTCCGCGCTGCCGGTCACGAAGTCCAGGACGGCGGCCACCACCTCGGGGCCGGCCAGGATCCGCTGGTGGCCCAGCCCGCGGGTGGTGACCAGCCGGGCGCGGTCGCCGTAGGCGGCGGCGATCCGGCGGGCCTGGTCCACGCCGACCAGCTCGTCCTGCTCGTCGTGGACGACCAGCAGCGGTATCTTCACGGCCTCGGGGTCGTGGACGACCGAGAAGCGGGTCCAGAAGTCCGGCTCGCCGGGGAACAGCCGCTGCTCGATCAGCCGGCGCAGCTCCTGCCGGAGCCGGGGGCGCAGCCGCAGCGCGGTGCAGAACTCGTCGACCAGGTACTCGAACTCGCAGACCCCGCCGATCGCGGCCAGCCGGTCGGCCCGCACCCCGTCGCGCAGTGCGAGGAAGGAGGCCATCACCCCGACGGAGTGCGCCACCACCGCCTCGAACGGGCCGTACAGGTCGTGGAGCAGGCGGATCGCCTCGCGGTACTCCACCACCGTCGTGGTGCGGCCGGTGGAGTCGCCGTGGCCGGGGGCGTCGAAGGCGACCGGGCTGTAGCCGCGCTCCAGCAGCCCGGCGGCGAACAGGGCCAGCCGGGAGCCCCGGGAGCGCCAGCCGTGCACCAGCAGGACGGGTCGGGCGCCGTCGCCCCACCGGTAGGTCACCACCGATTCCCCGTTCACGTCCAGCCGGCCCACCTCCGCGCGCGCCATCAGCGCGGCCTCGGCTTCGCGGGGTCTGCTGCGGGCCAACGGCAGCCGGAAGACCCGGAAGGCCGCCCGGCCCGCCGGGCCGGGGGCGAGGTACGAGGCGGTGTTGAGCACGGCGGAGAGCGCCGCTGAGCTGGGGAGCATGTCCTGTCCTCCTGGGCGGGCGGCTCGCCGGAAGGCTCCGCGAGCCGCCGGTTCGTGGCGCCGGCACGGTCTTTCGGGTCGTCGGACGGTTCAGGGCCTCGCGCGGTGCTACCGGCCGCTGCGCCGCCGGGCGGACTGCCCGGCCCTGCGGGCGGCGCGGGCGATGGTGAAGGCGAGTTCGGGCAGGTCGTCGCGCTGCCAGCCGGAGGCTCCGGCGAGGTTCATCCCGTCGCCCTCGTTGTTGTGGGACAGCAGCACCGAGTACAGGTCGACGACCCCGGGCTCCTGGAGCCGCGCCCTGAGCTCGTCCTCCGAGTCGGCGATGTCGCCGATGTGGCGGTGCGTCACCGTCAGCGGGCCGTAGTGCTGGCGCCCTTCGGGCTCCAGCAGGTGCAGGATCCGGGTCTGCCGGTCGGCGGTGGCGCCGCTCTGGGTCTCCCGGTAGGTGCGGATCACCGAGTGGCCGCCGTCCACCAGCCGGAACACGCTCAGGTTCCCGCCGGGCCTGGCCCCGTACAGGACGGCCTGCTGGACCAGAGTGGGCACGATGTCGGGGACGAGCCCCAGCGCGCCGTCCCCGACGAACGCCAGCACGTTGCCCTCGCGGGTGAGCGCCACGGCGGGCGCGGCCTGGAGCGCGTCGCCCATCAGCGCCCGGCCGTACCAGCCGGAGAAGCCCGGGCCGGTGCGCGGCAGGTTGCGGATGGCCGACATGGCCCCCCGGCCGACGTCGTACAGGCCGGTGTAGGTGTAGCCCTGGTGGACGATCAGGTCGTCCAGGACGGCGCCGAGCCGGTGGAAGAAGTAGTTGGGGCTCATCGGCAGCAGCGGCAGTTGGTGCACCATGTCGGAGGCGCTGTCGCGCGTCTCGGCGATGGCGCGCTGCCGCAGGGCCAGCACCTCCGGCGCGACCGACAGCCGTTCGCGCAGCTCGCGCAGGAAGGTACGGGCGTCGGCGGGCACCGGGAGGTCGGCGAACGGGGCCAGGTGCGCGGGGTCGTGGGTGACCTGCACGATGTGCAGCCCCCGGTCGAGCACCCGCGGGGTGAACGGCGTCGTCAGCTCGGCGATCCGGCTCTTCAGGAACAGCACCGACTGCTCGTTCTTGCGGCGCAGCCGGCCGTCGCGGTGCAGGTAGTCGTGCACCCGGGCCGAGCAGCCGAACATGCCGAACGTCCCCAGGTACTCGGGCACCCGCTCGCCGTCCCGGTAGCGGGCCACGCTGCCCGGTCGGATGGGCGAGTCGGCCAGCGCGAGGCCGGCCGAGCGGGCGATGTCGTAGGTCAGTTCGCGCTCCTCCCGGTCCAGCGTGCCGCACTGCCAGAGCATCCGGACCGGTTCCCGGCCGACCAGCCGCGCCACCTCGGCCAGGGTGCCCTCGGCCACCCGCAGGACGGCGGCCGGGCGCGGCGGCGGGACCGGGACGGGCTCCGACACCGGCGCGTCCAGGACCGCGCGGGACACCAGCAGCACCACCGGCCCCTGGTCGGCCTCGTACGCCTCGAACGCCTCGGCGAGGTCCTGCGGCAGCCGGGCCGGGTCGTCGAGGTAGCAGGAGCGCAGCCGCCGGGCCCGCAGCACCTCGCGGGAGTCCTCCGCGCCGTGCACGGTGCCCTGGAAGGGGAACCAGGCGTCGGACTCGGAGTCGGCGCAGACGATGAACCCGCGCGCCCGGGCCTCGCGCAGGTTGGCGAGCGTCCCGCGGAACTCGTCCACCATCCCGTTGGTGACCACGATCAGGAACGGCGCCCCGTCCAGCTGCCAGCGCGCCAGCGCCCCGCAGGCCAGGCCGTGCTCGCTCGGGCCGCGCAGCACCGGGTTCCCGGACCGCTCCGCCGTCTGCTCCAGCTCCCCGATCAGGCCGGTGACCAGGGAGCCGGTGTAGTAGTGCAGCCCCCAGGCGGTGCCGGCCCGCGCGGCCAGGAAGCCGGTGAGCGCGTCGGCCAGTGCCCGCGCGGGCGGCGCGGTCTCGCGCAGCACGTCCGCCGCGTCGTGGAACTGGGCGAAGTCCGCCAGCGCCCGCACCACGTCGGCCGCCAGCAGCCAGGGTTCGCCGGGCAGCCGCCGGACGGTGTACGGCGGCGCCAGCCGGGCCCGCTCCGGCGCGCCCGCGTCGTCCGCGTACACCTGCACGGTGTACGCCGACAGGTCGGCCCGTACGTCCTGCGGCAGCCCGGCCCGCAGCTCGTGCAGGGCCGGTCCGACCGTCTCGGTGAGCGGATCGGCGCTCAGCCCCGCCCCGACGGCGTCCACCAGCAGCAGGGCCAGGGTGGCCGGGCGGCCGCCGTCGACCGCTTCGCGGAGCGCGTCGGCGACCTCGGACAGGGTGTCCACGCGCACCTGCTCGACCTGCTGCCCGGCCAGCGCGCGGCCGAGGAACCGGCGTGCGCGGCGCACGGTCTCGCCGTAGGCCGGGTGGTGCCCGGCCCACCCGGCGGGGTGGGCCGACGGGTCGCCGAGGGCGTCGGCGAGGGCGGCGGTGACCGTGTCGTGGAACCCGGGGGCCTTGCCGACACTCACCGCCAGCAGCCGCTCTGGCAGCGCTGCTGGCTGGTCGCTGCTGTGCATGGCTGACCTCCGGTCGGTCATGGGAGTGGGCAGGGCACGGCTTCGATCAGGCTCTCCGCGCGGGCCGATCTCAGCGGTGCGGCGCGTACCGCGCTGACCTCGAAGCCGGCGGCGGTGAGCAGGGCGCGGTACTCGGCCTCGGTGCGGTCGTGGCCGTCGAGCGTGACCAGCATCAGCAGGTCGATCAGCCGGCCCTGGAACACGGCCTGCGCCGCACGCTCGGAGGCCGGCGGCGCCGGCTCGCCGGGCTCCTCCTCCAGCCGCTCGAACACCAGCAGGCGGCCGCCCTCGGGAATCGCCTCGCGGACCCGGCGCAGGATCGCGAGGGCCTGCTCGTCGTCCCAGTTGTGCAGCACCCGGGTCAGCGTGTAGACGTCGGCACCCTTGGGCAGCGGGTCGAAGAAGCTGCCGGCCGCGAACTCGGCCCGCTCGGCCAGACCGGCCGCGGTCAGCTTTACCCGCGCCTGCTCGACGGCCTCGGGCAGTTCGACCAGCACCCCGCGCGCGGCGGGGTGCCGGGCCAGCACCCGGGCGAGCAGGCCGCCGTCGCCGCCGCCGACGTCCACCAGGGTGCCGAGCCCGGTCAGGTCGCAGGCGGCCAGCGCGGTCGGCACCGAGGCGGTGCCCATCGCCGCCGAGAAGGCCGCGCCGGTGTCCGGGTGGTCCTCCAGGTAGCTGTAGAACGGCGCGCCGTGCACCTGCTCGAAGGCCGGGCGTCCGGTCCGCAGGGTGTGCAGGATCTGCCCGAACGACTGGTACACCTCCTCGCCGAACAGCACGGCGGCGACCGCGCTGGAGCGGTTGGTCCGCGTGCAGAGCAGCCGCGTCGCGGGGGTGAGCCCGAAGCTGTCGTGGCCGTGGTCGCGGAACAGCCCGGCCGCCGCGAGGACGTTCAGCACCCGCCGCAGTGCCCGCGGGTCGCTGTCGGTGGCGGCCGCGATCCCGGTCACCGGCCGGGGGCCGTCGGCGAGCAGGTCGGGCACGCCGAGCTTGGTCAGCGCGTAGCAGCACTGGGCGATCCAGCCGCCGGTGAGCACCTCGAAGAGCGCCGTCCGGTCGGCGTAGCCGGGGGCGGAGCGCTCGTCCGGTGTGGGTGTCCCGGCCGTCGGCGGCTGTGGTGTCTGCGATGTCGGCGGTGTCGGCGTCGTGGTCATCGGGCGGCTCCGGTCGCGGGGGTGGTGGCCGAGAGGTGGGCACCGAGGCGGCGGACCGCCTCGGCCGCCGAGATCGCGTGGCAGCGGCGGTTGCCGTGCCGGCCGTCCCGGCTGAAGATGTCGGTGGCGGAGGCCGGATGGCCCGCCAGGTCGACGTGCAGGGTGCCCAGTTCGGCGGCGAGCCGACGGGTGAGTGCGGTCAGCGCGGTCAGCCGGTGTTCCAGCTCCAGCCGCGCGGCCTCGGAGAGGCGCGGTGAGCTGGTGCCGCCGAACATGCTCACCGTGATCACGTCGCTGCCCTGGTCCCGGAGCGCGGCGACGATGGCGCGCAGCTCCCCTTCCAGGGCGGCCGCGTCGAAGACCCGGCGCAGGATGTCGTAGCCGCCGCAGGCCACCAGGGCCAGATCGGGCCGGAAGGCCAGCGCCGGCTCCAGCTGGGTGGCCCGCACCTGGGCCGCCGGGGTGTTGCGCCGGCCGAGGTTGAGATAGACCGAATCCGTTCGGTGGACGGCCAGTTCACGGGCTATCCGGGCCGCCCACGGCTCGTCCGGGTAGCCCGGCACGGCGTCTCCGATGCCTTCGGCGACACTGTCCCCGACGACGACGAACCGTTGCCAGGGGTGGCCGGCCAGCACTCTCGCCGCCTCTCCCTCGCGCAGGCAGTACGGGTCGGCGGCCTCGCCGCTCGCTTGCTCGCTCAGCATGACGTCGACTCGCATTCCGTTCGGGGTCGGTCGCAGCGCGCTATCGGGCACAGGATTTATAGCACGATCGGTCAGTCAATTTGGGGGCCGAGTTGCTCCTTTCCAGGATGTTCACCGGACGCCCCTGAGGAGGGTGGCCGAGCCCCGTTCGGACGGTGGCGGCGGGCGTCGGACCCGGCTCCTCCGGAGCAGCCCGGCGGGTGCCCGGACCGGCGGCGCGGCGCCACCGGCCGGCGGGGCCCGCGAGTGTCGGGTGCCCGCCCAGCTGGGCCGCAGTACGCGATTAGCCGGATGCGGGTGGCTCTTTCGAGGCGGCGTCCGGCGGCTCGGCGGCCGTCCTCCGAGCCGCCCGGATCCCGGCGGGGCGCCGCGCGCCGTGGGGGAGGCGGCGCGCGCGGGGGCCGGTGCGTATGCGACCGGGGCCGGGTGGCCGGGCCTCCGTTCACGGCGAATTAAGTGCACGACCGTTCGTGTATGGGCTAGGCTCTGTTCGACGCCGACCGTGGCCACGATCTGCCGATTCCGCCCGGTCTGCCCGACATCGGAGGGATTCGCGCCATGACCACCGTTCCGTCGCAGCCGCCGCTGGCCCAGGCCGCGCAGGCCGCGCAGGCCGCGCAGGCCGCGCAGGCCGAGCCGCTCGAAGCGGCCGCACCGCCCCGCACATCCGTCGAACGTGTCGCGCTGGTACTGGCCTCCGGCGCCACCTTCCTGGCCGTACTCGACACCACCGTCGTCAACATCGCCTTCGCCGACCTGCGCAAGAGCTTCCCGACCGAGTCGCTCTCCCACCTGACCTGGGTGGTGACCGCCTACACGGTCGTCTTCGCCGCCCTGCTGGCGGTCGCCGGGCGGGTGGCCGACGTGGTCGGGCGCCGCCGGCTGTTCATCTGGTCCACCGCGCTGTTCACCCTCGCCTCACTGCTCAGCGGCCTCGCCCCCGGGGTCGGGATGCTGGTCGCCGCCCGCGCCCTCCAGGGCCTGGCCGCAGCCGGGATGATCCCCGCCGCCCTGGGCCTGGTGCTCTCGCACACCCCGACGGCCCGCCGCCACGCCGCCGTCGGCATCTGGGGAGCGGTCGGCAGCATGGCCGCCGCCGTCGGCCCGAGCCTGGGCGGGCTGCTGGTGGACGTCTGGGGCTGGCGCGCCGTCTTCCTGATCAACATCCCGATCGGCATGCTGATCGTGACCCTGGCGGTACGCGGGCTCAGCGCCGACACCAGCACCGGACGCCGACTGCCCGACCCGATCGGCACGGTGGCCCTCGCGCTCGGCCTCAGCGGCCTGGTCTTCGGCGTCACCCAGGGCAGCGACTGGGGCTGGAGCGACGCCCGGGTGCTGACCCTGCTGATCGGCGGCGCGGTGCTGACCGCGCTGGCCCTGCTGCTCTCGCGCCGGCACGAGTCGCCCGCGATCGAGTGGGACCTGTGGCGCAGCCGGGTCTTCGCCGGCACCAACCTGAGCTCGCTGCTGTTCGGCGCCGCGATGTACGCCTACCTGCTCAGCAGCCTGCTCTTCCTGAACGCGGTCTGGGGCTACTCCGAGCTGAGGGCGGGCCTGGCGGTCACGCCCGGCGCCTTCTCGGCGGCGATCGGCGCGGTGCTGGTCGGCAAGTTCGCCGGCCCCGGGCGGCAGTGGCTGGCCGTGCTGGCCGGCTCGGTGCTGTTCAGCGGCGCCCTGTGGGCGATGTACGCCTACCTCGGTCCCGAGCACCACTACCTCGGCTTCCTGCTGCCGATCGGGATCCCGGCCGGTGTCGGCATCGGTGCCGCGCTGACCGGCATCTCCAACGCGGCCGCCGCCGCGCTGCCCCCGGCACGGTTCGCCGCCGGCACCGGCCTGCTGATGACCTCCCGCCAGGTCGGCGGCGCGCTGGGCATCGCGGTGTTCGCCGCGATCCTGTCCAACACCGGGGTGATCGGCCCCACCGGCTACCTGCGGGCCTTCCTGGCCTCCGCGATCTGCGCCGCGGCCGCCGCTCTCTCGGCGGTCCTCCTGCGCGAGCGGGCCTGACCCACCACCTGCTGGACTTGAGGAGTACGTACCGATGGACATCCGCGCACTGCACGCCCGGGCGCTGGTCCTGGCCACCGAGGTGGTCGACCAGGTCGGGCCCGCACAACTGGACCTGCCCACGCCCTGCGAGGGCTGGACACTCGGCCGCCTGCTGGAGCACATGATCGGCGCGAACCACGGCTTCGCCGCCGCCGCCCAGGGCCTGGGCGGCGACCTGGCGCAGTGGCGGGACCGGCCCTTCGAGGGCGCGCCCGGCGCGGACTGGGCGACCTCGGTCGACGAGGTCGCCAAGACCTTCGCCGACCCGGTCGAGCAGTTCCTGATCCCGGAGATCCGGGTGGGCGCCGAGTTCCCGGCCGAGCTGGCGATCTCGTTCCACTACCTGGACACCCTGGTGCACGGCTGGGACGTGGCGGCGGCCCTCGGCCTGCCCTTCGAGCCGGCGCCCGAGCTGAGCCGGGTGCTGCTCGCGGTGGCGGCCAAGGTCCCGGCCACCCCCGAGTACCGGGCCCCCGGTGCCCAGTTCGGCCGGGTCCACGCCGTCGACCCGGCCGCCCCGGCGTTCCAGCAGGCGCTGGCCCTGCTCGGGCGGGATCCGGGCTGGGCGGCGCCGGGCGGGTCGCCCGCCTGAGCCGCTTCGACACGTGTGTGAGGGTGCCTCCCGGCCGTCGGCCGGGAGGCACCCTCACACGCGGCGGAGCCTCAGCGCGCCGGGATCAGCGCCGCCACCAGGTGTCGTGCGGGGTGGCCGGGACGGTCCGCTTGTGCCGGGTCGCGAGGTAGATCGACTCCACCTTCGCCGCCACCTCCGGCGCGACCTCGGCGCCCTCCAGGTAGTCGTCGATCTGGGCGTACGTCAGGCCGAGCGCCGTCTCGTCGGGCAGGGCCGGCCGGTCGTCCTCCAGGTCGGCCGTCGGCACCTTCTCCCAGGTGCTCGGCGGTGCGCCCAACTCCTGGAGCAGGGCCGCGCCCTGGCGCTTGCTGAGGCCGGTCAGCGGCGTGAGGTCGACACCGCCGTCGCCGTACTTGGTGAAGAAGCCGGTCACCGCCTCGGCCGCGTGGTCGGTGCCCACCACCAGCATGTTCAGCTGCCCGGCGATCGAGTACTGGATCACCATCCGCTCGCGGGCCTTGATGTTGCCGCGGACGAAGTCCCGCAGCTCGGGCCCGTCGCCCAGCAGCTCCCGCAGGCCGAGCGCCGCCTCGGCGGCGACGGCGTCCGCGCTCGGCTTGACGTTCACCGCGACCGACCGGTCGGGCCGGACGAACTCCAGGGCGATCTGCGCGTCGTGCTCGTCGGCCTGCACGCCGTAGGGCAGCCGGACCGCGACGAAGGCGGCCTCGTGCCCCTCGGCACGCAGCTCCTCGGCGGCCAGCTGGCACAGCCGTCCGGTCAGCGTGCTGTCCTGCCCGCCGCTGATCCCCAGTACGTAGCCGGTGGCCGGGGTCGACCGCAGGTACTCCTTGAGGAAGTCGACCCGTTGCCGGATCTCGACTTTGGGCACGATGGTCGTCTTGACGCCGAGCTCGGCGAGGATCTGCTCCCGTACGTTGGCCATCCACGTACTCTACTGGCCGGAATCCGACGGCGAGGAGGCGGCTCCCGACGCGGCCCCGGTGGGCCGCCGGCTGCCGGGCCGGGCGGCCGCCGCCCGCCGATCCGGCCGATTCCCCGGTGCTTCCGGCCGATTCCCTGGTGCTTCCGGGCGGTCGCCGTAATCTTGTTGCCGGTCCGCCGGCGGCACAGGCGCCGACGGGCCGGCCATCTTCTTGGTCTGGCGTCGACTCGTGGGGGCGGGCGTGGGCGTGATCGGACGTGACGGGTCCTTGGCCGTGCTGGCGGCCGCGACGGCGGAGGCCGGCGCCGGCCGGGGCGGGCTCGTCATGGTGCGGGCGGATCCGGGCCTCGGGCTGAGCACGCTGCTGGACGCCCACCTGGCGGCGGCCCGCAGCGCCGGACTGCGGACCTGGCGGGTGCCGGTGCTGCCCTCCGGCCGTACGACGCTGTCCGCCGGGGTGCCCGAGTGGACCGAGCCGGCCGTGGTCGTGATCGACGACCTGCACCGGGCGGACGACCCGACGCTGCTGGCCCTGCACACGCTCGCCGACTCGCTGCCCCGGCGGGCGCTGCTGGTCGTCGCCGGACGCCACCGGGGGGTCACGCCCGCCCGGTTCGCCCAGCTCGACCGGATCGCGCTCGGCCACGACCTGCCGCCGCTGGACCGGGACGCGGTCGACGCGCTCGTCGCCGAGCTCTTCGGGGCCGGACCGGGCTCCCCGCTCAGGGAGTCGGCCGAGGGCGCCGGCGGCAGCCCCTGGCTGCTGGCCCGGCTCACCGACCCCGACCGGGCCTCGGCGGTGACCGGCTGGGCGGCCGAACTCGCCGGCGCCGACACCGGACTGCTGCGCCTGGCGGCCCTGCTGGGCCCGGCCGCGTCGGTGGACCGCCTGGCGTCGGTGTCCGGCTCGCCGCCCGAGGAGGTGCTGGCCGCGCTCGGACGGCTGGGCGCGCTCGGGCTGGTCGAGCAGGACGCCGCGCGGGCGCGGATCCGGTACCCGCTGCTGCGGGCCGACCTGGCGGCCGCCTCGGCGGGCCTGCGTCCCTCGCTGGCCCGCCGGCTGGCGGGCCGGGACGCCGAACCCGAGGCGGTCGTCGCCCAGCTCGGCGGGGCGCCGATGGACGGCTGGACGGCGGACTGGCTCACCGCCCACGCCGACCGGCTGGTCACCCGGCCGGCGCCGGAGCTGGTGGACCTGCTGCGCCGCGCCACCGCCTGGCTGCCGCCCGGCGACCCGAGGCACCACCGGATCAGGGCCGCGCTGGCCGAGGCGCTCCAGTGGTCGGGCCGGTTGGACGAGGCCCGGCGGACGGCGGCCACCAGCCTGGCCGCCCGTCCGGAGCCGCCCGAGCGGCAACGGCTGCGCGGGGTGCTGGCCCGGATCGCCGTCGCGGAGATGGACCCGGACGGCGTCTTCGCGGCGCTGGAGCCCGAGCGGGTGGACGGACGGCTGCCGCCCCGGCTCGGCGTGCTGCACGCCTACGCCTGCGGGCTGGCCGGTGATCTGGCGGGGGCCGAGCAGGGCGTGGTGGACGCGATCCCCGCGGCCGCCGAGGACCCGGTGGTCGAGGTCTCGATGCTGAACCTGTGGGCCGTGGGCCGCTGCGTGGAGTACGACCTGGCCGGCGCGATGGAACTGCTCGACCGGGCCGACGCCGTCCTGGACATCGCGGTGTCCGACCCCGCGCAGTGGCTGCAGTCGCGGCTGATGCGCGCGGTGGTCCAGCACCTGCGCTTCGAGGCCGCCGCCTCCGACACCGTCGAGGAGGCCCGGCCGGTCGCCGAGGCCCTCGGGGCGGGCTGGCTGGCCTGGCTGCACACGGTCGCGGCGCTGGCCGCGCACAACGACGGCCGCCTCGCGCAGGGCCTGGCCGAGGTGGACGCGGCCATGGCGTTGCCCGACCAGTACGGCATGGCCCGCCCGCTGCACGCCACCGCCGCACTGATCCTGCTGCGCCAGGGGCGCCTGCCCGCCGCCCGGGCCCGGCTGGAACTCGCCGAGCAGCACCCCGGCACCGGGATCGCGATGTTCTACGAGCAGGTGCTCGCCACCACGCGGGCCCTGCTCGCCGACCTGGAGGGGAGGCCGGGACGGGCACTGGAGATCGTGCGCGGTGTGGCCGACGGGGCGGTCGGGGTGCGGGCCGCGCTCTCGGTGATGGGGGCCGGCAGCTGGCTGGTGCGGATCGCTCTCGACGGCGGCGACCACGACCTGGCGCGGCGCCTGGTCGACGAGGTCCGCAACCGGACCACCGACCCGTCGGTGGGCGTGCGGGGCGCGCTGATGTTCTGCCAGGGCATGGTGGACGGTGACGCGGAGCTGCTGCTGGCCGCCTCGCACCAGTTCGCCGGGATCGGCTCGGAGGTCGCCGCCGCCGACGCCGGCGACCACGCGGCGCGGGTACTGGCCACCTCCGGCCGGCTGGAGGACGCGCGAGCGGCCCACCGGGACGCGATCAGCCGCTACACCACCCTCGCCGCCACCGGTGACATCGACCGCTCCACCGCCGCGCTGCGCTCCCACGGCGTACGGCTGGGCGCGACCGGCTCCCGCCGCCGGCCCAAGCACGGCTGGGCGGCCCTGACCGGCGCCGAGTACCGGGTCGCCGAACTCGTGGCCCAGGGCCTGTCCGACCGCGAGATCGCCGCCCGGCTGCTCGTGTCGGTGCGCACCGTCCACTCGCACGTGTCGCGGGCCCTCGGCAAACTCGACTACTCCTCCAGGATCGAGATCGTCCTCGGCTTCCAGCAGCGCGGCTGACCCCCTCGCCCGCCCCGGCCCGCGCGGCGGCGGGCGTGCCGTGCGGCGGATCCGTACGGGTACCGAAGCGTCGGTAATCGTGCGGATGATTCCGGCGCGCGTCGGTGGTGAGCTTGCCGTCGTACCCGCTCGGCCCGAGCCGGTACGACCGCATCGCAGCGCGGTGACCGCCCGCCGGGGCGGCCACCGCGCTGCGGCGCCGCACGGACACCGGACCGACCGTCGGGTCCCATCTACATCGCCGCGCGTGGGCTCCGAGGGGGGCACGTGGCGGCTCGGGGGAGACATGGCACTGGAGCTACCGCCGGAACTTCAACCCGTCCTCGGCCTGCTCGGGGTGGACTGGCCGCAGGCGAACGAGGACGAGGTGGCCGCGCTGGCGGACCAGCTCAGGAAGCTGGCGTCGGGGCTCGACTCCGTCCAGATGACCGCCGACAAGGCTCTCGACGAGCTGGGCAAGGTCTACCACGGCGACTCCGCGGACGGGCTGGCCGAGTTGTGGAAGACCGTCTCGAAGTACTCCGGCACGGTCGTCGAGGTCTGCGGGACGATCGCCACCGCGCTCAACGCGGGTGCACTGCTCATCGAAGGGGTCAAGGGCGCGACCCTGGCCCAACTGGCCCTCACCCAGGGCGAGGTGGCGGCCAGCGCGGCCACCGCGCCGTGGAGCACCGCAGCCGTGATCGCGGCCGGCAAGCAGATCGTCTCCGGCCTCCTGGACGCCGCGGTGTCGGCGGTCGGCCAGGCGATCGCCCAGCCGGTGGGCGATCTGGTGGAGAGCCTGGTCAAGGGTGTGACCGGCGGCGGATCGAAGGCGTCCGGCGGGTCCGGGTTCGGGGTGGACCTCGCCCAGCTGGCCTCCTGCGCTCTCCAACTCCGCGGCCACGCCGACGACATCACCTCGCACGGCAGCTCGTTCCAGCAGATCGTCGGCAGTCTGGACCTGGGCCAGCCCGGCGAAGCCATCGGCCAGATCGTGGTGACCGCCGCCGAACAGATCGCCACCACCATCGGCGAGGAGGTGATCAAGCGGCTGCTCGCCGCGTTCCAGGGAACGGCCGACGGGATGGACCAGGTCGGCCGCAACGTGACCGAGAACGAGGAGACGCAGACCCAGCAGTTCAACGCCGTGCTGGCCGGTCATAGCTCCCCGGCCGCCGCCGTCCCGCTCGCCCTCGCGGGCGGGGCCGCCGCCGTCCCGTCCGCCGGCCTCCGGCACCACGGCGGGCCGACGGCCTTCGACGGGCCGGGCACCGGGCTCGACCACGCCGATCTCGGCAGCGGCGACGGCAGCGGCGACGGCAGCGGGGACGGCAGCGGTGCCCCCGGCACGGCGGGCGTCCCGGCCGGCCCCGGCACTGTCCCGCAGCAGCAGCAACGGGACGTGTCGGGCGCGCCCCAGCTCGCGGTTCCGCAGTACCGGACCGGGCCGGTGCTGTCCGGGAAGGACCTCGGCGGCGGCATCCGGGCGTCCGAGCCGGTGGGCCCCGGCCGCTCACCCGTGCCGGGCGCGATGGGTCAGGTCCCGTACGGCCAGGCGGGCGGCGGGCAGCAGCCGACCCCGCGACCGGGCGGGGGACAGGTGCGGACGGCTCTGCTGGAGCAGCAGCGGGCCGCTTCCCCCACCCGCCGGGACGCCCTCCCCGACGGCGCCGACGAGCCCGCCGCCGAACCGTCCGAGGAGGACCTGGCCTCGGCCGGCTGAGCGGTTCCGCCGGCCGGCGCCCCGGGGCGATCTCCGGGAGCGCCGCCCGCGTCGGAACCGGGCGGCGCCGGGCCGCCGCGTTACGCTCGCGTCGTCGGGAAGCCCCCGAGCCAGTGAAGCCCGGACCTGTGAAGCACCCAGACCTGTGAAGCACCCAGACCCGAGGAGGCCGGGACGGCCGCCGCCAAGCGTGAGCGCCTGGTCAGAACGCTGACGTTCTGGCTCCGCCCGGCCTTCACGCTGCGCGTCGTCAACCGCTTCCAGCGGATCGTCGGCTTCGACCGCTCGATGGCGCTGGCCTCCAGCGCGCTGACCGCGCTCGTCCCGCTCGCGGTCCTCGGCGGCGTCGTGGCGAGCCGGATCGGGCAGCGGGACCTCGCGGACCGGATCGTCAACCGCTACGGCCTCACCGGGGGCGGGGCCGAGGCGGTCCGGCAGCTGTTCTCGCCGGCCGCCGGCGAGGACGGCAGCCTGGGACTCATCGGTGTGCTGTTCCTGATCGTCTCGGTGCTGAGCTTCACCCGGGCCGCGCAGCGCCTGTTCGAGCAGGCCTGGGAGCTCAAGCCGCTCAGCGTCCGGAACACGGTGAACGGCCTGCGGTGGGTGTTCGAGCTCGCGGTCTACCTGCTGGCCACCGGCTGGCTGCGGGTCCTGCTCGGCCGGGGCCGGTTCGAACTGGGGGCCTCGCTCTGCGAGGTGCCGCTGACGGCGCTCTTCCTCGTCCTGACCGGCCGGATGCTCTCCGCGAAGCGGATCGCCTGGACGGAACTGCTGCCGTTCGGGGTGGTCGCGGCGCTGCTCACGGCCGCGTACTCGGTGGGCGCCACCTTCTACCTGCCGCACCTGTTCAACACCTACGCCACCCGCTACGGCGCGGTGGGCGCGGTCTTCGCGATGATCTCGGCGCTCTTCGGCGCGATGCTCGTCCTGGTCGGATCGGTGGCAGTGGGCCGGGAGGTCCGCGACGAGCTGGACCGGATCGCGCAGGGGCAGCGGCCGCCCGACGACGAGGTCCGGCGCCAGTGGGACAGCGTGGTCGACCAGATGCGGTCGCGCTGGCGCTCCGCCCGGCAGCAGATCTCCGCCCGCCACGACCGCGGCGGCCCGGAAGGCCCCTGAGCGCGGGCCCGCTGACGGCCCGTCCGGCGCGGGACGGGCCGGGAGGCGGGCGGACCCGGCCGGGCCGCCTCCCGGCCCGGCAGGGTCAGGCCGGGGTGACGTAGCCGACGGCGCCGAGCGCCGCGTGCGCCCGCTCCAGCGCCCGGTGGAGGTCCTCGGCCGCCGTGGTGGCGTCGGTCAAGGCGGCGGCGGCCGCGGCCAGTTCGCCGTCCAGGTCGTTCCGGTCGCTGCGGAGTGCGCCGACCGCGTTGAGTTGGGTGAGGAAGGCGAGCAACGGCTCGAAGCTCCGGGGCAGTTCCTCGGCCAGCGTCATGAGGTTCCCGACGGTGGAGTGGACCTCGGTCGGGTAGTCCAGGCCGTCGGGCACCGCCTGGCTGAGTGTACGAACCGCCTCGGCGGCGGCTGCGGCGATCTCGGTGGGCTTCTGCGGAAGGCTCATGGTGTCCATCCTGGCGGGCCGCGCCGCCGGATGCAGGTGGATTGACGCCGGGCTGTGCGGGGTACGGGGGCTGGGATCGTGGTGGGCGGTAGAGGCGATGCCGGCGCCCGGCCGGCGGCGTGGGGAGTACGCCGTCCGCCGTGGACGTCCGACCCGTACCGAGGGGGAGAAGATGACGCGCTGTTGGCTGGTGACCGGGTGTTCGTCGGGGCTGGGGCTCGCGCTCGCCACCGCCGTGGTGGGCGCGGGGGACCGGCTGGTCGCGACCAGCCGGGGGCCGTCCGCCCTCGACGGACTCGCCGCGGACTGCCCGGACCGGATGGCCACCACCCGGCTCGACCTGCGGGACGCGGACTCCTGCGCGGCGGCTGTCCGGCTCGCCGAGGAGCGCTTCGGCGGGGTCGACGTGCTGGTGAACAACGCGGGGGCCGGGCTGTTCGGTGCCGTCGAGGAGGTGTCGGACGAGGAGTTGCGCGCCCAGTTGGAGATCCTGGCGGTCGCGCCCTGGCGGCTGGCCAGGCTGGTGCTGCCGGGGATGCGCGCCCGGGGCTCGGGCCACATCGTCAACGTCTCCTCGCTCGCTGGCCGGGTGGCCTTCCCTGGGCTCGGCGCGTACGTCGCGGGCAAGTACGCGCTGGAGGGGATGAGCCAGGCACTCGCCGTCGAGGCCGCCGCGTTCGGCATCCGGGTCACCGTGCTCGAACCGGGCGGCTTCGCCACCGAGTACGGCAACTCGATCGCCGCGAGCGCCGTCCGCCTCGCCGCGTACGACCCGGCCACCGGACCGATGCGTGACGCGATGCGGGGCATGAAGGACAACGCCGACCTGAGCCGCCCCGAGGACTTCGCCGCCCTGGTGCTGCGCACCGTGGCCACCGACGGCACACCGCTGCGGCTGCCGGTCGGCCCGGACGCCTACGCGTACCTGGACACCGTCGAGGAGCACAGCCGGCAGGAGCTCGCCGCCGCCCGCGCGTTCGCGCTGGGCGACGCGCGGGCCGACGGGTGACGGCCCGCGCGGCCGGCCGCTGACGGCCGCCCCGCGCTCAGGGCTGCACGGTGTCCTGGTACTGGTCCTTCGGGGTGGCGATCGACGTGAGCCCGGTGGCGTCCAGGGCAGGGCCCGCGGTGTCCTGGTGCCAGGTCCCGGTGACGGTGACCCAGCTGTCGGTACTCGGAGCGGGGACACCGTGGATCAGCACGGTGACGACCTTGGCGTCGGCGGCGCAGCAGGTGACGATCAGCCGGCTGAGGTGCCAGGTGGTGGCGTCCACGGGGGTCACGAAACCGGTGAGGCGTACGGTCCGCCCCTTGAGCGAGCCCTTGTCGTCCCAGACGGCGCGGCTGCCGTAGTCGGTCAGGGTCAGCACCAGCGGGTCCTGCGCGGGGAGCGGGGGGAAGACGGTCCGTTTCGCGACGGCGCCGGAGCCGTCGCGGGCGACGGTGTAGGAGCCGAGGGCCGGCGGGGCGAACAGCAGCAGCATGACGGCCGGCGCGGCGAGCAGCCAGGCCGTCCGGGGGCCGGCCGGGGAGTGGCTGTGGCCGTGATCGTCGTGCTCGTCGGGTCCGTGGCGCTCCGGGGCCGTCGGAGGGCGGCGCCGGTCGCGGATCACGGCGATCACGCCGAGCGCGATCAGCAGCACCCCCGAGGCGATCACCAGCGGCCGGAGCCCGGCCTTGACGTACCGCAGGTAGAGATCGCTCAGCAGGCTGACCCGCAGCAGGGCGCTGCCGGTGAGCACGAGCAGGGCGGCGGGCGCGAAGCGTCTCAAAGCAGGATCCCTCCGACCAGGCCGCTGACCAGGACGGCCGTGGCGAAGGTCACGGCCGAGAAGCGGGCGGCGAAGGCGCGGCCGAAGGTGCCGGCCTGAAGGGCGATCAGCTTGAGGTCGACCATCGGGCCGACCACCATGAAGGCGAGCCGGGCGGTGGGCGAGAACCCGCTGAAGGAGGCCGCGACGAACGCGTCCGCCTCCGAACAGATCGACAGCAGGACGGCGAGGCCGGCCAGCAGCAGCACCGACAGCCAGGGCGAGCCGGCGAAGGTCTCCAGCAGGGGCGGCGGGACCAGGATGTTGAAGGTGGCCGCCGCCGCGGCGCCGAGCACCAGGAAGCCGCCCGCGTGCAGGAAGTCGTGCTGGAGGGCGCGGGTGAAGGCGGCGGTGCGGCTGCCGCCCGGGTCGGCCGGTCCGGTGCGGGTGGGCAGCTTCAGCCACTCGGGGCGGCCGAGCCTGAGCCAGAGCCAGCCCATCGTCACCGAGGTGGCGAGCGAGGCCAGCAGCCGGGCCAGCACCATCTCCGGCCGGCCGGGGAAGGCGATCGAGGTGGCCACCAGCACCACCGGGTTGACGGCGGGCGCCGACAGCAGGAACGACAACGCCGCCGCCGGGGCGACGCCGCGCCGGATCAGGCTGGCGGCGACCGGTACCGAGGCACACTCGCAGCCCGGCAGGATCGCCCCGGCGGCTCCCGCGACCGGTACGGCGAGCACCGGGTTGCGGGGGAGCAGCCGGGTCAGGATCCGGTCCGGCACCAGCGCGCCGATGGCGGCCGAGACCAGTGTGCCGAGCAGCAGGAACGGCACGCCCTGGATGACGACGGCGGCCAGCACCGTCCCCCAGGCCTGGAAGGCCGGGACGCCGACCCGGTGCACGAAGTCGGGGACGACCTGGGAGAGGGCGAAGCCGACCACCACCAGGCACACGGTGGCCTGCCAGACCGTGCCGAGCACCTCGGACAGCCGCGGCCGGTCCCTGTCCCGGTCCCGGTCCGGCGGGGCGTCGGGCGGCGTCGGCCGGGGCACGGCCGGTGTCGGCGGGGCCGGCGCGGTCTGCCGGGTGCGGGTCGTCTCGTCGGTCACGGTCACTCGGTCTCCGGGCGCCCGCTGCCGGCCAGCGGGGACGGGGCGGCAGCCTAGCGGTGCTCTCCGCGCCGCTCGCGGGCGGCCCCGGTCACAGGTCCGGGACCGGCCGGGCCGGCCTCGACCGTCGAGGCGCCGCGCCCGTCCGGCGGGGTCGGACGCCCGCCCCCGCCCCCTCGGTGGGGACGGGGGCGGGGAGGAGGACCACGGCGGGGCACCGTCCGCCTCACGCGTTGACCGGCACCGCCTCGCCCGCCGTCGCTCCCGCCGTCTCCGGCTCCGCCTCCGGGGCCGGAGAGGCGACCGTCCCGGGGTCGTCCCGGTCGACGGCGGACTCGCGGAGCGGCGAGACCAGCCCGCGCCAGACCAGGACCACGAACCGGCTGAAGGTCGAGCCCGGGCGGAAGTCCGCGAGGAAGCCGGGTGCCGCGCCGATCCGGCCGGTCACGGTGCCGCCGGCGGGGCCGTGCAGGTCCGGGGGGAGGTCGCCGGCCTCCCGGAGCAGGTCCAGCAGGCCGGTCGGGGCGGTGAAGGCGAGCTGCTCCCGGCGGCCCGTGATCATGGAGCGGAACACGGCTCCGGCGGCGAGGTCCAGCTCTTTGGCGGCGCGCAGCGAACCGGCGTCCGGCCGCAGGTGCCCGGGGACGGACCCCAGCAGCAGGCCGACGGCCTCGTCGACGAACCGCTCCAGCCCGTCCGGGTCCTTCACCAGCGCGTGCAGCAGGGCTTCGAAGTGGGTCTCCTGGCGGCCGTACAGCTCGCCGCTGCCGACCTCGATCCCGAGCTCCCGCTCGATCAGCTCCCGGTCGACCAGGCCCGGTTCGGTCCAGGCCAGCCGGTAGTTCCGGGCGATCGCGTGGGCGGTCGACTCCCGCGACCCCTCGAAGAGGAAGTCGCGCAGCCGTTCGCACAGGTCGACCATCCGGACGCCGCCCGCCGTGTGCAGCAGCCGCAGGGTGCAGCGCAGCAGGGACTTCTGGAAGAGGTAGAGGCAGAGCCGGAACTCCAGGCCGCGCAGCCACTCCTGCTCGGTCATCGTCGCGTGCGCCACCACGGTGTCGCCGGTCAGCTCGGGATCGCTGACGTCGACCGGGAGGTGGCGCACGACGATCTTCTGGTCCCGCCGGAACTTCTCCCGGGTGTAGTCGGTGTTGTTCAGCAGCAGCAGCGGGAAGATGATCGGCGCGCCCCCGGCGGTGAGCACCTCCTCGGTGCCGGTCAGGAAGCTCTCGTACGTCTCCCCGGGCATCCCCCAGATCAGGTCGGTGTAGGTGGGGATCCCCAGGTCGCGGAACTCGGCCTGGAGCTTGCGGAAGTTGTCCACCCGGATGTTGGACCGGTTGGCGAGGTCGAGCGCGGTGGTGCTGAAGGACTGCGCGGAGAGCGTGACCGGTGCCAGCAGCCCGCCGTCCCGCAGCAGGCCGGCCATCTCGACGATCCGCTTGTTGCAGTTCTTCGCCCAGGTGACGAAGAAGTCCACCTTCTTGTCGTACTTCCGGCAGGTCTCGACCAGCAGCCGGGCGATCTCGACGTCCCTGGGCAGGATGCCGAAGTTCGCGTCGGCCAGCGCCAGCATCATGTGCGGGTCGGCGAGCCGGATGATCCGGTCCAGGTCGGCGGCGATCCGCTCCATCGGGAACCGGCGGACCTTCGAGTTCGTCGCGCCGCCCCAGTAGCAGAACGCGCAGCCGTACGGGCAGCCCCGGTTGGTCTCGTACACCAGCAGCGAGGTGGTGGCCAGTTCCGCGTCCGAGTAGACCGAGATCGGCGACGGCACGGTGGACAGGTCCTCGATGCGGTCGGCCGCCGGGGTGGAGAGCAGCCGCCGGTCCGGTCCGGCCCCGTCCCAGTAGCTGATGCCGTCGACGCGGGCGAGGCCCTCGCCGCCGCGCAGGAACGCCCGCAGCACCTCGGTGAACCTGAACTCGCCGTCCCCGTGCACCAGGACGTCCGTCCAGGGCGCCTCGGCGAACAGCGTGTCCTGCTGGTAGCTGACGTCGTTGCCGCCCAGCACGATCCGGCACCCGGGCCAGGCCAGCTTGATCCGGCGCGCCAGCTCCAGCGACTTCGCCCGGTTCCAGAAGTAGACGGTGAAGGCCACGGCCAGCGGGTCGTCGAGCGAGGCGAGCACCTGCTCGCAGACCGGCTCGAACCAGGACCCCCGGGAGAGCAGGGCGTGCCGGGTGAACGAACAGCGGGCCGCGACCTCGGGATCGGCCTGCGCGGCCGCCTGGAGGTAGCCCAGGGTGGGGCTGTAGGTGGCACCCGCGATGGTGGTCAGGTCGACCAGGTGCACCTGGCGGCGCGGGAGGGGGGACGGCGTGGTCATCTCCCCGGTCACCGCGTCGCGGTCAGGTCGGCGCCCTGGGTGTCCCGGGCGCTCTCGGCAGCCGTAGCGGGCCGGGGCGGGCGGGCGGCCCCGCCTGCGGCGGCCGGCTCCTCGCGCCGCAGGCCGAGGCGGGGCGAGGTGACCAGGCGCAGCCGCGAGTCGTCGTCGTAGAGGTCCTTCGGCATGATCTCGACCAGGTCGAGCGGGGCCTCCTCGGCGGTGTCGTCCGGGCCCGCTCCGCCGTGTTCGGCGCGCTTGCCGTGCTCGGCGTCGAACAGGTCCGAGATGCCCGCGACGATCTCGACGAAGGCGGCGTTCGGCCGGACGGCCTCCGCCGCGGGGGTGCCGGTGAGCCGCTGCGCCAGCCAGAAGTAGTTGGCCTGGCCCTGGTACTGGTCGTACATGCGGGAGACCATGGCCAGCATCCGGGTGTACGCGTTGCGGTACAGCGACTCGTAGAAGGCTGCCGCCTCCTGCTCGGTCACCTCGCCGTCGACCACGGCGGTGATGGACGCGGCGGCCAGCAGCGCGCTGTACGAGGCGAGGTGCACACCGCTGGAGAGCAGCGGGTCGAGGAAGCAGGCCGCGTCGCCGGCCGCGAAGTACCCGGGGCCGCAGAAGCTCGCCGAGACGTACGAGTAGTCCTGTTCGACCCGCGCCTTGGCCAGCCGGGTGTCGCCGCGCAGCAGGGAGCGGACGGTGTCCGACTCGTCGACCAGCGCCGCGAGCAGGTCGTCGGGCGAGTCGTAGCAGGGGCGGCGCTCGCGGAAGGCGGACTCGTGCATCACGAAGCCGACGCTGCGCCGCCCGCCGCGCAGCGGGATGACCCAGTACCAGCCGTCCGGCGAGGAGATGATGTTGCTGCCGCCCTGCGGGGTGTCCGGCAGCAGTTCCTCGCCGTCCCAGTAGCTCCAGATCGCGACGTTGCGGAACACCTCGTGCTTGGTGCGGTTGCGGAAGTGCCGGGCGGTGAGCACCCCGGCCCGCCCGGAGGCGTCCACGACGAAGTCGAAGGTGGTGCGGCGGGGCTCGGCCGGGTCGGCCTGGCAGACCCACTCGGCGGCGACGGGCCGGCCGTCCTCGAAGACGACCTGCTTGACGGCCGCGCCCTCGACCACCCGGGCGCCCTGCTCGGCGGCGTTCTTCAGGAGCAGGTGGTCGAATTCCGAGCGGTCCACCGACCACGAGCGGACTTCGTCCCCGAACAGCTCCGTCCAGTCCGCGGACCAGTCTTTCTCGGCCCCCCAGCGGAACAGCCCGCCGTGCTTGCTCACGAAACCGAACTCGTCGACTTTCCGGGCCGCACCGGCGAGCTCAAGAATCGACCGGCAGGAGGAGGCCAGTGCCTCGCCGATGTGATAGCGCGGAAATACCTCCTTTTCGAGCAGGAGAACGTCGATTCCGGCCCGGGCGAGCAGTGCCGCCGTGAGTGAACCGGCCGGTCCGCCGCCGATGACGAGAACCTTCACATGATCGGTTTTCCTGTTCACTTGACCCTCCATCAGGATGTATGCGCATCGGATCGCTGCTCACGATAGAGGCCGGTCGGCCTAGTCCGATAGGCGGCATTGGGCCGTTCGGGCGAGGCCTGACATGCGGACGTATTCATCGTTTTCTCGGGTTGTCGGTTGAACGATTGTCGGAGTTTCCCGTTGGAAAGGATTCATACGAACGGGCGCCGTGATCGGTGTCTGAACATCCGTCAGGGCCGTTATAGTTCATTCCGTTCGCGTACGGCGCATGCGTCAGTTCGATCGGGGTCGATCAACTGCTGCGCGGACGTCCAATGAGAGTCCCTATTCGGTAGAAAGGCGTTCTCCATGAACTCAACCCGACGGCTGACGTTGGCCGCCCTGTGCGTCACCTCGCTCACCGCCGCGCTGCTGGCCGCGTCTCCCGCAGGGGCCGCCCAGCCGACCCAGCACCGCGACCCGGCCTGCGGGGCGGCGCCGTCGGACTACGACGGGACCTTCGCGGGCCTGTTCAACAGGACCGACGGAGACACCGTCTCGGTCACCTTCTCCGCGCCCCGGGCCGTGGCGACGCAGTGGAACGTCAACGGGTGGAGCGGCTCCGGCAGGGGTGAGTACGAGCTGGGCGCCACCGGCCCCCAGTGGACCAACTCCAACACCGTCTCCGGCCCGATCATGGGCACGGACTCCGAGGTCTACCGCAGCGGAGAGGTCTCCTGCGACAACGGCGGCAGCCAGGTCACCAGGATCGCCGGTGTCGTCGACTCCGGCTCGGCGCAGATCCCGTTCGTGATCGACCGTCAGAACTAGTACCCGTCGGCCGTCCACCGTGGCGGCCGGTCACCCCTTTCGGCCCTGCACCGTGCTTTCCGTAGAAAGGCGTTCCCCCATGAAGTCGACCCGACGGCTCGCGCTGTCCCTCCTCTGCGCCACCTCGCTCTCCGCCGCCCTGGTCGCGGCGTCCCCCGCCGTGGCCGTGCAGCCGCTCCAGCCCCGCGACCCCGCCTGCGGGGCCGCGGACCAGGACTACAACGGGACGTTCGCGGGCACCTTCGACAAGGCCCCCGGTGACACCATCGCGGTCGCGTTCAGCGCGCCCGACTCGGTCACCACGGACTGGGTGGTGGAGGGCTGGAAGGGCCACGGCTCGGGCACCTTCGAGCTGATCGCCAACGGCGTGAAGTGGAACAACTCCAACTCGGTCTCCGGCCCGGCCACCGGCGTCGACACCGAGACCTACCGGAGCACCAACGTCACCTGCGCCGCCGGTACCAGCGAGGTCGAGACCATCAACGGCGAGGTCTTCGCCCCCACGGCCACCGGCGGCACCGTGACGTACGCGTTCACGGTCACCCGCAGGAGCTGACCCCGGCGGAGCGCACCCCGTGAGGGGCCGGCCCGCCGCCAGGGCGGAGGGCCGGCCCCCGCTGCGCTGTGCCCCCGCTGCGCTGTGCCCCCGCTGCGCTGTGCCCGGCGCAGGCGGGTGGCGCGCAGGCTAGGTGAGGGCGCCCGCAGGTGCCACCGGCGCACCCGCCGCCGCCCTGGTGCGGCGGGCCGGCGTCGAGCAAGCTGGACGGGCCCGAACGACCGCCCTGCCGACCATGTCCGCGGGACGCAGCAGCCGAGGGGGCCGATCCTGGACACCGAACGCATGGCCACGGCAGCGATCCTGGGCACCGGGGCGGTCACCTCCCTCACCGTGCTCGCCGCCCCGGTCTGCCGGCGGATCGGACAGCCCGTCGTGGTCGGGCAGTTGGTGGCCGGCGTGGGGCTCGGCCTGCTGCCGGGCCGCCTCACCGCCGTGCTGTTCCCCGCCGAGGTGCTGCCCTTCCTCAACGTCATGGCCCAACTCGGCCTCGTCCTCTTCCTGTTCTCGGTCGGCTACGAGCTCGACCTGCGCTTCCTGCGCACCCGGCAGCGTGCCGTCCTGCTGGTGTCGGCGGGCAGCCTGCTGGTGCCGCTGGCGCTGGGCGGCGTGCTGGGGTGGGTGCTGTGGGACGCCGGGCTCCTGGGCAGCGCCCCGGGGGTGCGGGCGGGCCCCGCCGTCCTGTTCACGGCCGTGGCCCTGTCGATCACGGCCGTCCCGGTGCTGGCCGGCATCGTCCGGGAGCGCGCGCTCACCGCGAGCCTGCCCGGGGTGGTGGCGCTGGCCTCCGCCGGGGTCATCGACGCGATCGGGTGGCTGCTGCTCGCGGCCGCGGTCGCCGCGGCCACCACCGGCCGGCAGCCCGGGGGCAGGTCGGCGGCCTTCGCCGGCTACCTGCTGGTGCTGGTCCTCGTACTCCGGCCCGCCCTGCGGCGTTGGATGCCGCCGGGCCGCCCGGCCGGGCGGGAGCGGGCGCCCGTGGTCGTCGCGCTGGTGCTGGCCTCCGCCTGGTGCACCGCCCAACTCGGCCTGCACCCGGTCTTCGGCGCGCTGGCCGTCGGCGTGCTGATGCCCCGCGACCGGGACGGCTCGCCCGACCGCGACCTGCGGCACGCGGTGGAACAGGCCGGATCGGCCCTGCTGCCGCTGTTCTTCGTCGTCACCGGCCTGTCCGTGCGGATCGGCCGGCTGGACGGGGCGGACTGGCTGGTCCTGGGCGTGGTGCTGCTGCTCGCGACCGCGGGCAAGCTCGGCGGCGCGACGCTGGCGGCCCGGCTGGGCGGGCTGGGCCGCCGCGACAGTCTGATCGTCGGGACGCTGCTCAACACCCGTGGCCTGACGGAGCTGATCGCGCTCAACGCGGGGTGGAGCGCCGGACTGATCGGGCGTCATCTGTACGGCGTCCTGGTGCTGATGGCGCTGGTCACCACCGTGCTGACCGGCCCGCTGCTCACCCGGCTCGGCGTCCCGTCCCCGGGCCGCGGACACCCGCACCGGCAGCGGGGCCGCCGCCTGACCGCCCCGGCGCCGCCCCGGGCTTACGGGGAACCGCGCGGGAGCGGCGGCGGGAACGCCTCGCGTACCGGTTCGGGCGGAGCCCCGTGAGCCCGGGGCGGGCCTACCGCAGCAGGACGCCCAGCTCGGGGGTGAGCTGCTTGGCCGTCAGCCCGGTCTCGGCCGCCAGGTCCTCCAGGCCGAAGGTGTACCACTCGTGCGTGACGTCGATCTCGCGCACCGCCTCGCCGTCGCGCAGCACCCGCCAGGTGGCGGACCACCGCATCCGGTCCGGGCCGCACGGCTCGCCCGAGAGCCAGGCCTCGTACTCCTGCTCGCCGAGCCGCTGGCGGGCGATCCGCATCGGGGCGACGGGCTGCGGGACCTTGACGGCCATCAGCTCCACCACGACCGGGGCGCCGGAGGGGAGCCGGGGGAGCAGCCGGCCCCAGAGCGCGGCGCGTTCGGCCCGGTCCAGGTAGCCGAGCACCCCGCAGATCACCACGGCCGAGAGCCGCTCCGGCAGCTCCACCTCCTGCGCGCTGGAGGCCACCACCGTGACGCGGCGCCGTAGTTCCTCATCCCGGACCACCCGGCTGGTCAGGGCGGCCCGCATCGCGGGCGACGGCTCGACGGCCAGCACCCGGGCCTCGGGCAGGGCCCGCGCGATGACCTCGGTGGAGCGGCCGGTGCCGGCGCCGAGGTCGAGCACGGGGCCGTGGGCGGTGTCCGTCCCGGTGAGCGCCGTAGCGAGCAGCGGGTCGCTCTGCGTCCAGCGCTGGACGCCGACCAGGTCGTAGAACTCCGCGGTGGGGGAGTAGTAGTCGATCACTCTGAGCATTCCTCCGTGAAGACGTGAAGGCATCAAGAAGCGGGCGGGGGATCAGCGGGCGGCCGTCGCCGGAAGCAGGCAGGCGGCGAGCACCGCCGCCACCCGCTCCCGGTGCGGCAGCAGGTAGAAGTGGTCGCCGGGAAAGGTCCGGAGCTCGAACGGGCCGGTGGTGGAGCGGGCCCAGCCGCCGGCCTGGCCGGGTGTCAGCTCCGGGTCGTCCTCGGCGGCGAACGCGGTCACCGGGCAGCCGAGCAGACGTCCGGCGGTCGGCCGGTAGGTCTCGATCAACCGGTAGTCGGCCCGGATGACCGGCGCCATCAGCTGCCAGAGTTCGGCGTCCTCGAAGAGCAGCCGGCTGCTGCCGCCGAGCCGGGCGAGCTCGGCCCGCAGGGCGGCGTCGCCGCCCAGGTGGACCGTCCCGGCGACCACCTGCTCGACCGGTTCGCGCGCGGAGACGACCAGATGGACCGGCTCCGGCCGGCCGTGCCCGGCCGACCGCAGCGCCACCTCGTGCGCGACGGCCGCGCCCATGCTGTGGCCGAACAGGGCGAGCGGCCGGTCGTCCGGCCCGGCGAGCTCCTCGGCGAGCGCGTCGGCCAGCACGGACAGGTCGGTGAGCAGCGGTTCGGTGAACCGGTCCTCCCGCCCGGGGTACTGGACGGCCAGCAGCTCGATCCACGGCGGCAGCAGGCCGGGCCAGCCCCGGAAGGCGCCGGCGCCGCTGCCCGCGTGCGGGAAGCAGACCAGCCGCAGCGTGGCGGCCGGGCGGGGCAGGTAGCAGCGCAGCCAGCGGCCGGTCACACGCGCTCCAAGGTCACGTCGGGCTCCACGGTCAGTTCGCAGGGGTGGACGGGCGGTGCGTGCGTACCGCTGATCAGTTCGGGCCGGCCCAGCCGGGTGGTCAGGTCCTGCCACATCCGGCTCACCGTCAGGGTGTACTGGGCGTCAGCCGACCCGCCGGCCAGCACGGCCGCCCGCAGCTCCGCCAGCGCCCGGCGGACCCCGGCGGGCCAGAGCTCGGCGAAGGTCCGGCGGAACGGCTCCGGCCGCCCGGTGCCGAGCAGGGAGCTGGTCGGCTGGTCCAGATGCCCGGTGCCGGGGCCGTCCAGTGCCAACCGGCCGTCCGCGTCCCGGCCGACGTGCAGCCTCGGGGTCCACAGCACCGGGCCGTGGGTGTCGGCGAGCGTGAGCGTCCCCGCGTCGGTGCCGAGCGCGACGCGGTGCAGCAGGTGCGCGTGGTTGTCGGGGTCGGCCGGGTCGAGCTGGTTCTGCACCCGCAGGGTGAGCGGCACCCCGGCGATCACCCCGTGCACCAGCCGGAACGGCACCGGTACGCCGGTCGCGGCCCGGACCTCGGCCACCGGCGCAGGATCGGCGAACGCCCACGGGCCGAGCCCGCCGAGCGCCCGCCCGAGGATGTCCAGCAGCGGGAGGAGCACCTGGCTCGAACACGCGCCGTCCACGTACCGGACGGTCCGCAGCTCGCGCAGCGCCCGCGCGCCGGCCAGGAAGCGCCGCACCGGCTCCACGTGCGGGTAGAACGAGTTGAGCCGGTACTGCACGCCGTGCTCCCGGGCCAGCCGCAGGCAGCCCGCCACCTCGTCCGGATGGGCCGGCTGCTCCTGCAGCACGTGCACCCCGCGGGCCAGCAGCGCCCGGGCCAGCTCGCCGCCGGCCCCGCCCGCCACCGCCGAGCGGACCACCACGCAGGCCGCCTGGGTGTCCGGCGGGAGCTCCTCGACCCGGGTGTAGTACGGCACTCCGTACTCGGCCGCGCTCGCCCGCGAGCGCGGACTGCCGCCCGCCAGCACGCCGGTCAGCGTGAAGGACGGCTCGAAGGACCGCAGCGCCTCCAGGTAGAACCGGCCGAACACCGTCCCGCAGACCACGGTCCGCAGCGGTCCGGACGGCGCCCCGGTCACCGCCCGCCCGCTCGGAGCGTTCACAGGGCGCCCACCACGTCGGTGAGTTCGGCCGGGCCGTACGACACGTCGAGGGTGACCCCCGGGGTGGCGGCGATCCGCCGGACGGCCGCGCCGGGGTCGAGCACCTCGGCCGCGTAGTGCAGTCCGGCCGGAACCTCGCCCGCCAGGGTGGCGGCCACCGCCAGCGCGCCCACGGCGGCCGTCACCCGGTAGCTGTCGCCGGTCCCGAGCACGGCGGTGACCGCCCCGGCGGGGGAGTCCAGCGCGAACACCATCCGGTAGTACGGCCGGCGGCCGGTCAGGTCCAGCTCGGCGGCCCGGACCAGCCGGCCGGCGGCGTCGTCGAGCGGGGCCCGGCCGCCGGCCAGGGACGCCAGCACGGCCCGGACCCGCCGGCCCGGGAACACGTTGTACCAGTCGAGCCCGGCCAGACCCAGCGCCACGGCCAGCCGCTCGGCCTCGGTGCTCAGGTACGGCTGAAGGGCCACCTCGCCGGGGAAGTACGGCAGTTGGGCCGCGTCCTCGGCGCGCAGCGCCCGGCCGGCCCGGCGGCCGTCGCGCCAGGCCGCCAGCGGCTCGCCGAACGGCGGCTCCGCCGGACCGCCGCCGAGCGAGAGCACCAGATCGGCCGCCACCGTGCGGCTGCACCGCTCCAGCCCGCCCGCCCACACCGTCAGCCGCCCGCCCTCGCCGGGCCGCTGCCCGGCCAGCCACCGGGGCAGCAGCCCCGACAGGCCGGGCAGCAGGCCCGCCGACAGCACCGCGCTGCGCCCGAGCGTCGCGAGGCCGGCGCCGCGCAGCTGCTCGTACGCCGGGTCGTCGCCCGCGACGTCCACGTAGTCGGCCCCGGCGGCGAGCGCCGCCAGCGCGACCCGCCCCTTCACCTGGTACGAGGGCCCCGCGCAGTTCAGCACGGTCGAACAGCCCGCGCAGAACGCCGCCAGGCTCCCGGCGTCCGCCAGGTCCACCACGACCGCCTCCGCCGGGCCCCCCGGCAGGGCGGCCGCGGCCGCCGCCACCGCCTCCGGCCGCCGCCCGCCGAGGCGCAGCGGCCCCACGCCGAGACCGCGCAGCGCGGCCGCCGCGGCCCGGCCGACCACACCGGACCCGCCGAGCACGCCCACCGGCCGCCGGCCCGTCATGCGGCATCCCCGCCGAGCAGGCCGCGCACGGCCGCCGCCCGCGGACCGGCGATGCACCCGAAGTGGTCGCCGTCGATGTCCCTGACCTGGAGCTCGCCCAGGCAGACGCGCTGCCAGTACGCGCCCATGTCCTGCTGGAGGCCGGGCAGGAAGCCGTACGTCCCGGTGTGCCGCAGGAAGGTGATGTCACCGGCGTACGGGTCCGGCCGGTAGCGGGTGACCGCGAACAGGCTGTGCCGGAAGATCCGGTACTGCCGGGCGAGCCGGGCGTGGTCCAGCGGCCCCGCGGCCGCCGCTTCGGCGGCCCGCGCGACGGCCGCCAGCCGGTCCGCCGGGTCGCGTCCGGCCAGCGCGCGGAAGGCCGCGGCGACCTCGGCCGAATCGCCGTCCAGGGCGGCCAGCGCCCCGGCGCCGAGCCGGCCGGGGGTGTCCGCGAGCACGGCCTCGATCGCCCGGCCCAGCGCCACGCCGTCCGCCGGGAAGCCGACCGCGGCCGGGTCCACGCCGAGCGAGAGCGCGAAGGTGTACTCGGCGAGCAGGTCCTCGTGCACCTCGAAGGCCGGCCGGTAGCAGCTGATCACCGTCAGCCGTTCGACCTCCGCGCCGCTCTCGGCGAGCGCCCTGGCCACCTCGGTGGCGATCAGCCCGCCCATGCAGTAGCCGACCACGTGGAAGCGCCGCCCGCCGTCGGCCAGCAGCAGCCGGGCGTACTCCCCGCCGAGGCGGCCGATCAGCAGCGCCGGGTCGGAGTCCAGGTAGCGGCCCGGCGAGCCGGCCTCCAGGCCGACCACCGGCCCGGCCGCCGGGCGCCGCCGGTACTCCTCCAGCAGCGCCCGGTACGGCAGCAGGGTGCCGGTGCCGTCGTGCACCAGGACGGTGGTCGGGGCGTCCGTCCGTCCGGCCAGCAGCCGGGTCGGTGCGGGCGGGCCGTCCGGTTCGGCCTGCGGAGCGGCGGCCGGCCCGCCGCGCAGGAAGCCCGCGAGCGCCGCCACGGTCGGGCGCTGGAGCATCTGCCGCAGCAGCTGCTCCCACTCGACCCCGGCGGCGGCCGGCTCGCTCTCCCGCAGCCGGCCGACCAGCCGGGCCACCAGCAGCGAGTCGCCGCCGAGTTGGAAGAAGTCGTCCTCGCGCCCGACCCCGGGACGCTCCAGCACCTCGCCCCAGAGCGCGGCGATCCGGCGTTCGAGCTCGTCGGCGGGCTGCGCCGGGACGGCCGCCGCCCGGCCGGGCTCGCCGGGTTCGGGCAGCCGCCGGCGCAGCAGCGCGCGGTCGACCTTGCCGTTGGGGGTGAGCGGCAGCTCGTCCAGGATCTCCAGGTGTGCGGGGAGCAGGTGCTCGGGCAGCCGGCCGGCGAGGTGCCCGGCCAGCTCGTCCGTGGTCAGCCTGGCCCGGTCGGTCTTCACCTGCGAGAAGAAGATCTGCTGCCCGGCCTGGGCGAGCACGTCCTCGGGCGCGGGGAAGCAGAACCTGAGGTCCGCCCCGGCCTCCGCGAGCAGACCGGTCCACTGGGGGTGGGTCAGGAAGGTCTGGTCGGCAGCCTCCCGCAGGTCGCCGAACCCGCCGCTCAGGCCGTCGACGAACTCCATCGACACCAGCAACGGATGGCGCTCCACGGTGGCCTCCATGAACACCAGCCACCCGCCCGGCGCCAGCAGCTCGCGCAGCCGGCGCAGCGCCGTCCCGGCGTCCTTGGCGTTGTGCAGGACGTTGGCGCACAGTACGACGTCGAAGCCGTTCGCGGCCAGGCCCTGCCCGGCGGCGTCGGCGTTGAGGTCGAACAGCCCGTAGCGCACCCACGGGTACGGCTCGAAGCGCCTGCGGGCCTCGCCCAGGAAGAACGTCGAGACGTCGGTGAACAGGTAGTCCACCTCGGACCCGGCGAGCGCCGGGATCAGGTCGGTGCTGGTGCCGCCGACGCCCGCGCCGACCTCCAGGATCCGCAGCGGACCGGGGTGCGGGTGGCCGGCGGCCAGCTCGCGCAGCCCGGCGACGGCGACCCGGTTCAGCGTGCGGCTGACCAGGTTGTCCCGGTACGCGGCCTCGGCGACGTCCAGGTTGCCCTGCGGGAAGAGCAGCTCCAGCGGGTCCTCCTCGCCGCGCAGCAGCTCAGGCAGGTGCTCGCTGCTGGTCCGCACCAGGCGCAGCAGGTCGGGTCCGTAGTCGAGCCGGCGCCCCAGCTCCTCGACCTGCCGCCAGCCCTGCTCCGGGTCCACCGGGTCCGTCGCGGGCAGGCCGGTCCAGCGGCCGGTGGCGGGGTCGTGCCGCAGCCGGCCCGCGCGGGTGAGCGCGCGCAGCCAGCGGCGGACGGCCCGGGTGTGCCGGGCGTGCGCGCCGAGCGCGGCCGCGGCCTCCGGCGCGGTGTGCGCGGCCTCCGGGCCGGCGAACAGCCCGGCGGCGCGCAGCGTCCGGGCGATGGCGGCGAGTGCGACCTCGTCCGTCAGCGCCAGGAACCGGGCGAGCGGCTCCCGGTCGACGGCCGCTCCGGCCTCGGCCGCGGCCGCCGCGGCCGCGCGGACCACGGCGGGCGCGGTCTCGTCGGCCGGCCGGTCCGCGCGCACGGTGGTCGCGAAGGCCGCCAGCCGCCGCCGGGCCGGATCGTCACCGGTGCTCAGCGCCACCGCCGACGCCACCGCCGGGTGCGCCTCGACGGCCGCCGCGAGTTCGGCCGGCTCGACCCGGTGGCCCCGGATCTTCACCTGGTCGTCGATCCGGCCGAGCAGCTCGATCCCGCCGTCCGGGAGGTAGCGCCCCAGGTCGCCGGTGCGGTACATCCGCTCGCCGCTGCGGGGGTGGGTACGGAACCGCTCGGCGGTCCTGGCCGCGTCCCCGAGGTAGCCGAGGGCCAGCCCGGCGCCGGTGATGTACAGCTCGCCCGGTACGTGTTCGGGGCTGTCCAGCAGCTCGGCGTCGAGCACGTGCCAGCCCTGGTTGGCCAGCGGCCTGCCGTACGGGACGCTGGGTCCGCTCGTGCGCTGCGGGTCGATCGGGTGGGCGATCGACCAGATCGCCGCCTCGGTCGCGCCGCCGAGGCCGACCAGTGCGCAGCCCGGCAGGCGGCGGCCGAAGCGCTCGGCCAGCGGGACGGGGATCCAGTCGCCGGAGAGCAGCGCGAGGCGCAGCGAGGACGGCGCGGCCGCCCGGTCCGTGCCCAGGTAGTCGTCCAGCATCTCCAGCTGGGCGGGGACGGAGTTCCACAGTGTGACGCCGTGCCGGGTGATCAGCTCGGCCCAGTGCGCGGGGTCGGCGCGCCGCCCGGCCTCGGGGAGCACCAGGCAGCCGCCCCGGGAGAGCGGCCCGAAGAGGTCGTACACCGAGAGGTCGAAGCCGAGGGCGGCCAGGCCGAGCACCCGGTCGTCCGGGCCGACGGCGTGCCGGTCGTTGACGTCCTGGACGGTGTTGAGCGCGGCCCGGTGGCTGACCATCACGCCCTTGGGCGCGCCGGTCGAGCCCGAGGTGTAGATCACGTAGGCCAGGTCGTCCGGCGCGGTCGCGGGCTGCGGCACCGGGCCCGCCGGCGTCGTCCGGGTCCCGTCGACGGCCAGCACCCGCAGGCCCGCCGGCAGGCCGGCCGCCAGCCAGGGCTGGGTGAGCACCGTCCGCACCCCGGCGTCGGCCAGCATCGCGTCCCGGCGGGCGGCGGGCTGGTCGGTGTCGACCGGCAGGTAGGCGGCCCCGGCCAGCAGCGTGCCGAGCACGGCGGCCACCTGCTCCCAGCCCTTGTCCATGACCACGCCGACCAACAGGCCCGCCCGGTCGCCCTCGGCGGCCAGGGCCTCGGCCACCACGACGGCCTGGTCGAGCAATTGACGGTACGTCAGTTCGACGGTACCCGCGAGGACGGCCGTCCGGTCCGGGGTGGCGAGCGCCTGCGCGACCACCCCCGCGTGCAGCAGGGCGTCCGGCAGTGGCCGCGCCGTCCGGTTGGCCCGCTCGCGCCGGGCGCGCTGGGCGGCCGGCAGCTCCACCAGGGAGGGAGCCGTCCAGGCCCGGTCCTCGGCGGCCAGCCGCCGGACGGCCGCCTCGAAGGCGGCGAAGGCCTCCTCGGCCAGGCCGTCGGGGAAGACGTCCCGCCGGACGTCCCAGCCCAGCAGCAGGTCGTCCCGGTGCTCCATCACCTGGCAGTCGATCCACACGTGCGGGGTGCGGCTGGAGCCGAGCACGATCTCGCCCTCGTGCAGCCGGGGGGCGTCCCCGGCCGCTCCGTCGCCGAGGCCCACGGTGCTGGTGAACACCACCGGCATCAGCGCGGCCTCCTGGCCGCGCCGACGGCCGAGCTCGCGCAGCACCTCGACGCCCGAGCACATCGGGTGGTCCAGGTCCTGCCACAGCCGCGCCTGGACGGCCGCCGCGCGCTCGGCGAACGAGCCGCCCGCCGACCGGTCCACCGTCAGCAGCTCGACCGAGGTGAAGTCACCGACCAGGGACCCGACTTCGGGGTGCAATGGCAGCCGGTGGAACATCGGCAGGTCCAGTGTGAACCGGGAGCTGCCGCTCCACCGGCCGACCACCTCCGCGTAGGCGGTGAGCAGCGCGACGGTCGGTGTCACCCGGTGCGCGGCCGCCCGCCGGCGCAGGTCCTGCCACCCGGGCCCGTCCAGCCGGGCCTGCAAGCGCTCGAAGCACGGCGTGCCCCGCCCCGCACCGCGCGTACGGACCGGCAGCGCGGGCGCGGGCGCCAGTGCGTCGGGGCCGTCCTCCTCCAGCCGGCTCCACCAGTACGCGCGGTCGCGCTCGAACGAGCTCTCGCGCAGCCGCCGTTCGGCCGCCAGGTAGTCCCGGTAGCGGACGGACGGCTCGGGCGGGGCGGCGCCCGGGCGCAGACAGAGCAGCTCCAACTCGCCCAGCAGCAGCTGGACACTGGCGTAGTCACAGATCAGCAGGTCGATCGAGAGATGGACCAGCAGGTCCCGGTCGGTCCGGGTCACCCGCAGCTCGTGCAGCGGCCACCGGTCGGACTCGTAGTCACGGGTGGCGAGTTCGGCCCGGGTCCGCTCGACGGCCTGCTCCCGGGCGGCCGGGGAGGCGGCCCGCAGATCGGCGACCGGCACCGGCAGCTCCGGTACCTCGGCCAGCACCTGCTGGTGGCCGTCGGGGTGGACGACCGTCCGCAGCGCGTCGTGCCGGGCGATCAACTGCCGCCAGGCCGCGCCCACTCGCTGCGGATCGAAGGCGGGGAACCGCACCTCCAGGTACGCCTGGCAGCCGACGCCCCCGTACTCGTAGGCGCCGCTGCGCCCGAGCAGGTACGAGGACTGGACGTCGGTGAGCGGGAAGGGCTCGTACCGGGCCGCCGGGTCGGCCGTGAGCTGCGGGGCGGCCGCGCTGCGCCGCAACTCTTCGAGCACGGCGGGCTTGTGCTGCCGCAGGCGCGCGAGCCGCTCCTCCGTCATCACGTGGCGGGGCGCGCGGTAGCGCAGTAGGCCGTCCTCCTCCCACAGCCGTACGCCGATGTTCTCAAGTTCGCCGATGAGCTCGACTACCGTCACAGTGTGCCGTCCTCCGTGTCTTCGGCCTCGGTGCCGGGGTGCTGGCGCTCGATGAGCGTCGCGAGCCCGGCGATCGTCGGCTCGCTGAGTAGTTGGCGTAGGGACATCTCGCAGCCGAACCGGTCGCGCAGCCGCTGGACCAGCCGGGTCGCCAGCAGGCTGTCGCCGCCGAGGGCGAAGAAGGTCGCGTCGCGCGGTACGGCGGCCCGCCCCAGCAGGCCGCTCCACAGTTCGGCGAGCGCGGACTCCACCGGTCCGCGCGGCGCCTCGACGCCCGCCGGCCCGCCGGCCGGCTCGGCCGGCGGCCTGAGCGCGGCGCGGTCCACCTTGCCGTTGGCCGACAGCGGCAGCGCGTCGAGCACGGTCAGGCCGGACGGGCGCGCGTACGGCGGCAGCCGGTCGGCCAGGTAGTCCTGGAGTTCGGCCGTGTCCAGGGCCGCGCCGCCGGTGGCCACGAAGGCGTGCAGGCGGCGGCTGCCGCGTTCGCCCACCGGAATCACGACGGCGTGTCGGATGGTGGGGTGGTGGTGGAGGGTGGTTTCGATTTCGCCGGGTTCGATGCGGTGGCCGTTGATTTTGAGTTGGTGGTCGGTGCGGCCGAGGAATTCGAGGGTGCCGTCGGGGTGGTAGCGGCCGAGGTCGCCGGTGCGGTACCAGCGGGTGCCTTGGTGGTGGATGAATTTTTCGGTGGTGCGGGTGGGGTCGTTGCGGTAGCCGGTGGCGAGTCCGGTGCCGCTGATCCAGAGTTCGCCGGGGACCCAGTCGGGGGTGTCGTGGTGGTGGGTGTCGGTGGTGCGGTAGTGCTGGTTGGTGAGGGGGTGGCCGTAGGGGACGGAGGTCCAGGGTGGGTCGTTGGGGGTGGTTTCCCAGGCGTTGGACCAGATGGCGGCTTCGGTGGCGCCGCCGAGGGCGATGAGGCGGCAGTGGGGGAGTTGGGTGGTGAGGCGGGGGTGGAGGTCGGTGCCGACCCAGTCGCCGGAGGTGAGGGCGAGGCGGAGTGAGGGGGGTAGTTGGTGGGTTCGGGTGGTGGGGTCGGTGGTGGTTTGGTTGGTGGTTTGGTTGGTGGTTTCGGTGGTGGTGAGGAGCATGTCGAGGAGCATGGGGACGCTGTTCCAGAGGGTGACCTGGTGGTGGGTCATGAGGTCCAGCCAGCGTTCGGGGTCGCGGCGTTCGTGTTCTTGGATGAGGACGATGGCGGCGCCTGCGGTGAGGGGGCCGAAGATGTCGTAGACGGAGAGGTCGAAGTCGAGGGCGGAGAGGGCGAGGAGGCGGTCGTGGGGGGTGAGGGTGCAGCGGTTGTTGATGTCGTGGATGGTGTTGAGGGCGGCGGTGTGGGTGACTTCGACGCCTTTGGGTTCGCCGGTGGAGCCGGAGGTGAAGATGATGTAGGCGGGGGTGTTGCCGGGTGCCGGTGCCGGCCGGGTGAGTGGTTCGTATTCCGCTGCTTGTTGGAGCAGTTGTTGGTCGAGGGTGTGGTGGATGCCGGCGGTGGTGAGCATGCGTTGCCGGCGGTGTTCGGGTTGGTCGGTGCCGATCGGTACGTAGGCGGCGCCGAGTGCCAGGATGCCGAGGACGGCGGCGAGTTGGTCCGGGCCTTTGGGGAGTGTGACGGCGACGGGTTCGGACGGTTCGACGCCTTGGTGCCGTAGGAGGGCGGCGATGCGCAGGGCGTGGTCGGCGAGTTGGCCGTAGCTCATCCGGCCGTCGGTTTCCCAGTGCAGGGCGCAGCGGTCGGGGTCGGTGGCGGCGTGGGTGAAGAACGCGTCGTGGAGGGTGCCTTGGGGGATGGGTGCGGTGGTGGCGTTGACTGCTGTGCGTACGGCGCGTTGGCCGGCCGGGAGGAGGTCGGGGACGGGTGTGTTCCAGTCGGATTCGACGGTCCAGTCGAGGAGTTGGCCGTAGGCCGTGAACATCGCGTCGAGTACGCCGGGCGGGAACAGCTCCTCCACCGCGTCCCAGGTGATCAGCAGGCCGCCGTCCCGCACCATCACCTGCTCGTCCAGCCAGACCTGTGGTGTCTGCGACACGCTCCAGACCGGCCGTCGCAGGCCGTCGCTGAGTGCGTCGGCCACCCCGAGGGCGCTGGTGAACACCACCGGCAGGGTCGCCTCGGCGACCGCCTGCGGCCCGGCGGCCTCGCGCAGCAGGGCGAGGACCGGGGCGTCCCGGTGGTCCAGGTCCCGGCCCAGCCGCTCCTTCAGGCGCCGCACCCGGGCGCCGAACGGCTCTCCGGGCCGGGGCTCGTACGCCACCGGCAGCAGTGAGGTGAAGTCGCCGAGCACCCGCTCGATGTCGGGGTGGACGGCCCGGCGGTCGAACAGGGTGAGTGCGACGGTCAGGTCGCGGCGGGTGCTCCAGACCCCGAGCACCTCCGCGTAGCAGGCCAGCAGCAGCGCCGACGGCGTGCACCCCGCGTCCCGGGCGCGGGCCTGGAGCGCCTGCCAGCGGTCCGGGCCGAGCCAGGTCTCGCGGCGGACGAAGCGCGGCCGCGCCACGGCGGCCGGGTCGACCGCGAGCGGCAGCGCGGGCGGCGGCGGCAGCTCCGGCAGTCGCTCCCGCCAGTGGCTCAGCGAGCGGTCCCGCTCGGCGGGCGTCGGCCCGGCCTGGCAGGCGTAGTCGCGGAACGACACCCCGATCGGCGGCAGTTCGGCGTCCGGGTCGCGCAGCAGCAGGTCGAGTTCGGCGAACAGGACCATCATGCTGAGGCCGTCGACGAGCAGGTAGTCCAGCCCGATGCCCACCCGGGTACGGCCCCGGCCGTACCGGACGGCGCGGACGTCGAACAGCGGCCACACCGAGGGGTCCAGCACCTGGTGCGACATCTGCGCCCGCAGCGCCGCCAGTGCGGCGTCCGCCGCCGCCCCGGGGGCGTCCACCACCGGGATCACCAGCCGGGGGACCTCGGGCAGGACCAGCTGGCTGCCGTCCTGGTCGAAGACCGCGCGCAGCGTCTCGTGCCGCGCGATCAGCAGGTTCCAGACGGTCTCCAGCCGGCCCGGGTCCAGGTCCGTCCCGTCGAACTCGCAGTAGTAGTACGAGCCGACGCCGCCGAGCGTGAACGACGGCGACCGGCCGACCCAGTAGGCGCGTTGCAGCTCGGTCGGGGCGAACGGCAGGTGCCGGTCCGCCGGGACGGCCAGGACAGGCGCGGGCGGCTGCTCGGGCGGCGCCCCCAGCGAGAGCCCGGCGGCGAACCCGGCCAGCACCGGCGTGCTGAACAGGCCGCTGATCCGGGCGCCGCCCGCGCCCGCCGAGCGCAGCCGGGACACCACCTTGGCGGCGAGCAGCGAGTCGCCGCCCAGCGCGAAGAAGTCGCTGTCGCGGGCCGGGTCCGGCCGGCCGAGCACCTCGGACCACACCTCGCCCACCAGCCGTTCGGCGGCGGTGCGCGGCGGTTCACCGGCGGCGGCCGACGGAGTGGCCGGGGCGGCCGCGGCCAGTGCGGCGCGGTCGACCTTGCCGTTGGCGGTCAGCGGCAGGGCGGCCAGCAGCAGGATCTCCGCCGGTACCGCGTGCCGGGGCAGCCGTTCGGCGAGGAAGGCGCGTAGCTCGTCGACGTCCGTCCCGCCGTCGTCCGCCACCACGTGGGCCAGCAGCCGCCGCCCGGGCCCGCTGTCGTCGGCCGTGACGACGGCGTGTCGGATGGTGGGGTGGTGGTGGAGGGTGGTTTCGATTTCGCCGGGTTCGATGCGGTGGCCGTTGATTTTGAGTTGGTGGTCGGTGCGGCCGAGGAATTCGAGGGTGCCGTCGGGGTGGTAGCGGCCGAGGTCGCCGGTGCGGTACCAGCGGGTGCCTTGGTGGTGGATGAATTTTTCGGTGGTGCGGGTGGGGTCGTTGCGGTAGCCGGTGGCGAGTCCGGTGCCGCTGATCCAGAGTTCGCCGGGGACCCAGTCGGGGGTGTCGTGGTGGTGGGTGTCGGTGGTGCGGTAGTGCTGGTTGGTGAGGGGGTGGCCGTAGGGGACGGAGGTCCAGGGTGGGTCGTTGGGGGTGGTTTCCCAGGCGTTGGACCAGATGGCGGCTTCGGTGGCGCCGCCGAGGGCGATGAGGCGGCAGTGGGGGAGTTGGGTGGTGAGGCGGGGGTGGAGGTCGGTGCCGACCCAGTCGCCGGAGGTGAGGGCGAGGCGGAGTGAGGGGGGTAGTTGGTGGGTTCGGGTGGTGGGGTCGGTGGTGGTTTGGTTGGTGGTTTGGTTGGTGGTTTCGGTGGTGGTGAGGAGCATGTCGAGGAGCATGGGGACGCTGTTCCAGAGGGTGACCTGGTGGTGGGTCATGAGGTCCAGCCAGCGTTCGGGGTCGCGGCGTTCGTGTTCTTGGATGAGGACGATGGCGGCGCCTGCGGTGAGGGGGCCGAAGATGTCGTAGACGGAGAGGTCGAAGTCGAGGGCGGAGAGGGCGAGGAGGCGGTCGTGGGGGGTGAGGGTGCAGCGGTTGTTGATGTCGTGGATGGTGTTGAGGGCGGCGGTGTGGGTGACTTCGACGCCTTTGGGTTCGCCGGTGGAGCCGGAGGTGAAGATGATGTAGGCGGGGGTGTTGCCGGGTGCCGGTGCCGGCCGGGTGAGTGGTTCGTATTCCGCTGCTTGTTGGAGCAGTTGTTGGTCGAGGGTGTGGTGGATGCCGGCGGTGGTGAGCATGCGTTGCCGGCGGTGTTCGGGTTGGTCGGTGCCGATCGGTACGTAGGCGGCGCCGAGTGCCAGGATGCCGAGGACGGCGGCGAGTTGGTCCGGGCCTTTGGGGAGTGTGACGGCGACGGGTTCGGACGGTTCGACGCCTTGGTGCCGTAGGAGGGCGGCGATGCGCAGGGCGTGGTCGGCGAGTTGGCCGTAGCTCATCCGGCCGTCGGTTTCCCAGTGCAGGGCGCAGCGGTCGGGGTCGGTGGCGGCGTGGGTGAAGAACGCGTCGTGGAGGGTGCCTTGGGGGATGGGTGCGGTGGTGGCGTTGACTGCTGTGCGTACGGCGCGTTGGCCGGCCGGGAGGAGGTCGGGGACGGGTGTGTTCCAGTCGGATTCGACGGTCCAGTCGAGGAGTTGGCCGTAGGCCGTGAACATCGCGTCGAGTACGCCGGGCGGGAACAGCTCCTCCACCGCGTCCCAGTCGTAGTGCAGACCGCGCGGCGAGTCGTACACCTGGTTGTCCAGCCAGGTCTGCGGAGTCTGCGAGACGCCCCACACCCGGGGCAGCAGCCAGTCGGACAGGTCCAGCGACAGGTCGCGCGGCGTCCCCAGCGCGCTGGTGAAGACCACCGGCACCGCCCGGTCGGCGACGCCCTCGGCCCGGGCCAGCTCGCGCGCCACCCGTACGGCCGACCAGGCCCGGTGGCCCAGATCCTGCCCCAGGCGCAGTTGCAGGGCCCGGGCGCGCTCCAGGAAGCCGGCGCCGGGCGACGGCTCGTAGGCCACGAGCAGCAGCGAGGTGAAGTCGCCGACGATGTCGTCGACCGCCGGGTGCACCTCCTGCCGGTCGAACAGCGTCAGGTTGACGGTCAGGTCGCGGCGGGTGCTCCACCGCCCGAGCACCTCGGCGTAGCAGGCGAGCAGCACGGCGGACGGCGTGAGCCCGTACGCCCGGGCCCGGTCGGTGACGCGCTGCCAGGACGAGGCCGGGAGCAGGCCCGAGCGGCGGGCGAAGCGCGGCGCGGTGACCTTGGCCGGGTCGGTGGCGAGCGGCAGCCGGGGGGCGGGCGGCAGCTCGGCGAGCCGGGACCGCCAGTACCGCTCGGCGGCCGCGAGTTCGGCCTCGCCGGGCCCGGCCTGGAGCAGGTAGTCACGGAAGGACAGGCCGTCCACCGGTGGGAGGGCGGCGTCCGGCGACCGGTGGAGCGCGGCGAGTTCGGCCAGCACGATCATCATGCTGCGGCCGTCCAGCACGATGTTCGGCAGGCTCAGCCCGAGCCGCACCCGGCGCTCGCCGTCCCGCCGGTACACCACGGCCCGCAGGTCGAGGAGCGGCCACACGGCCGGGTCCCGCAGTTGGTGCGACATGGCGGCGCGCAGCCCGTCCGGCCCGGCGGCCTCGACGACGGGGATCGTCACCTCGGGCACCTCGGGCAGGATCCGCTGTCCGCCGTCCTCGTCGAAGACCGCGCGCAGCATCTCGTGCCGCGCGATCAGCAGGTTCCAGGCGGTCTCCAGCCGGGGGAGGTCGAGGTCCGGGCCGTCGAACTCCAGGTAGTAGTGCGCTCCGACGCCGCCGAGCGGCAGCCCGGCGTCGCGGCCGGTCCAGTAGGCGCGCTGCACGTCGGTGGGCGGGAAGGGGTCATGGCGGTGCGCGTGGTCGGCGGTCACGCCCGACGCCCCGGCCGCCGGGGCCGCCACGGGCGTCACGGTGGCGGCGAGTTCGCGCAGCACCGGGGTGGCGAACACCGCCGCCAGGTCGACCGCGAACCCCGCCTCCCGCAGCCGGCCCACCAGGCGGGTGGCCAGCAGGGAGTCGCCGCCGAGGGTGAAGAAGCCCTGGCCGCGGCCGACCCGGGGGAGGCCGAGCACCTCGCACCAGGCGGCGGCGAGCGCCGTCTCCACCGGGCCGTGCGGCGCGTCCTCGGTCTCGGAGCCGGCCGGATCCTCGGGGGGCAGTGCCGCGAGCAGGGCGGCGCGGTCCACCTTGCCGTTGGCGGTGACCGGCAGCGTGGTGGCGCCGAACAGCCGGTCCGGCAGCATCGCGGTGGGCAGCCGGGCCGCCAGCCACTCCCGGACGGCCGCGTCCGTGGGCAGCCCGGCGTCCGGCGCCTTGACGGCGCGCAGCAGGACGTGGCCGCCGGGCAGGGCCTCCCCGCCGGTCGCCGGGTCGAGGCCGTGGGCGGCCAGCAGCGGGTGCCACCGGGCGACCGGCAGCAGCGGGCTGCGGCGCGAACGGCGGACCGGGTCGAGGTCGGTGAAGCCACGGGTCGGTACGGCCGCGGCGATCAGGGCGAGCGGCGGCAGTTCGGTGCGTTCCACTGCGAGCAGCAGACCGCCGGGCACGAGCAACAGCGCGGCGAGGCGGGCGGCTTCGGCCGGGTCGGCCTCGGCGTGCAGCGCCTGGTCGGCCAGCACCACGTCGAACCGGGCCAGCAACCCGCCGGGCAGCAGCCCGCCCGCCAGGCGGTGGCAGCCGACCCCGCCCGGGTGGCCGGCCAGCAGCCGGGCCGCTGCGTCGAGCCGGGCGGCCGAGCCGTCGAGCAGTGTGTAGCGGTGGCCGTGGGCCGGTGCCGACCGGAGCAGCCGGTGCACGGTGGACCCGCCACCCGCCCCGAGAACGGCGATCTCCAGCCCGGGACTCCCGGGCAGCGCCGCCGCCAGCGCGGCGAGCGCCTGCTCCGCGCCGGGGGCGCGGGCGGCGAGCGCGGCGGGGGCGAGCACCGGGTCGTCGAGCAGTACGCGGTGGTCTAGGCCACCCCTGAGCACGGCGGCCAGCTCCTCGGCCCGCTGCCGGAGCCGCTCGGCGACCGGCGCGAGCCGGCCGTCGGCGGGGTCGTCCGCCGCGCGGCGGCGGCACACCTCGGCCAGCCGGGGCCCGGCCGCGTAGCCGTTCCGGTCGCGGCTCAGCACGCCGCGCGTGGTGAGCCAGTCCGACCAGAGCCCGAGCAACGGCTGCCACTCGGGCGTCGCGCCCCAGCGGCGGGCCAGTTCGGCGGGGGCGGTGGGCCGGGTGGTCACGCCCGCCTCGCCGACCAGCAGCCGGGCGAGCACGGACTCGACCAGCCGGGCTTCGTCCTCCTCCCCGGTCACGGCCGGGAGCGCGGCCGCCGGTCCGGTGCCGGCAGCGGGGTCGGGGTCGGGGTCGGGGGCCGGGGCTGCGGCCGACGGACGGGCCGCCGGGGTCGCGACGGCCACCAGCCGCCTGGCCCGGTCCGGGCCGACGGCGGCGACCACGCAGCGGCCGACCGACGGGTGGGCCCCGAGCGCGGCCTCGATCTCGCCCGGTTCGGTCCGGACGCCACGGATCTTGACCTGCTGGTCGCGCCGGCCCAGGAACTCCACGGTGCCGTCCGGCCAGTAGCGCGCGCGGTCCCCCGTCCGGTACCAGCGCCCTCCCGCGGAGTCGACGAACCGGTCCCGGGTGAGCGCGGGGTCGCCGAGGTAGCCGAGGGCCACCCCGGCGCCGCCGATCCACAGCTCGCCGGGCGTCCAGTCCGGGCAGTCGTGCCCGGCCGGGCCGACCACGCGCAGGCACTGGTTACGCAGGGGGGCGCCGTACGGGATGGACGTCCAGCCCGGGGGGACGTCGGTGACCTCGAACAGGTTCGACCAGATCGCGGCCTCGGTCGCACCGCCGAGGGCGGCGAACCGGCAGGCCGGTCCGGCCTGCCGGGCCAGCCGCCCGGGCAGGTCGAGCCCGATCCAGTCGCCGGAGACCAGGGCCAGCCGCAGCCGCGGCAGGGCCGCCGGCCCGGTCAGCAGCATGTCCAGCAGGACCGGGACGGAGTTCCAGACCGTCACCCCGTGCCGGGCGATCAGCCCGGCCCAGGCGGCGGGATCGCGCCGCTGGTCCTCGGCCACCAGCACCAGCGCGCCGCCGGCCGACAGCGGGCCGAACACGTCGTAGACGGACAGGTCGAAGTCGAGCGCGGACACCCCGAGCACCCGGTCGGCCGGGCCGACGGCGAACCGCTCGTTGACGTCGTCCACGGTGTTGGACGCCGCGCCGTGGGCCACCATCACCCCCTTCGGCTCGCCGGTGGTGCCGGAGGTGAAGATCACGTAGGCCGGGGCCCCGCCGCCCGCCTCGGCCGGGGCGGCGAGCGGCGGGTGCTCGCAGGCCGTCTCGATGTCGAGCACCGCCACCTGCGGCGGCAGCCCCGCCGCACCGGCCGCGTGCCCGGCGTCGGTCAGCAGCAGCCGGACGTCCGCGCGCCGCAGGATGCGCTCACGCCGACGCGCGGGCTGGTCGGTGCCCACGGGTACGTACGCGCCCCCGGCGGCCAGCACCCCAAGCACGGCGGCGACCTGGCCGGCGCCCCTGGGCAGCGAGACGGCCACCGGCTCGCCCGACCGCAGCCCGCGCGACCGCAGCAGCCCGGCCACCCCGAGCGCCTGCCGGGCCAACTCGCCGTAGCTCAGCGCCGATCCGTCGCCCCACAGCAGCGCGGGGCGGTCCGGGCGGCTCGCCGCGTGCCGGAAGAACTCCTGGTGCAGGCCGCGCCCGGTGAGCGGCCCGGCGGTGGAGTTGGCCCGGTCGCGGACGGCGCGCTGCCGCCGGGGGAGCGGCGGGCGGGCGGGCACCGCCCAGTCGGCGTCCGGCGCCGACAGCCGGTCGGCCAACTCCCGGTAGGCCCCGAACATGTCGTCGAGGAGGCCGGGCGGGAACAGGTCGTCGGCGGAGTCCCAGCAGAGGTCGACGCCGCCCCGCGACTCGTACACCTGGTGGTCCAGCCAGACCTGCGGGGTCTGCGAGATCATCCACCCCAACTCGCCCAGGGTGGAGCGGAACTCCTCGCCGACGAGCTCGCTGCCCAGCGTGCAGGCGAACACCACGGGTGCGCGACCTGGCCCGCCCGGATGCGTGCGGGCCAGGTCGCGGAGCACCTCCACGCCGGAGTACGCGCAGTGGGCGGCGGCCTCCCGGAAGCCGTCCTGCACCGCGCGGGCCCGGTCGGCGAAGCCGGCCTCGCCCGACAGGTCCAGGTCCAGCAGCAGCAGGTCGGTGAAGTCGGCGACCATGCCGGGGACGGCGGGATGGACGGCCTCGCGGTCGAACAGCGGCAGGTTCAGCAGGAAGCGCGGGCTCTCGCTCCAGGCCGCGAGCACCTCGGCGTACGCGGTGGCCAGCGCCATCGCGGGCGTGGTGCCGCCCTCGCGGGCGCGGCGGGCGAAGCGCTGCCACTCGGCCGGTTCCAGACGGTGCCGGCGCCGGGTGAAGCGGGGAGCACCGAGCAGGGCCGGATCGGTGGCGAGCGGCAGGGCGGGCCCGTCCGGCAGGCCGGCCAGCCAATCCTGCCAGTACTCCCGGGCCCGCTCGCGTGCCCCGGCGCGCCGGGCCGCACGGTCGGCGAGGTAGTGCGGGAAGCCGAACTCCGGTGTGGCGGCGTCCGGTGCGGCGGGGTGAGGTGCGTCGGGGTCCAGGTAGGCCCGGGCGAGGTCGGCCAGCAGGATCCGGATGCTCTCGACGTCCGCGACGAGCAGGTCGATGCCCAGGTGGATCCGGGTGGCCGTACCCGGCAGCAGGCTCAGTTCGAGGTCGAGCACCTCGCCGCGCGCCACGTCCGTCCGATGGTGCGACAGCGACTCGCGGACGGCGGCCAGCCGGGCCGCGACCCGCTCCCCGGGCTCCTCGCGGAGGTCGTGCACGACCAGGCCGGGCCACCCGCCGACGGGCATCACCTGCTGCCTGCCGTCCGCCAGGAACCGGGCCCGCAGCATGCCGTGCCGGGAGATCACCCGCCGTACGGCGTGCTCCAGCCGGCCGGGGTCGACCCGCGATCCGTCGAACTCGAAGTAGGCGTGGCAGCCCACCCCGCCGAGCACCTGGTCGTCGCGCCGGCCGACCCAGTAGGCGTGCTGGACGGGCGTCAGCGGGAAGGGCGCGGCGCCGTCCACCTCGGCGGCGGGCGTCGCGGGCAGGACGTGACCGGGGTGCGCGTGGTGGGGGTGTGTGTCCGCGGAGGCCGTTGCGGCGGGTGGCCGGGCCTCCGGGAGCCGGGCGCCGGCCAGCGCCGACCAGGCCGCGACGGTCGGACGGCGTGCCAGATCGGGGAAGGTGACGGGGACCCCCTGCCGGCGGAACCGCCCGGCCAGGTCCATCATCCGGATCGAGTCCATGCCGTGCTCGGCCAGATCGTCGTGGTCCGCGAGGTCCTGCGGGTCGCAGCCGAGCATATCGGCGACGGTATTCCTGATTCCGTCCCGCGCAACTGATTCGCGGACGGATGACTCCGTGTCGCTCCCGGTTGACGAAATACCCTGTTCCGGTGAAAGCATCCCTCGCCCCTCCCCATGGCCGCCGCTCGGACGGTGGTGCGCTGCTTCAGGTCGATGATTGTCCGCAGATTGTGCGTCCTGAAACTAATACACCAACTCTCCCGGCTCCGGCAAAGCCGTAGCGATGGTGGGAGCGAATGCCAGGTGGCGCTAAAGTGTGGCGACATCGGGGCGGCCGGGCGGGTTGGAATCGCACGGCGGGTGACTCATAGGAGATTCGGATTATTCTGATGAAATCCAGCTGCGGACGGGTATTCCGACGTCCTCCCAGGGTGCGGCCTGTCGCCCTGGCCGACCGGCCGGCCGGCGGCGGAGCGGGCCGGTGACCGCGCTGCCACAGCCGTCGGCGGCCCCGGGCGGGGGCGGGCTCCGGCACCCGGACGGGCACGTGCGCTACCCGGACGACCTGGTGGAACGCTACTGCGAGGCCGGATTCTGGCGGCCCGAGACGCTCGGCGACCTGTTGCGCACCCACGCCCGACGGCGGCCCGCCCGGCCCGCGCTGGTGGCGGACGGGCGGGTCACGGACTACGGCGAGCTGGACGCGGCCGCCGACCGGCTGGCCGGCCGGCTCGCGCTGCTGGGGATCGCCGCCGGTGACCGGGTCGTGGTGCAGCTGCCCAACTGCACGGAATTCGTACTTGTTCTCTTTGCATTTTTTCGAATGGGAGCCGTCCCGGTGCTCGCGCTTCCGACGCACCGGAAGAATGAGATCGACCAGCTGTGTAGGATGACCGGAGCGGTCGGCTACACAATCCCCGGAAGAGGGCACGAGGCCGACTCCGGTTTCGATTACACGGCCCTCGCCGAGGCCGTACGCACCGACAATCCCGGGCTGCGGCACGTCCTGCTCACCCGGACATCCGCCGGGACATCCGGTGCGGCGGCGGAAAGCGCACCGGACGAGGCATTCACCCTGCTGGACGGCGGCCGCCACCGCGCATTGCCGTCCGGCGGAACGCCGCCCGCACCCGCCCGTCCCGACCCGGCGGCCGTCGCACTGCTCCTGCTCTCCGGCGGGACGACCGGCGCCGCGAAGCTGATCCCCCGGACCCACCGGGACTACGCCTACAACCTGCGGGCCAGCGCCCGGCTCTGCGGGCTGGACGACCGGAGCGTCTACCTGGCCGCGCTGCCGGCGGCGCACAACTTCGCCCTCGGCTGCCCGGGAGTCCTCGGGACGCTGTCGGCCGGCGGCACCGTCGTGCTGGCCCCGGACGCCGGGCCCGACCGGGCCTTCGCGCTGATCGAGCGCGAACGGGTGACGGTGTCCGCGCTCACCCCGCCGCTGCTGGCGCTCTGGCTGGCCGAGGCCGAGTGGACGGGCGCCGACCTGTCGAGCCTCGCGCTGCTCCAGGTCGGCGGCGCCCGGCTGGGCCGGGCGGCGGCGGAGCGGGTGCGGCCCGGGCTCGGCTGCCGCCTCCAGCAGGTGTTCGGGATGGCCGAGGGCCTGCTCTGCTTCACCCGGCCCGAGGATCCCGACGAGACCGTGCTGTCCACCCAGGGCCGTCCGCTCTCCGCCGGGGACGAACTCCGGGTGGTCGACGCCGCCGGCCGCGAGGTCCGGCCCGGCGAGGTGGGGCAGCTCCTGACCCGTGGTCCGTACACCGTCCGGGGCTACTACCGGGCGCCCGAGACCGACGCCACCGCCTTCACCGCGGACGGCTACTACCGGACGGGCGACCTGGTGCGGATCACCCCCACCGGCCACCTGGTGGTCGAGGGGCGGGTCAAGGACGTCATCAACCGGGGCGGTGAGAAGGTGCCGGCCGCCGAGGTCGAGGACCACCTGCTGGCCCACCCCCTGGTAGCCCAGGTCGCACTGGTCGGCGTGCCCGACGCGCAGCTGGGCGAACGCAGTTGCGCGTTCGTGGTACCCCGGGCGGGTACGCCCGGCCGGGCCGAGCTGGCCGCATTCCTGCGGGCCAGGGGGCTGGCCGCCCACAAGCTGCCCGACCGGGTGGAGCTGGTGGCCGCCCTCCCGCGCACCGGCGCGGGCAAGGTCGACAAGCGCGCACTGGCCGCGCCCCTGGCCGCGGCAGAGCCCGCCGACCGCGCCGCGCGGTCGGCCCGAGAGCCGTCCAGGCTCTGTCCCGAGTGAGGAGAACGCCATGAGTCAGCGTCAGCACTACGCCGAGACCGAGGTCGACGCCCCGCACGACCCGCTGCTCACGGTCGCGCGGCTGGCCGCGCTGCACCGGGACGACAGCCACGTCGTCCACGAGCAGGGCGCGACCTGGCACTTCTGCGCGGGCGCGCTGGCGGAGATCACCGTCGACCGGCGGCAGGTCCACTACACCTGCGGCACCGACCGGCGCAGCATCCCGTGGACCCGCCGGCCGTTGGACGTCGTCGCCGACCTGCTCGAAGCGCTGCCGGTACGCCGCTGGCGTGCGTACGGCTGGGCCGGGTTCGAACTCGCCGAGGCCCAGGCGGGACGCCCCCCGGCCGCCGGGGCCGCACCGCTCCTGCACCTGGTCGTCCCGCGCGAGGAGGTACGGATCACCGCCGGCCGCGCGCTGCTGCGGACCACCGGCCCGGACGGGCCCGACCGGCTCGCCGCGCTGCTCGCCGGACCGGCGCCGGAGCGGGTCAGCGGGCAGCGCGGCATCGCGGGTCTGGACCTGGGCGTCGGCGCCGACCAGTACCTGAAGTCGGTCGCGGCGGCGGTCGACGAGATCGGCGCGGGCGCGTTCGAGAAGGTCGTGCTCAGCCGGGTCGTGCCGGTGCCGGCCGCGATCGACCTGGTCGCCACCTTCGTCCACGGCCGCCGCCACAACACGCCCGCCCGCTCCTTCCTGCTCAACCTCGGCGGCCTGCGCGCGGCCGGCTTCAGCCCGGAGCTGGTGGTGTCGGTCACGGCCGCCGGGCTGGTGCGGACCCAGCCGCTGGCCGGTACCCGGGCGCTCACCGCCTCCGCCGCCGAGAACCACCGCCTGCGCGAGGAGCTGCTCGCCGACGCGAAGGAGATCCACGAACACCAGATCTCGGTGACGGCCGCGTACGAGGAACTCGGCACGGTCTGCGAGCCCGGCACCGTCACGGTCGAGGAGCACATGGCCGTCCGGGAGCGCGGCACCGTCCAGCACCTGGCCTCCCGGCTCTCCGGCCTGCTCGCCCCCGGCCTGCGCAACTGGGACGCGTTCGCGGCGCTGTTCCCCGCGATCACCGTCTCGGGCATCCCCAAGTCCGCCGCCCTGGCGGCCGTCCGCGCGTACGAGCCGGTACCGCGCGAGATGTACGGCGGCGCGGTGCTCGCCGTCGACCACGACGGCGAGCTGGACGCGGCCCTGGTCCTGCGCGCCGTCTACCAACAGGCCGGACAGGTCTGGCTCCGCGCCGGCGCCGGGATCGTCCGCCAGTCCACCCCGGAACGCGAACTGGAGGAGACCTGCGAAAAGCTGCGCAGCATCGCCACCTACCTGATCCCGGCCCCTACCCCCTGATTCCCCGGCGCTCACCCCCACCGCCCCAGGGGCGCCAGGTCAGTGACCCACGACCGCGTAGCGGTAGGCGCCCTCGGCCGCCGGCCGGTAGTCGGGCAGCCAGCACCCGAGCACCAGCCCGGACGGATAGAACATCGGTTCCGGCAGCGCGTCGAGCGCGAAGCGCTGCCACCCCGCACAGCTGTGCGGCTCGGTGACCTCGGCCGGGGCGTCCGTCGGCGGGGCGAGCACGGCGGCGGTCAGCCGGGGCCGGCCGAGCTGGTGGTCGAGCAGGACGGCGAGCACCCGCATCCGTCCGGCGGGCACCACCAGCCCGGTCTCCTCGGCGAGCTCGCGTGCCGCGGCCTGCTCGAAGGACTCGCCCGGCTGGTCCACCTTGCCGCCGGGCAGCCCCCAGCTCGGCGTCTCACCCGCGGTGATCCGCCGGCCGAGGAGCACCCGTCCGTCGGTGGTGGGCACGATCACGCCGGCGCCGAGCACGGGTGCCATCGGTCGGTCCTCCTAGGGGGGCTTACCAGGGGGAGGGGGCGAAGTCCTTCAGGAAGCAGCCGTACAGGTCCTCGCCCTGCTCGCCCCGGACGATCGGGTCGTAGACCCGCGCCGCGCCGTCGACCAGGTCGAGCGGGGCGTGGAAGCCCTCCTCGGCGAGGCGCATCTTGTCGGGGTGCGGGCGCTCGTCGGTGATCCAGCCGGTGTCGACGGCGGTCATCAGGATGCCGTCGGTCTCCAGCATCTCCTTGGCGCTGGTGCGGGTGAGCATGTTCAGCGCGGCCTTGGCCATGTTGGTGTGCGGGTGCCCGGCGCCCTTGTACGCGCGGCTGAACTGGCCCTCCATCGCGGAGACGTTCACCACGTACTTGCGGCGGGCCGGGGAGGCCGCCATCGCCGGGCGCAGGCGGCTGACCAGCACGAACGGCGCGGTGACGTTGCAGAGCTGGACTTCCAGCAGCTCGATCGGGTCGACCTCGCTGACGGTCTGGACCCAGGTGTTGGTCGCGGCCAGGTCGGGGACCAGACCGCCGGCGTCGATCGCCGTCCCGGCCTCGATCCGGGCCGGCGAGGCCGAGCCGGTGACCAGCGCGAGGGCCGTCACGTCCTCGGCGGTGAGCGCTTCGTGCGCGCCGGAGGACTGGCCGGGCAGCGCCGGGCGGTCCACGGTGCCGCTGCCGAAGCTGCCGATCACCACGGCGGGGGGCAGCTCGCCGGCGGGCAGCGGGGCGGACTCGGCGGCGATCAGCTCGCTGTACGCCTTCGGCGAGCGGCGCACGGTCTGCGCGGCGTTGTTGATCAGGATGTCCAGCGGGCCGTCGGCCGCGACGGTGTCGGCGAGCGCGACGACCTGGGCCGGGTCGCGCAGGTCGATCCCGATGATCTTCAGGCGGTGCAGCCAGTCGGCGCTGTCCGGCATCGCCTTGAAGCGGCGGATCGCGTCGTTCGGGAAGCGGGTGGTGATCGTGGTGTGGGCACCGTCACGCAGCAGGCGCAGCGCGATGTACATCCCGATCTTCGCCCGGCCGCCGGTGAGCAGCGCGCGGCGGCCGGTCAGGTCGGCCTTCTCGTCGCGGCGGGCCCGGTTCTGCTTCGCGCACGGCGGGCAGAGCTGGTGGTAGAAGGCGTCCACCTCGACGTAGCGGGTCTTGCAGGTGTAGCAGGAGCGCGGACGCTCCAGGATGCCGGCGATCTCCGTGGTGGTGGCGGTGGTCAGGCCGAAGGCGCCCGCCGTCTCGTCGTCGATCCGGCCCGGTGCGCCGGTGGCCGTGGCGGCCGTCACCGCGCGGTCGTTGGCGGTCTTGCGGGCGCGGGTCTCCTGGCGGCGGCGCTGCTTGAGCGTCCGGAAGACGCCACCGACGGCCATCCGGACGGTGATCGCGTCCGGGTGGTCCACGTCCAGCTCGTTCAGCTCGGCGAGCACGTCGAGGAAGAGCTCCAGCCGCTCCGGGGCGATGCCCGGGCCGTGCTCGGTCTCGGCCTCTGCCGTCTGCTCCGACCGTTCGGTCTGGATCTCTTCGGTGATCTGGATGTCCTCGCCCGCCGTCATGCCCGCAACTGCTTCCTCGTCCGCCCTGCCTGGTTTAAGGGTGAACTCTACGGAGTGCCGGGCGGGTCGCCAAACGAGTAATGACCGGAAAGCTCTTGTGTCCATTACCGGCAACCCCTAAAGTCGGTAACAGATGAAGTGCCAATGCACCTCTTACTGATCCCGTTACCGATCCCGTTCCGATCCAGGGGGAAGAGCCATGACCGACCAGAAGCACTGGGACAGCTGGCAGCGCAGCTGGGACCGCCAGCAGGAGTGGTACCTGCCGGACCGCGAGGAGCGGTTCCGGGTGATGCTCGACCTGGTCGAGGCCGTCGGCGGCCCCCGGCCGCGCGTGCTCGACCTCGCCTGCGGCACCGCGAGCATCAGCGAGCGGCTGCTCGCCCGGCTGCCCGGTGCCGTCAGCGTCGGGGTGGACCTCGACCCGGCGCTGCTCGCCATCGCCGGCGGGCACTTCGCCGACGAGCCCCGGCTGACCCTGGTCACCGCCGACCTCCGGGACCCGGACTGGGCCGACGGGCTGCCGCCCGGCCCGTACGACGCGGTGGTGACCGCCACCGCACTGCACTGGCTCGCCACCGACGACCTGGTGCGCGTCTACGGCGACCTCGCCGCCCTGCTGCGCCCGGGCGGGGTGTTCCTCAACGCCGACCACACGCCGGAACCGGCCACCCCGCTGCTCAACGCCGCCGACCTGGCGTTCCAGCGCCGCCGCCGGCAGCGCGAGCGGGCCGAGGGCGTCCTGGACTGGGCCGACTGGTGGGCCGCCGCCGCGGCGGACCCGCTGCTCGCCGACCACGTCGCCGCCCGCTCGGAGATCTACCGCGCGCACCGGGACGGCGACACGCACCCGGCCTCCTGGCACACGGCCCGGCTGGTCGAAGCCGGGTTCCGGGAGGCCGGGGTCGCCTGGCGGTCCGTCACCGACTCGCTGGTCGCGGCCGTGCGCTGACCGTCAGCCCGTCGGCGGCGGCCCCGTGCCCGGCCCCGCTCCCGGACCCGGCTGCGCGCCGCCGCGGAGTTCGGCCAGCCGCTGTCGGTAGTCGTCGATCTCGATCTCACCGCGCGCCAGGCGGTCGGCCAGCACCTGCTCGGGGGAGCGGTGCTGGTCGGCCGCGGGCGGCGGCCAGTGTGCCGCCGGTCCCGGCTTCACGGACCGGTGCGACCAGGCGCGCCAGACCAGCACCAGAACGGCGATCAGCACCAGCCACAGCAGCACCATCGTGATACCGAACGGGACCCACCCCCACCCGCCGTGATGCCCGAAGTGCCCGTAGTGCCTCATTCCTCGCTCACCTGCCACCGGCGCCGGCCGACTGCCGCCCGGCACCGCGCTCGTCCTCCACCACCGCCCCGGAGCCCGGCCGACCCCACGTACGAGTGGTCTACCTCTACGTATACGCCCAGCAATTAAGAGCAGCGTTAAAACCGCCCTGCCTGTTCACCTGAGGGGGTCGGGTTGCCCCAAGGGGCGCGTGGGGGTACCTCCCGGCCGAAGGCTGGGGGAGAACTGCGCGAAGCCGGAAGCAACGGCCGCCGCACCCTCCCGCCCCGCCCGCTCACCTGAACACCTAGCCGCGCGCGACCGGGAGCCGGTCCAGTTCCATCCCGAACAGCGTTCGACAGGCGTCGAGCGCCGCCGCCTCGTCGAGGTCCCGTTCCTCGCGCTCGCCGTCCGTGCTGCGGATCAGCCGGGTGCCGGTCAGTGAGACCCGGCCCGACTCGGTGAGGCGTGAGCAGAGGGTGGCGCGGGCGAAGGGCGAGTCGGGAGACGTGCTGTGCCACCAGCAGGTCGGGACGAAGTCGGAGAGCGCGTACGGGCGCGGGTCGAGCCGGTACTGCGGCTTGCCGTCCAGCAGGACGTCGAGTTCCTCGCCGTGCTCGACCACCGTGAAGACGCCGCCCGGGTCGGTCTGCGGTTCGCGCAGGTCCAGCCGCAGCGGCTGGACGCTGAATCGTCCGAAGCCGACATCGACCAGCCACGGCGTGTCCGTGTCACCCGTGCCATCCGTGCGGTCCGCTCCGCCGGGCCCGTCCGGCCCGTCCCGCTCGTCCAGCCGGACCCGCAGTGCCAGGTGGTCGAACGGCGGTCCGGGGACCGGCCCGTTGATGACCCGGGCGGCGAGCAGGTCGACCCGGTAGCCGAGCGCCGTGAGCAGTGCGGCGAAGGCGCCGTTGAGTTCGTAGCAGAAGCCCCCGCGCCGCCGGTCGACCAGCTTGGCCAGCAGTGACGCTTCGTCCAGCAGTACCGGCTCGCCGAGGTGGATGCTCAGGTTCTCGAACGGCACGGTCAGCAGGTGGGCCCGTTGCAGTCGCCGCAGGGCCGCCAGATCGGGCCGGCCGGGGCGCTCCGCGCCGATCCGGTCCAGGTAGGACTCCAACCGGGACTCCTCCACGAGCTGCTCCTTGATCCTCGTCAGGGCGGACCGGATCGTCCCCGTCCGCTTTCGGTACTTTCCCACAGGCCGACGGGCCGGTTCCGGCGGCCGGAGCGCAAGGTGATTTCAGATCCCGGCCAGGGCAACGGACTTGGCACTCCTCGTGGCCTCGGGTGCCGAGGTTCGGTTACGTAGCGTTGCGGATCCGACGGTCGTGCCGACCCGCGCTACGGGCGTCACACGCTGTCCCGGGCCGATGCTGCGGCCACGACCTTCCGGCCGGTCCGAGGGTTCGGCGGCCATGGCCGGGCAACTTCCAGCACATCCAGCCGATTTGAGCAAGTGTCAATTCATCTGAACCTCTCCGAAACTCGGAGCAGGGCGTTTGTACGATGATCTTGACGCTGCTTGATCGCCTGTGCCAAAGTCAGCGCGCCGCAGGGCCGCAGTTCACAGCAGGCCGCGCTGCGGCCCCAACCGCCTTCCCGGCGGCGAGCTTCCGCCAATTCTCCGTCCAGGGCCGTACGCGGGATCGGGCGCACTCTCGTCACCGTCAGTGACCGACGGCCGGGCATCGCAGCCCCCCTCGACGCCTTCACCGCGCCACGCGCGGCACACTCCTCTGCCACGCTCCACGTCACCGCAAGGAACCACCATGGGCAAGATCGCCGTACTCACCAACGACCTGCAGGCCGACGTGGTCCACAAGACCCCCGAGCGGACGGCCGCCATGGCGGGTGCCCAGCCGCACTTCGTGCAGTTCCTCGACGAGATCCGCCGTCGCGGACACGCCGTCTACCACCTCCAGCTGGTCAACCTGCCGGACGACCCGAACGTGGAGCGCGACCTCGACGGCACCCTCCCGCTGCAGCGCGGCTCCGAGGGCGCGGCCATCCTGGCCGACTTCTTCGACCCGTCCGACGTGACGGTGGAGAAGAACAAGGACAGCGGTTTCTACGAGACCGAGCTGCACGACCGGCTCCAGGAGGCCGGTATCGACACGGTCCTGGTCACCGGCCTGCAGACCCAGATCTGTGTGCAGACCACCGCCGCCGACGCGTTCTTCCGCGGCTACAACGTCTGGGTCCCGTCCGACTGCGTCGTCTCCGGGAACCCGGAGGACCGTGACCGCGCCCTGGAGTGGCTGGGCGGCTACTGCGCCACGGTGGCCGACTCCGCCGAGATCCTCGCCGTCCTCGACGCCCAGGGCGAGCTGCCCCGCAAGGTCGTCAAGATCCTTCCGTAGCACCCCCTTCCCCGTCCGTCGGCCCCTCTCCCCCTGACGTCCTGAAGGGACACCAGATGACCAGCTCGGCACCCGACCTCGGTGAGGTCGTCCTCGACCACGGCAGTGGGGCGCAGCTCAGCCACGATCTGATCTCGCTGATCGTGGAGACCCTCGGCGACGTCTACATCGGCGAGATGGAGGACAGCGCGATGCTCCCCGTCACCGGCGGGCAGATCGCGATGACCACCGACTCCTTCGTCGTCGACCCGCCGTTCTTCGGCAACGGCGACATCGGCAAGATCGCGGTCTGCGGCACGGTCAACGACCTCGCGGTGGTGGGCTCCAAGCCGACCTACCTGACGCTGGGCATGATCCTGGAGACCGGCCTGCCGATCGCGAAGCTGGTGCAGGTGCTCACCTCGATCCGGGAGACGGCCAGGGAGGCCGGGGTCCAGATCGTCTGCGGCGACACCAAGGTGGTGCGCAAGGGCGAGGCGGACCAGATCTACCTGAACACCGCGGGCGTCGGCCTGTTCGAGCGCACCCCGCTGCGGATGCGCGACGTCCGGGCCGGCGACCGGGTCATCCTCAGCGGCCCGATCGGCAACCACACCGTGCACCTGCTGTCGATCCGCGAGGGCCTCGGCTTCGAGCAGCGCGTGCTCAGCGACTGCGCGCCGTTGAACGGCCTGCTGGACAGCCTGTTCGACCAGGCCCCGGAGGGCTCCGTGCACTCCGTCCGCGACGTCACCCGGGGCGGCCTGGCCGCCGTGCTGCACGAGTACGCGGCCGCCAGCGGCCGCACCATCCGGATCGAGCAGGCCGCGCTGCCCATCCAGCACGAGACCGTGATGGCGATGGACATGCTGGGCATCAACCCGATCCACGCCGCGAACGAGGGCTGCGTCGCCCTGTTCGTGGACCCGGCCGCCGAGCAGGAGGTGCTGGCCGCGCTCCGCTCGCACCGCTACGGCGTCGACGCCGTGACGATCGGCGAGGTCACCGAGGAGGCCGAGGTGCTGGTGCTGATGCGCGACGCCGACGGCCGGGACTCGGTGATCGAGGAGCTCCAGGGCTCCGAGCTCCCGCGGCTCTGCTGAGCCGGGGCAGACCGTGCAGAACAGCGAACCGCCGGTCCGCCGGCGCATCCGGGTCACCGGCGTGGTGCAGGGCGTGGGCTTCCGGCCCTTCGTCTACAAGCTGGCGCTGACCCACGAGTTGACCGGATGGGTGCTCAACGACCCCGAAGGCGTGCTGATCGAGGTCACCGGCCGGGCCGGCGCGCTGCGCCGGTTCGGCGCGGAGCTGACCACCGGGGCCCCGCCGCAGGCGCGGGTCGACGAGGTCCTGGTGACGGAGCTGCCGGGGCTCGACCCGCAGGCGGACGGCTTCACCATCCGGGAGAGCACGCACGAGGGCCGCCGGGTGACGGTCGTCCCCCCGGACGCCCACGTGTGCGCCGACTGCCTCGCCGAGCTGCGCGACCCGGCGGACCGGCGGTACCGCTACCCGTTCATCAACTGCACCAACTGCGGGCCGCGTTACTCCATCGTGCGGCAGCTGCCGTACGACCGCGCGCAGACCACCATGGCGGCCTTCACCATGTGCGGTCCGTGCGGCCGGGAGTACCGCGACCCGCTGGACCGCCGCTACCACGCGCAGCCCAACGCCTGCCCGGCCTGCGGCCCCCGGCTGCTGCTGGCCGACCCGGACGGCGGCCGGTGGGACGGCGAGGACGCGCTCGCGGGTGCGGCGCGGGCCCTGGCGGCCGGCCGGATCGTCGCGGTGAAGAGCGTCGGCGGGTTCCACCTGGCCGTGGACGCCCGCAACCCGGAGGCGGTGGCCCGGCTGCGGGCCCGCAAGCGGCGGGACTCCAAGCCGTTCGCGGTGCTGGCCCGCGACCTGGCGACCGTCGCCGGCTTCGCGGACTTCGACCCGGCCGAGGCCGAGCTGCTGGAGTCCTCGGCCCGTCCGATCGTGCTGGTCCGCAAGCGGGCCGGCGGCCTGCCCGAGACGGTCGCCCCGCGCAACCCCAACCTCGGCGTGATGCTGCCCTCCGCCCCCCAGCACCACCTGCTGGTGGACCGGGAGGATCTGGACGCGCTGGTCATGACCAGCGGCAACGTGTCGGGCTACCCGATCGCGTACCGCAACGAGGACGCGCTGGCGCAGCTCTTCGGCATCGCCGACCTGATCCTGTTCAACGACCGCGAGATCGAGACCCGGGTCGACGACTCGCTGGTGCGCTACTCGGCCCACCCGGAGCTGGACCGGCCGGTGGTCAGCTTCCTGCGCCGGGCCCGCGGCTACGCGCCGTACCCGGTCGAGGTCGGCGTCGAGCTGGCGCCGCTGGTCGCGTACGGGGCCGAGCTGAAGACCACGGTGGCGCTGGCCGGCGGCACCCGGGTCTACCTCAGCCAGCACATCGGCGACCTGAAGAACGACGAGACCTTCGAGTCGCACCGGGAGACCGCCCGGCACCTCGCCGCGCTGCACGAGCTGACGCCCCGGCACGCGGCGGTCGACCTGCACCCGCAGTTCCGGGCCACCCGGTTCGCGCTGGCGGAGCAGGGCGGCGCGTTCGGCCGGGTGCTCCAGGTGCAGCACCACCACGCGCACATGGCGTCCTGCATGGCGGAGAACCGGCTGACCGGCCGCACCCTCGGGGTGGTCTTCGACGGCGCTGGGTACGGCGTGGACGGCACCACCTGGGGCGGGGAGTTCCTGCTCGGCACGTACCGCGAGGTACGCCGGGCCGCGCACCTGCGCCCGGTACCGCTGCTCGGCGGCGACCGCGCGGTGAAGGAGCCGGTCAGGACCGGCTTCGCCCTGGCCCTGGACGCCCTCGACGGTGACACCGCCGCCGTCGTCGCGGCCTTCCCCGTGCTGGAGCTGCTCGACGAGCAGCAGCGGCACGTGTTCGGCGCCATGGCGCGACGCGGCATCAATGCGCCGCTCGCGTCGAGCATGGGTCGGCTGTTCGACGGCGTCGCCGCCCTGCTGGGCGTCACCACGCACGCCGAGTACGAGGCGCAGGGCCCGATCGAGCTGGAGGGGCTGCTCGGGCGCGACCTGGCGATGTCCGCTCCGGCGGAGCGCTACCGGTTCGGCTGCGAGGACACGGCCGAGGTGCCCGAGATCGACCCCCGGCCGGTGGTGCGGGCCGTCGCCGCCGACCTGGCGGCGGGCGTCGACACCGCGACCGTCGCCCGGCGGTTCCACTCCGCCGTGGTGGACATGGTGGTGGACCGCTGCCGGGCGATCGCCGCGGCCGAGGGCGGGACACGCCAGGTGGTGCTCTCCGGCGGGGTGTTCCTCAACGAGTTCCTGCTGGTCAACTGCCTGGTGGAGCTGGGCCGCGCCGGGTTCGACGCGTACTGCCACCGGCAGGTGCCGACCAACGACGGCGGTATCGCGCTGGGCCAGGTCATGGTCGCCGACGCGATGCTGGCCGACCCCCGGACCGAGGGGCCGGGCCGGTGACCGGCCGGGAGCGGCACGATCCGCCGGAGCTCCTGGTGGTGCTGCACCGCTGGCGCGACGGGCACGCCCGCTACACCGACTACCTCGACCACGAGGCGTACCGGGTCGGCTATGTGACGACGGAGCTGGGACGGGCCGCCGTCCCCGGGGCCGCCGCCGCGGTGGCGGTCGTCGCGGCCACCGAGGACCTGGCCGAGGTCAGGGCCGCGGTGGCCGGGCTGGCCGAGCGGTTCGGGCCGGTCCGGCGGCTGGTGGCGCTCAACGAGGGCGACCTCGACACCGCCGCCGAGCTGCGGGCCGAGCTGGGCCTGCCCGGGCAGCGGCCCGAGGACCTGGAGCGCTTCCGGGACAAGCTGACGATGGTCGCGCTGGCCGACCGGGCGGGCCTGCGGGTGCCCGCCTACGCGGACGCCCCGGACGCGGCCGCCGTCCGGGAGTTCGGCGAGCGGCACGGCTGGCCCGTGGTGGTCAAGCCGCGACGCGGCACCGCCAGCCGTGGCGTCGCCGTGCTGCGCGGCCCCGCCGACCTGGAGCGGCTCGGCGGGCTGCCCGCCGAACCGCTGCTGGTGCAGTCGTTCGTCGCCGACCCGGTCTTCCACCTGGACGGCCTGTGGACCGGTACCCGGCTGGGACCCTGGCGCGCCTCGCGCTACCTGAACACCTGCCGGGAGTTCACCGACGGGGCCTACCTCGGTTCGGTCGAGGTCGACGACCCGGCCCTGACCGGCCCGCTGGAGCGGTTCGCCGCGGGCGTCGGTGCCGCGCTGGGCGGCGGGCGGCCCTGGGTGTTCCACCTGGAGGCGTTCGTGGGCACCGGCCCGGACGGCGCTGTGCAGCCGACCTTCCTGGAGGCCGGCGCGCGGGTCGGCGGCGCGGAGATCCCGTTCGTCTGGCGCGAGGTGCACGGCGTCGACCTGATGGCGGCGGCGGTGGACGTCCAGCTCGACCGCGAGCCGGCCGCCGAGCCGCTGCGGGCCGGCGGGACGGCCGGCTGGCTGCTCCTGCCGCTGCCCGTCCCGCCGCCCTGCCGGGTGGCCGAGGCCGGGTGCGACCTCCCGCCGGGGGAGGGCCCGTACGCGCGGGTGGTCCCGGAGCGCGGCACCGTGCTGCCGAAGGTCGGCGGCTACGAGCACGTCGCCGCCCGCTTCCGGTTCCGCGGCACCTCCGAACAGGAGGTCGAGGCGGCGATCGCGAAGACCGCCGCCGCCTTCCGGATGCGCTGCGAGTCCCTCCCCACCTGATCCCCGGCCGCGCGACCGTCCCACGGCGGCAGCGGGCACCCGAACGACGAAAGGAAGCGGTGAGCAGCCGATGCGCGACAGGAAGAGCCGTCTCATAGTGGTGGGCAGCCGGTTGAAGGCCTACCGCGAGTACGCGATGGCCTCGCTGGCACGGGAGTACGAGATCGCTCTGGTGACGTCCCAGCCGATCACCTGGGAGGAGCGCTACATCTCCCTCTCCCGGGCCGCCGACACCACGGACGCCACCGCCCTGCGGGCCGCCGTCGAGGAACTCCTCACCGCGCCGACGACGCCGGACGCGCCGCAGGGCGTGGGCGAGGTCGGCCTGTACACCTGGGACGAGTCCTCGCTGACCGCCACCGCCGAGGTCGCCGAGCAGCTGGGCCTGCCCCACCTGTCCGCGAAGGCGGCCGCCGCCTGCCGCGACAAGTACGCCACCCGGACCCTGCTGGACCTCGCCGGGCTGCCGGGCGTGCGCCACCGCCTGGTGCACACCGCCGAGGACGCCGCCGCGGCCGCCGAGGCGATCGGGTACCCGGTGGTGCTCAAGCCGCGCGCGCAGGCGGGCAGCATGGGCGTCGTGGTGGTCCGCGACCCCGAGGCGCTGCGGGCCGCCCACGCGCAGGTCAGCGGCACCGCGCTGCCCGGCCTGCCGGCCGAATCGGGCGTGCTGGTCGAGGAGTTCCTCCAGGGGCCGGAGATCAGCATCGACAGCTGCGTCTTCGAGGGCGAGGCCGAACCGGTCTTCGTGGCACGCAAGCGGCTCGGCTTCGACCCGGGCTTCGAGGAGGTCGGACACCTGGTCGGCCCCTGGCGGCACGAGCCGTGGGCGGCCGAGGTCGCCGAACTCGTCCGGGCGGCGCACCGCGCGCTCGGAGTCGACCGGGGCGTCACCCACACCGAGATCCGGCTCACCCCCTCCGGCCCGCGCCTGATCGAGCTGAACGGCCGCCTCGGCGGCGACCTGATCCCGCACCTGGGCGCGCTCGCCACCGGCATCGACCTGCCGCTGGCCGCCGCCGACCTCGCCTTCGGCCGGTGCCCCGACCTCAGTGCCGCGCACGACCGCTGGGCCGAGGTCCGCTTCCTCTACCCGCCGCACGACGGGATCCTGGAGCGCCTGGAGCTGGGCGCGGCGGCCGAGGTGCCGGGGATCGCCGAGGTGGTCGTCCTCGCCGAGCCCGGCGCGGAGCTGCTGCTGCCGCCGAAGGCCCTCACCCCGCGCACCGCCGCCGTGATCGCCGTCACCGCCGACCGGGCCGGCTGCACCGCCGCACTGGACGCCGCCGAGGCCGAGGTGCGGCCCGTGCTGGGCGGTTCCCCGCTGGACGGGCTCGGCGCGCTGCTGGAGAACCCGGTCACCCGCCGCTACCTCGCCCTGGAGCGCGGCCTGGAGAACATGACCGTCCCCGGCGTCCGCAACGACTGGAACCGTTACGGGGCCGGCGGCGGGCAGTCGCTCAACCGCCCGGTGTTCCTGGCGACGGCCGACCGGCTGCGGCTGGAGGCCGACCTCAACGGCCTGTTCGAGCTGCTGACCACCATCCCCGACCGGCTGTTCGGCGGCGACCGCCGGGCCTTCGCCGAGGCCGTCGGCATGACGCCCACCCAGATCGACCTGGTGATGCGCGGGGCCGGCCTGCGGATGCCCGCGATGTCCCGCGCCGACATGTACCGCGAGCCGGCCGGCTTCAAGCTGATGGAGCTCAACACCGGCAGCTCGCTCGGCGGTTGGCAGATGGGCGAGTTCTCCCGCAGCGTGCGCGAGGACCGGGCCTTCGCCGCCTTCGCCGACGCCGAGGGCCTGGTCCACCCGGACCCGGTGGCCCAGATCGCCGCCGTGCTGCGCACCGAGGCCGCCGACGCGGGCTTCGACCTGCCGGAGCGCCCGGTGCTGGCGCTCACCGAGTGGCCCGACGGGTATGTCAAGACCAAGCCCTGGCTGGACTACGTGGTGCCCGACTGGCTGCGCAACGGCTTCGACACCGTGGTCTGCCACCTGGGCGAGTTCGACTACCGGGACGGCGTCCCGTACATCCACGGCCGCAAGGTCGACGTGGTGTACCGGATCTTCCTGCCCGGCGAGATGGCCGACGAGCAGCGCAGCTACGACCTGGTCGACCCGCTGCTGGACGCCGTCGAGGCGGGGCACACCTTCCTGTTCGCCGGGCTCGACTGCGAGCTGTACGGCAACAAGGGCAGCCTGGCGATGCTCAGCGACGAGCGCAACCGCGCCGCCCTCAGCACCGCCGAGCACGAGCTGGTCGAGCGGATCCTGCCGTGGACCAGGTTCCTGCGGGACGAGAAGGTCCAGCGGCACGGCGAGACCGTCGACCTGCTGCCGTACGTGCTGGCGCACAAGGACAGCCTGGCCCTCAAGCCCACCCTGCTCTACGGCGGGGTCGGGGTCGTCCCCGGCTGGTCGGTGACGCAGGAGGAGTGGGCCGCGCACATCGAGGGCGCCGTGGACGGGCCGTTCGTGGTCCAGGAGCGGGTGCTGCCGGTGGCCGAACGGTTCGTCGCCGACGGCGGCGGCGGGTTCGAGCGGATGGTCGTCGCGTACGGCGTCCTGATGGTCGGCTCCTCCTACGCCGGCATGCTGGTCCGCGGCACTCCCGACCCCGAGGTCGGCATCGTCAGCATGTCCAACGGAGCGCAGATCGGCTGCTGCTTCCACCCGGACGAGCGGGCCGGGGGCACCGCGTGAGGGCGCCCCGGTTCGACGGGCTGTGGCGGGACCGCGAGTTCCTGAAGCTCTGGTCGGGCGAGTCGGTCTCCCAGCTGGGCGCCCAGGTGACCCAGCTGGCCCTGCCGCTGGCCGCCGTCTACCAGCTCAAGGCCACCTCCACCCAGCTCGGTCTGCTCAACTCGGCCAGCTACGCGCCGTTCCTCGGCCTCACGCTCTTCATCGGGGTCTGGGTCGACCGGCGCCGCCGCCGGCCACTGATGATCATCGGCAACCTCGGCCGGGCGCTGCTGGTCGGCAGCGTGCCGCTCTGCGCCGCGCTCGGGATGCTGCGGATCGAGTACCTGTACCTGGCCGCGCTGGCGATCGGCACGCTGACCGTGCTGTTCGACATCTCCTACCAGTCCTACCTGCCCTCGCTGATCGAGCGGGAGCACCTGATGGAGGGCAACAGCAAGCTCCAGGCCACCAGTTCGATCGCCCAGGTCGGCGGGCCCGGCCTGGCCGGCCTGCTGGTCGGCCTGATCACGGCTCCGATGGCGCTGCTGGTCAACGCCTTCTCCTACCTGGTCTCGGTCGGCAGCCTGCTGGCGATCCGCCGCCCGGAGCCGCACCCCGCGCCGCCCGAGGAGCGCACCTCCACCGCGCGCAGCATCGCGGAGGGCCTGCGGGTGGTCTTCGGCAACGCCTCCATCCGGGCGATCGCCCTGGAGGCCGGCACCTACAACCTCTGCTGGATGTCGCTCCAGACCGTGTTCGTGCTGTACGCCGCCCGGCAGCTCGGCATGAGCCCCGGCACCATCGGCCTGCTGATGGGCGTCGGCGCGATCGGCTCGCTGCTCGGCGCGGTGGGCGCCGGGCCGCTCAAGCAGAAGCTGGGCCTGGGCCGCGCGGTGATGGCGGAGCTGGTGCTCTGCTGCGGCGCGCCGATCCTCGTCCCGCTGGCCCCCGGCCGGGGGCTGCTCTCGTACGCGATGTACGTGACCACCTTCGCGCTGTGCGGGCTCGGCTCGACCATGTCGACCATCCACGTGGTCAGCCTGCGCCAGGTGATCACCCCGGACCACCTGCTCGGCCGGGTCAACGCGGGCTGCCGGTTCATCGCCTGGGGCCCGCTGCCGCTCGGCGCGCTGCTCGGCGGCTACCTCGGCGACACGCTCGGGCTGCGGCCCACCCTCTACCTGACCGCCGTCGGGTTCCTGTTCGCGCTGCTCTGGGTCGCCTTCTCGCCGGTACCCGGCCTGAAGGACTTCCCCACCGACCTGCCGCACCAGCAGGCCGCCCCGGTCCCGGCCGACCAGCAGTCCTGACCGCCGCGGCCGCCCCCAGGCGCGCGGCCCGCACCCACCCCGTCCCGCAAGTCCCGCAAGTCCCGCAAGGAGAACACTCGTGACCACGACCGTGCCCGGACCGCTGTACCAGCCCGCCGGGACCGCCGCCGGCCTGGAGAGCGTCCGGGGGCTGGTGAACACCGCCCTGGACATCCTCCAGGAGGTCTCCGCCGCCCGGCTCGGACCGGTGGCCCCCGGCGGCCCCGAGGGCGCGCGGTCCGCCGCGGCGAAGGCGCTCGCCGGACCGCTGCTGCCCGAGCAGGGCGGCGACGCCACCGAGGTCCTCGGCGACCTCGTCCGCTCGTACGCCGAGTGGTCGGTGGACATCACCCACCCGGCGGCGCTGGCCCGGATGCAGCCCCCGCCGACCGACGTGGCCGCCGCCGCCGAGCTGGTCGGCGCCGTCCTCAACCAGTCCCTGCACGCCTGGGAGAGCGGCCCGTTCGCACTGGAGCTGGACCGCTGGGTGATCGCCCAGCTGGCCGAACTGGTCGGCTACGACAGCACCGAGGCCGGCGGCACGCTCACCTCCGGCGGCAGCGTCTCCAACCTGATGGCCATGACCATGGCCCGCGACACCACCATCGCCGACAAGCTCGGCCGGCACGCCTTCCAGGAGGGCCTGCTGCGGCTCGGCGTCCAGCCCGTGGTGCTCTGCCCGCAGGGCGTGCACTTCTCGATCGAGCGCGCCGTGCGCCTGCTGGGCATCGGCGAGGACAACATCCGCACCGTCCCGATCGACCGCGACGGCCGGATGATCCCCGCCGAGGCCGACCGCATCCTCACCGAACTCCCCGAGGGCGAACTGGCCGTGGCCATCGTCGCGGTGGCCGGTTCCACCGACCTCGGCATCGTCGACCCGCTCCCCGAACTGGCCGTGATCGCGCGCAAGCACGGGGTCTGGCTGCACGCGGACGCGGCCTACGGCGCCGGCGCCCTGTTCTCCCCCCGGCTGCGCGGCATGCTGGACGGCATCGCCGAGGCCGACTCGGTCACCATGGACCTGCACAAGTTCGGCTGGACCCCGGCCTCCTCGGCGGCCCTGCTGGTGCGCCGGGCCGAGACCATGCTCTCGTTCGGCCTCCAGCCGACCACCTGCCTCAGCGCCGACGACGACACCTGCGCCGGCTACATCGGCTCGCAGAACACCTCGCTGCAGACCACCCGCCGGGTCGACGCGCTCAAGATCGCGGTCTCCATGCGCACCCTCGGCCGCGAGGCGGTCGGCGCCATGGTCGACACCTGCCACGACCTCGCCCGCCACGCCGCGGCCCGGATCCAGGCCGAGCCGAAGCTCGAACTCGGCACCGAACCGCCGCTCACCGCCGTGCTGTTCCGCTACCTGCCGGGCCACGGGCTGGACGCCGACGCCTTCAACGGCGCCCTGCGCCGCCGGGTGATGGAGGACGGCCGGGCGCTGCTGGCCCGCACCCACATCGCGGAGGAGGACGGCACGAGCCGGGTCTTCCTCAAGCTGATGCTGCTCAACCCGGAGACCACCACCGGGCAGCTCGACCGGATCATCGACGAGCTGCTCGCCACGGCAGCCGAGCAGGAAGCCGCCGCGGCCGGCGCCTGACCGCCGCCGACCGTACGTCCGAGGTTCCAGGAGAGAGACCGGCGATGTCCAAGGTGGACCAGATACCCGCGCAACCGGGCCACGACGACGGCGCGGCCGACCCCGTGCGCGAGTCCATGCGGCGGCTGCCCGGCCTGTTCGCCCTGCCCCTGACGCTGCTGACCGGCCGGCCGCACGCCGGTCAGCGGCCGATCGCCCACACCCCGGCCGGGCACCTGCGTAACGCCGTCCAGTCCGTGCTGGCCGGCCTGCTGGTCAGCGCGTTCGCGCTGGCGGAGGCCGGCTGGGCCCTGGTCCTGCTGCTCCCGGGGTGGGCGATGACCCTGCACGGGGCCCGGAACCTGCGCATGATGATCTACCACCAGTGCGCCCACGCGAACATGTGGGGGAACCGGCGGGCGGACGCCGCGCTCGGCCGGGCCATCGCGGCCCTGCTGATGATCCAGGACTTCGGCCGGTACAGCGCCGAGCACGTCAGCGACCACCACGCGCTGCACCACATGACGCGCCGTGACCCCACCGTCCAGGCCTTCCTGCTGACGCTGCGGCTCCGGCCCGGGATGAGCCGGCGCCGGATGTGGCGGCGGGTGCTCGGCCGGACCGTCTCGCCCGTGTTCCACCTGCGCTTCCTGACCGCCCGGATCCGGTCCTACTTCCACGCGGCGACCCCGGCCGCCCGCACGGCCACCTCGGCCGGCCTGCTGCTGGCGGCCGGGCTGGCCGGCTGGCTGCACCTGTGGACGCTGCTGCTGGTCGGCTGGGTGTTCCCGATGACGGTGCTCTACCAGATCAGCAACACCCTGCGGCTGTGCGTCAAGCACACCTTCCCCGCGCCGGAGCAGACCGTCCGCCGGGGCCGGGAGTACTTCGCCGGCCTGACCAACGGCATCTTCCTCGGCGAGCCCGCACCCGCGCCCGGCCTGCCGCCCGCCCGGCGCTGGGCGGCCTGGCTCCGCTGGTGGACGCGGATGCTGCTGGTGCACTTCCCGGCCCGCTACCTGGTGCTGACCGGCGACACGGTGGTGCACGACTTCCACCACCGCTACCCGATGAGCCGCAACTGGGCCGACTACCTCTTCGCCCGCGAGGAGGACCACCGGCGCGGCAGCCCGGGCTGGCCGCCCTACCGGGAGGTCTGGGGCCTGGTCGCCGCGATCGACCTGGTCTTCGACTCACTCCGGGCCGCGGACCCGCTGGAGTACGACCCCGACCTGCTCGCCGAGGCCAACCACCGTCAGCTCTTCGCGGCCTTCGACGACTGATCACCCGTCACACCGACTGCGTGGCCGCCAACCACCGGCGGACCCAACGGACTTACGGACAGGTGCCCATTGAACACCTCTCACGAGCGGCGCCAACGCCTGGTCATCCTGGGCGTGGCCGAGAGCGACGCGCACGCCGTCGCCAACCACCTGATAGGCATGCAGCTGCGCGAGCACGGCTTCACCGTGGTCAACCTCGGGGTGTGCACCCCGCTGAGCGAGTTCGCCGACGCCTTCGACCGGCACCCCGGGGCCGAGGCCGTCCTGATCGGCAGCCTCAACGGGCACGCCCACCAGGACCTCGGCAAGCTGCCCGAGCTGCGCGCCGCCGGCCGGCTGGCCTGCCCGGTCGTCGTCGGCGGCAACCTCTCGGTCGGCAGCCACAAGAAGCAGAGCGACCGGCAGCGCCTGTACGACCTCGGGGTCGACCACCTGCTCTCCGACTCCGACGAACTCGTGCTGCTGCTCGACCTGTTGCACGCGGCCGGGGCGGCCAGGGCGCCCGAGTTGCAGAATGGCTGACCTGAACGGCCTGGAACTCGATCCGCAGGTCGCCGCCGAACTGCCGGACTGGCACGACATCCTGGCGTACCTCCGGGAGCCCGGCCGCCCGCACGCCGTCGAGGTGCTGCGGGCCGCCGACGCCGCCGGGCGGCCCGCCGTCCAGCCGCGCTGCGGCGTCGGCGGCCACGACCGGATGCTGGCGCTGCTGCGCGAGCTGGAACCCGCCGGGCCCGGGATCCTCTCGCTCACCATCGACTCGCACACCCGGCTCCGCAGGTTCGACACCGCGCGGGCGCTGCTGGACGGCGACCCGGCCGACCTGAACGGCTACCCGCTGGTCTCGCACGGCTGGCGGCGCGGCCGCGAACTGGCCGAGGCCGTCGCCGTCCCGCTGGAGGTCCGGCACGGATCGCCCGACGGCCGCGACCTGTTCGCCGTCGCCCTCGCCGCCGGCATCACCTCCTTCGAGGGCGGCGGCATCGGCTACAACCTGCCGTACTCCAAGAACGTCCCGCTCGCCCACTCGCTGCGCGCCTGGCAGCAGGTGGACGCGCTGTGCGGCGTGCTCGCCGAGTCCGGGGTGGTGGTCGACCGGGAGCTGTTCGGCACCCTGACGGCGGTGCTCGTACCGCCGTCCGTCAGCCTGGCCGTCACCCTGCTGGAGGCGCTCGCGGCCGTCGCCGAGGGCGTCCGCTGCCTGTCGGTGGCCTACCCGCAGGGCGGCGAGGTGCACCAGGACATCGCCGCGCTGCGCGCCGTCCGCTCGCTGGCCCGCCGCTACCTCGGCCCGGAGGTCGAGGTCTTCCCGGTGCTGCACGAGTTCATGGGCGTCTTCCCCCGGACGCCCGACTACGCGAACCTGCTGATCCTGCAGGGCGGTCTGGTGGCCCGGCTCGGCGGCGCGACCAAGGTGATCAACAAGACCGTCCAGGAGGCGTACGGCATCCCGGACGCCGCCGCCAACGCCGCCGGGATCCGCTCGGCGGCCCTCGGCGCCTCGGACCTGCTCGACTTCGTCCGGATCGACGAAGCCCGGGTGGCCGAGGAACTGCACTGGATCGAGCGGGAGGTCGCCGAACTCGTCGAGCCCGTGCTCGCGGCCGGCGACCTGCTCACCGGCATCGAGGCGGCCTTCCGCAGCGGCCGGCTGGACATCCCGTTCAGCGCCAGCATCCACGCCCGCTCCCTGGTGGTGCCCCGCCGGGACGGCGACGGCGCGATCCGGTACGCCGACGCCGGGGCGCTGCCGTTCTCCGGCGCGGTGCTGCGCCGGCAGGCCGACCTGCTGCGCGGAGCCGAGAACGCGCGGCCGCGCTCGCTGGTCGAGGCGGCCACCGCCGACATCCACTACTTCCTCGAAAAAGAGCGCCGCTCCCTCCCGGGAACGGCCCACCTCCCGCTGACCGACGACCCCCGATCGAGGTACCGATGACCACCGCAGACCTGACCATCCACCAGTCGCCCGACGGCGCACCGGACCCGGCGGAAGGGGAGCGGGTCTTCGCCGAGGACCGGGCCCACCTCTTCCACTCCTGGGCCGCCCAGGGCGCGGTCAACCCCGTACCGGTGGCCGGCGCGGCCGGCCGCCACTTCTGGGACTACAGCGGGAAGCGCTACCTCGACTTCTCCTCCCAGTTCATCAACCTGAACATCGGCCACGCCCACCCCAAGGTGATCGCGGCGATCAAGGAGCAGGCCGACCGGATCTGCATGATCGCCTCCACCTTCGCCAACGACAAGCGCGGCGAGGCGGCCCGGCTGATCGCCGAGCTGGCCCCCGGCGACCTCGACCACGTGTTCTTCACCAACGGCGGCGCCGACGCCAACGAGCACGCCGTCCGGATGGCCCGGATGCACACCGGCCGCCCCAAGGTGCTCTCGGCCTACCGCTCGTACCACGGCGGCACCTCCACGGCGATCAGCCTGACCGGCGACCCGCGCCGCTGGGCCAACGAGAACTCCGGCAGCGCCTCCGGGAACGTCGCGCACTTCTTCGGGCCCTACCTCTACCGCTCGCACTTCCACGCCACCACCGAGGCCGAGGAGTCCGCCCGCGCCCTGGCCCACCTGGAGCAGGTGATCGCCTTCGAGGGCCCCTCGACGATCGCCGCGATCCTGCTGGAGCCGGTGGTCGGCACGGCCGGCATCCTGGTGCCACCGGCCGGGTACCTGGCCGGGGTGCGCGAGCTGTGCGACCGGTACGGGATCGTCTTCATCGCCGACGAGGTGATGTCCGGCTTCGGCCGCACCGGCGAGTGGTTCGCGATCGACCGCTGGGGCGTCACCCCGGACCTGATCACCTTCGCGAAGGGCGTCAACTCCGGGTACGTCCCGCTCGGCGGCGTGATCGTCTCGAACGCGATCCACGAGACCTTCCGCGAGGTGCCCTACCCCGGCGGCCTCACCTACTCCGGACACCCGCTGGCCTGCGCCGCCGCCGTCGCGACGATCACCGCGATGAAGGAGGAGGGCATCGTCGAGAACGCCGCCCGGATCGGCGAGGACGTACTCGGCCCCGGCCTGCGCGAGATCGCCGAGCGGCACCCCTCGGTCGGCGAGGTGCGCGGCCTCGGCGTCTTCTGGGCGGTCGAGCTCGTCCGCGACCGCGAGACCCGGGAGATGCTCGTCCCGTACGCGGCCACCGGCGCCCAGAGCCGCCCGGTCGACGAGGTGGTCGCCGCGTGCAAGGAGCGCGGGATGTGGCCGGTCTACAACTACAACCGCATCCACATGGTCCCGCCGTGCACCATCACGGACGCCGAGGCCCGCGAGGGCCTGGAGATCCTCGACGCGGCACTGGACGCGGCCGACCGGCACGTGGCCTGACCGCCGGCCCTCGGACGGCGCGGAGCGCGGTCCGCCACGCGGAGCCGGCCCGTCGGTGGCACCCGGCAGGCCGGCTCCGCGTGGCGTGCGCCGTGCGTCGTGCGCCGTCGGTCAGAGGGCGACGATGCCTTCGCCGCCGACGGCGCGCGGCACGGGCTGGGAGCCCAGGGGCGTGAGTGAGCCGTCGTCGTTGACGGCGAACTCGTCGACGATGCCGTTGACCCCCGTCTGGGCGTAGAGGTAGTGCCCGTCCGGGGAGACCGCGGCGTCGACGGTGCCGGGGTCGGTGGGCGTGTTGCCCAGGGGGGTCAGCCGGCGGCCGCGGTCGGAGGCCCGGAAGCCGCTGAGGGTCGAGCTGCCCGCGTTCGAGGCGTAGAGCAGGTCGTGGACGGCGACGATCCAGCAGGTGGCCGACTGGCCCGTGGCGGCGAATGCCTCCTGCGTGGCGGTGCCGTCGCGGTGGACGGTGAACGTGGCGACGGCGTTCGTGCCGGCCTCGGTCAGGAACAGGCCGTGCTCGCCGTTGGGGACGAAGGCGAAGGGCACGGCGCCCGGCAGGTTCGTGACGACGGGGGATTCGGCGGGGGCGCCGGAGTGGTCGAGGCCGAACACCAGGAGGTTGCTGCCGTTCGCCTTGGTGGTGACGACGAGTTGGGAGCCCTCGCCGGTGAAGCCCACCTGCCCGGGGGTGTTGGTGAACTGGGGCGTGGCGTCCGGGTCGAGGCCCAGGCAGCGGTTCCAGTCGGCCTGCTCGTGCAGGCGGCCGTCGTGGACGGTGTAGCCCTGGACCGAGCCGCCGTCCAGCGCGTTGAGCACGTACACGACGTCGTCGTGGACGGCGACGCTCACCGGGAAGCGGCCGCCCGAGCCGACGACCTGGCGCAGGGTGAGCCGGTCGCCGTCCACGGAGAACACGGAGACGGTGTCGCTGCCGGCATTGACGGCGTACAGCAGGGCGTGACGGGTGTCGTACGTCAGGGACCCCTGCGAGGCGAGGTGGTCCGCGACCGACCCGGCCAGCACGCCGCCGAGGCCGTTCGTGTCGTAGGTGCCGGCCTGGGTCAGCCGTCCGTCGTCCGCGCGCCGGTAGGCGACGATCTGGTTGCCCGCCGGGTCGTCGGTCTGGACGAACACGGCATGGTGGCCGCCGCGGCCGTGCTCGCCGTCGGCCTGCGTCGCGGCAACGGCGGCCGGGGCACAGACGGCCACCGTTGTGAGTGCGGTGGCGAGGGCCACGGCGAGACGAGTGCTCTTCTGCACGGTGTTCTGCCTCCTTGAAGGGTCGGGACCGACGTCTCGGCCGGAGGCCTACGTCTCTGGTCGAGCCAGAGTCGGGCGTTGTGGCCGCGAGCCGAGACGACATGAACGAGGGCGGTGACGGGCGTGCACGCGATGCCGCCTCGGGCCGCCGGCTTGCCGTCCACCACTCCCGCAGACACGGTATGTGACGGTTTGTCCCAAACAGTGGAACGCTGCGGTTCGGCACCGCCGCGCCGCACGGTGGCAGCCGCTGCCGTCTTGTGACCCCGGTCCGTGCGCCGGGCGTGGCAGAAGATCTGACGGTCCGTCAATCATCAAGGCCCACCAGTGGGATGGCGTGTTGTATGAGCAGCGACAATCCTCCGAGTAACGATCGGGAGCCAGATCCGGCTGCAGGTTTCACCGGGCAAATGCCGGTCCTGCGAAAGTGATCATTGATATCAGGGAAATGGATTATCGAATTCCGCGGCCGGAATGCCGGAATTTGCCAAGCATTGTCCCGGGTTGGCCGAAGCGCGTAACTGAAAAGAGATGAACCAGGCGATTCCACGGGAGGGGTCGACGGATCGATAGTGGCTTTGCGCGTGACAGCGGCCACAACGCCAACTCTGCGGGTGTGCCCTGACGTTGCCATCCCTGTGCCCGGAACACGGACGACGGGGTCGCCACTTCGTTCCCACGCCCTGAATCGAGAGGCAGCTGAATGAAGCTCACCAAGGCACTGCAGTGGACGGCGGTGGCAGCGGCCACCGCCCTGGCCGTGTCCGCCTGCAGCAGCGGCAGTACCGGCCCCAAGCCCGGCCCGAGCACGGCCGCCAAGGACGGCGGAACGTTCCGGCTGGGCATCGTCGAGCCCACGGCCATCGACCCGTACAACACCCAGGAGTCCGAGGGCACGCTCGTCACCCAGAACCTGTTCACCGGGCTCACCAGCGTCTCCGCCGACGGCAAGATCTCCAACGCGCTCGCGGAGAGCCGCACGCCGAACGACGACTGCTCGCAGTGGACGTTCAAGATCAAGGGCGGCACCACCTTCAGCAACGGCGAGGCGGTGGACGCGGCGGCCTTCATCCGGGGCTGGACCCGGGCGGCGGCCAAGGTCTCGGCCTCCGACGTGGCCTACCACCTGGGTGAGATCGACGGGTTCAAGGAGCTCAACACCGGCACCGCCACCACCTTCCGGGGCCTCTCGGCGCCCGATGCCACCACGCTGGTGGTCAAGATGGCCATCCCCGACTGCGAGTTCGACGTCCGGACGTTCCACACCGTGTTCAGCCCGGTGCCGACGGTGGCGGGCGCGGCCTCCAACAAGGCGTACAACGACCAGCCGATCGGCAACGGCCCGTTCAAGATGGACGGCCCCTGGCAGCACAACAGCAAGATCACGCTGGTCCGCAACGACAGCTACGGCCTGACCAAGGCCCACCTCGACCGGGTCGAGATCTCCATCCTCAACGCGGCCAACGCCGACCAGCTGGAGTACCAGGGCTTCCAGGCGGGCCAGTTCGACTGGGCCCGGATGCCCACCGAGCAACTGACGGCGGCCAAGGCGACGTACAAGGCCAAGGGCGACTGGTACGAGTGGGACGCCAACGGCATGAACTACCTGCTGCCGATGCTCACCAGCGGCCCGATGAAGACCAAGGAGGCCCGCGAGGCGATCTCCTACGCGATCGACCGTGACGCCATCGCCCAGGGCGTCTTCAAGGGCTTCCGCACCTCAGCCACCACCATCGTTCCGCCCGCCTTCGCCGACGCCTACCAGAAGGGCCTCTGCGTCAGCTGCGTCAAGCAGGACAAGGACAAGGCCAAGCAGCTCGCCGCGCAGGCCGGGCTGACCCCGGGCACCAAGCTCTACTTCGGCTACAACACCGGTGGCGGGCACGAGGCCTGGGTGCAGGCCGTGGCGGCGCAGCTCAAGGACGTGCTCGGTCTGGACGTCCACATCGACGGCATCCCGTTCAAGCAGCTGCTGGACAAGGAGAAGACCCCGGACGCCACCGGGATCTACCGGGCCGCCTGGGGCGCCGACTACCCGACCCCCGGCAACTTCCTGAACCCGCTGCTGGCCACCTCCTCGATCAACGAGGACCCGGCCACCCACCAGGTCCAGGGCGACAACCGCGGCCGCTACAGCAACCCGGCCTTCGACACGCTGCTCCACCAGGCCACCGCCACCAAGGACCTGGCCGCCCGCACCAAGCTCTACCAGCAGGCCGAGAAGATCGCGATCGGCGACGACCTGGCACTCATCCCGCTCTGGAACCGCAGCCAGCAGCGCGTCGCCAACAACGAGAAGTGGGCCAACCTGACCTACGACTTCAACGAGAACCCGACCCTGGCGACGGCCTCGCAGAAGTAGCGCACCTTCGCAAGCGGCTTCGCCAGTAGGTGCACCTATCAGGATTGGGCAACCCAGGGGCGCGGGGAACTGCGCGAGGGCGGAAGGCAACGGTCCGCACTCTCCCGCTTCGCGCAGTTCCTCGCGCCCCTGGCTATGGCTGATCGGGTGCCTATCTACTGGCGGACGCCCTAAGGGCGGACGACGCCGCTCTGGCGCGACCCACAGAGAGGGCACAACCATGGGCAGGTACCTGCTGCGAAGGCTCGGCCAGATGATCGTCGTGCTGCTCGGCGCGACGTTGATCCTCTTCGCCTGTCTGTTCGTCATCCCGGGCGACCCGGTCGGCTCGCTGGCCGGCAGCGAGCGCGCCCGCGACCCCGCCGTGGTCAAGCAGCTGCGCGAGCACTACGGGCTCGACAAGCCGCTGGCCGTGCAGTACGTCACGTACATCGGGCACCTCGTCCAGGGCGACATGGGCGAGGACTACACCCAGCGCCGCCCGGTCACCGAGATCCTCGGCCCGAAGCTGGTCAACACCTCCAAACTGGCCGTCGCGGCGATCGTCTTCGACGTCCTGATCGGCGCGGGGGTCGGTGCGCTCGCGGCCCTGCGGCGGTACTCGATCTGGGACACCGTCGTCACGCTCGTCACCACCGTCCTGGTCGGCTTCCCGACCTTCGTGATCGGCATGCTGCTGCTCAACCTCTTTGCCGTGCAGCTCAAATGGGTGCCGGTGATCGGCGACGCGAGTGATCCGGTGCAGGTGATCCTGCCCGCGATCACGCTGGCCGTCATCGACGCGGCGCTCGTCGCCCGGTTGATGCGCGGCACGATGCTGGAGGTCCTGCGGGCCGACTACGTGAAGACCGCCATCGCCAAGGGCGTGCCGCGCAGGCAGGTGCTGCTCAAGCACGTGCTGCGCAACTCGGTGATCCCGGTGGTCACCTACATCGGCATCTCGTTCGGCAGCCTGCTGGGCGGCGCCATCATCACCGAGACCATCTTCAACTGGGACGGCGTCGGGATGGCGATGTCCACCGCGATCCAGCAGCAGAACAATCCGATCGTGGTCGGGGTGGCCACCTGGAGTGTCGGCATCTTCGTGGTGCTCAACCTGGTGGTCGACCTGATGTACGCGATGCTCGACCCCCGAATCCGGCTGAGCTGAGGGCGCGCCGACATGACTGACGAGACGACAACTGCCCTGCCCCGCAGGGGAAGTACCGACACCTCCGGAGAGCCCGCGATCCGGGTGGTCCGGGAGTGGCAGGAGGTCTGGCACCGCTTCGCCGCCAACCGGCTGGCGCTGCTCGGTCTGGTCCTGGTGGTCGCCCTGCTGGTGACGGCCGCCTTCGCGCCCTGGATAGCACCGTACGACCCGCTCAAGCAGGACCTCATGCACACCATCGAATCCCCCACCGGCGCGCACCTGTTCGGTACCGACGCGCTCGGGCGCGACCAGCTCTCCCGGGTGATCTACGGGACTCGGATCGCGGTGATCGTGGGCCTGGTGTCCATCCTGCTGACCCTGGTCATCGGCATCGTGCTCGGCGCGGTGGCCGGGTACTTCGGGCGGTTCTACGACACCGTGGTGATGCGCGGCGCGGACATCTTCTTCGCCTTCCCGCTGCTGATCGGCGCGATCATCATCATCACCGTGACCGGCCGTGGCATCTGGCCGGTGGTGCTCTCGCTCGCGGTCTTCGGCTGGGCCACCGTCGCGCGCCTGCTGCGCAGTTCGGTGCTCTCCGCCCGGGAAATGGACTACGTGCACGCGGCCCGGGCCCTCGGGGCCGGACACCTGCGGGTGATCGTCCGGCACATCCTGCCGAACTCGATCGCCCCGGTGGTCATCTACGGCACCTTCAACGTCGGCACGGCGGTGGTCGCGGAGGCCTCGCTGTCCTTCCTCGGCGTCGGCGTCAGCCCCGAGGTGCCGGAGTGGGGCAACATGCTCGCGGCCGGGCGCGGGTTCATCGGCGTGGCCGACTACATGTGGATGCTCCCCTCGCTCGCGGTGGTGCTGACCACGCTCGGCTTCATCTTCGTCGGCGACGGAGTCCGCGACGCCCTCGACCCCAAGCTCCGGTGACCGGCGTGAAGTTGACGACAGCGGAAGCGACGACGGAAGAGGGCGGGCGATGAGCAAGTCAGTGCAGGACACTCCGGTGGCCGAGCCGCCGCTGCTGCAAGTCGACGGCCTGCAGGTGGAGTTCAAGACCCGCGACGGCATTGCCAAGGCCGTCAACGGGGTCAGCTACAGCGTCGACGCCGGTGAGACGTTGGCGGTGCTCGGCGAGTCCGGCTCGGGCAAGTCGGTCACCGCGCAGGCGATCATGGGCATCCTGGACACCCCGCCGGGGCGGATCACCGGCGGCCGGGTGCTCTACCGGGGCGACGACCTGCTCACCATGCCGGAGGACCAGCGCCGGTCCGTCCGGGGCCGGAAGATCGCCATGATCTTCCAGGACGCGCTCTCCGCACTCAACCCGGTCTTCTCGGTGGGCTGGCAGCTCGGCGAGGTCTTCCGGGTGCACGAGGGGATGTCGAAGCGGGACTCCCTCGCCAAGGCGGTCGAGCTGATGGACCGGGTCCGCATCCCGGCGGCCAGGCAGCGCGTGGGCGACTATCCGCACCAGTTCTCCGGCGGCATGCGCCAGCGCATCATGATCGCCATGGCGCTCGCCCTCGGGCCGGATCTGATCATCGCGGACGAGCCCACCACGGCGCTCGACGTCACCGTCCAGGCGCAGGTGATGGGCCTGTTGGCGGAGTTGCAGGCCGAGTACCGGATGGGTCTGATCCTGATCACCCACGACCTGGGCGTGGTCGCGGACGTCGCGGACAAGATCGCCGTGATGTACGCCGGACGGATCGTCGAGACCGCCCCGGTGCACGAGCTGTACGCCCGGCCCGCACACCCGTACACCAAGGGACTGCTCCGCTCGATCCCCCGGCTCGACCAGCGCGGCCAGGACCTGTACGCCATCAAGGGGCTGCCGCCGAGCCTGCTGCAGATCCCCGCCGGCTGCGCGTTCAACCCGCGCTGCGAGCAGGCCACCGGCCGATGCCGGGACGAACTCCCGCTGCTCCAGGAGGTGTCGGACGAGGACGGCAACGACCTGCCCGGCCGGCACAGTGCCTGCCACTTCTGGAAGGAGACCCACCGTGGCTGAGCCCATTCTGAAGGTCGACGGCCTGGTCAAGCACTTCCCGCTGACCCAGGGCATCGTCTTCAAACGCCGGATCGGCGCGGTGCAGGCGGTCGACGGGATCTCCTTCGAACTGCACAAGGGCGAGACGCTCGGCATCGTCGGCGAGTCGGGCTGCGGGAAGTCCACCGTCGCCAAGGTGCTGATGAACCTGGAGCGGGCGACCGCCGGCCAGGTGCACTACAAGGGCCAGGACATCACCGGCCTGACCGGCAAGGCGCTCAAGGCGGTGCGCCGCAACATCCAGCTGGTCTTCCAGGACCCTTACACCTCGCTCAACCCCCGGATGACGGTCGGCGACATCGTCGGCGAACCGTTCGAGATCCATCCGGAGGTGGCTCCGAAGGGGAACCGCCGCAAGGCGGTCCAGGACCTGCTGGACGTGGTCGGCCTCAACCCCGAGTACATCAACCGCTATCCGCACCAGTTCTCCGGCGGCCAGCGCCAACGCATCGGCATCGCCCGGGGGCTGGCGCTCAAGCCGGAGATCATCATCTGCGACGAGCCGGTCTCCGCGTTGGACGTCTCGGTCCAGGCCCAGGTGATCAACCTGTTGGACCAGTTGCAGAGCGAGTTCGACCTCAGTTACGTCTTCATCGCGCACGACCTCTCGATCGTGCGGCACATCTCCGACCGGGTCGGCGTGATGTACCTCGGCAAGATGGTCGAGATCGGCACCGAGGAACAGATCTACGAGCACCCGACCCACCCCTACACCCAGGCCCTGCTCTCCGCCGTCCCCGTCCCGGACCCGACCGGGCGGGAGGACCGGCACCGGATCATCCTCTCCGGCGAACTCCCGTCCCCCGCCAACCCGCCGTCCGGCTGCCGCTTCCGTACGCGATGCTGGAAGGCGCAGCCGCGGTGCGGCGAGGAGGAGCCGCTGCTCGCCAACCCCGAGGGGATGGCGGGGGAGGCGCTGCACCACTCGGCGTGCCACTTCGCGGCGGAGCGGGAGCACGTCTGAGCGGACGTGCCCCACAAGTCGCCCGGCCCGCCTGGACGTCGAGCCGTTCGGTGAGTGACCGGACCCCCGACCTCATCGCTGAGATCACGTCCGAGGCTGCCGTCGGTCTCGCCCTCGCCGACGGCACCGACGTCCGGGCTGCTCCAGCCGGGTGGTTTCACAGCGGGTGGGTGGGTCGACGCGATGGTTCGAGTGCGTACGGCTGGTAGAACGTTGCCCGGGCCGAGCAGCTCGGCCGGGTGGACGGAGGCATGCCATGGGCGGGTCGGACGAGGCGGCGCCGTGGCCCGCGCCGGTGATCACCAGAGTGTGCTACGACGGTGGCGTCCTGGCTGTCTCGTGGACCGGGCCGGAGAAGCCGAGCCCGGTGGTGACGTACGTGCTGGTGCTGCTGGAGAACGGCAGGGAGCTGGTGCGGGACTGGGTGGAGGCGACCACCAGCGGGACCATCGCGTTCGTCCCGTTGCCCGGCCGGAGGTACACGGCCCTGGTCGAGATGTACATCGGCGGTGGACCGCATCCGACACCCTCGAAGCGGGTGGACGTGATCACGGAGTCCGTGCAGGTCGAGCGGGCCGAGACGGATCCGGCCACGGGCACCCTGACGCTCCACTGGGAGTCCGCCGGCGAGTTCCTGGTCCAGCTCGTGGTGAACGGCGCCGCGCCGGATCCACAGCCGCCGTCCCCGGCCGGCGGCGGCAGCTACCGGGTCGAGCACCCGCCACCGGCCGGCGCGACCGTTGCGGCCGCGCTCGCCAGGGTGGGCACCGATCCGGCCGTGGTGAGCACCGGACCGTACGGGCCGGGGTTCGCGGTGCCCACCGAGCGGCCCGAACTGCTCGCCGTCGGGTACGACGCCGGTCTGCTGTCGGTGGCGTGGAGCGCAGTCCCCGGCGCGGACGGGTACCGGGTCAGCGTGCTGACGGGCGGTGAGGTCTTCGGGGCGGCCGTCGAGGTCGCCGCGCCCGCCACCACCGTCGAGTGGGGGCCCGGGATCCCCGGCCGGGGCAGCTACCGGGTGGTCGTGCAGGCCGTCGGCGTGGCCGGCTCCGGGCCGGCCTCGGCGCCGCTCGCCCTTGTGCTCGGCGCGCCGACCGTCACCGCTGTGACCTCGGGCGGCGCGAGTGTCGTCATCGAGTTGGAGCCCCCGGACTTCACCCCCACCGGTTATGCCGCCGTGCTGCTGCGCGACGGGGCGCCCGTCCGGCGGGAGACGCTCGCCCCCGCAGGCAGTGTCTCGCTCGCCGTGCCCGAGCCGCGGCCGCGTGGCGCGGCCTACGAGGTCTCGGTCCGGGCCCAGGCCGGGCGCTCGGTCGGACCGGCCGCTACCGCCCCCGCCGTGCCCGCCACGGCCGAGGTCGCCGCCGTGGTCTGCGACGCGGACCTCGTGGTGACGGCTGCCCCGGGCCACCTGGCCGGCGGCGTACCGATCGAGGCGGTGCTGCTGGCCGACGGAGTGCCGGGCGAACCCGAGCGGGTCGGGCCGGACGGTACCGCCGTCTTCGCCGTGCCGCCCGGCCGGGTCACCGTCGCCGTCCGGGGGGTCGACGGCCCGGCGACCGGGCCGTGGTCCGTGCCCGTCTTCGCCCCGACGGGCGCGCCCGAGGCCACCCTCGCCCACGCCGACGGCGACCGGGTCGAGCTGGCCTGGACCGGACCGCCCGACGGGACGTACCTGGCCGCCGTCGGCGAGACCACGCAGCTGACGCGGGGCCGGACCGCTCGGTTGCCGCTCACCGGCGACCGGGCCACCGTCGCCCAGGTCGCCGGCCCGGCCCGGGGGCCGGTGACCGCTCTCGACCTGGTCACCGCCGGCCCCCGGCTCACCGCCGTGGCGCTCGGCGCCGACCGGAGCGTGACCCTGGCGTACGCACCGCCCCAGGCACCGGCGCTGACCCGGCTGCGGCCCGTCCTGCGCTGGGACGGCACCGAGACCGAGCTGCCCGACCAGCCGGCCGGTGCCGGGCCGCTCACGCTGACCCTGCCGGAGGGCATCCCGAACACCGCCACCGTCGCGCTGCGCGGTGTCGCCGGTGTCGCCGTCGGCCCGCCGGGGGAGGCCGCCGTGCTGCTCACCGTCGCGCCGGGCGGCGTGCGGGTGGCCTACGACGGCAGCACGCTGCGGGTCTGCTGGGCGGAGCTCGCCTCGCCGCTGGCCGACGGGTACCGGGTGGTGCTGACGGCCGACGGGCGGGAGACCGTGCTCGGCGACACCACGGCCGGCTCCGGCAGTTGGCCGGCCGAGATCGCGGACGCCGCCGCCACCGTCACCGTCCGGGGGCTCGCCGGCCTGGCGCTCGGGGCGCCGTCGGTGCCCGTTCCGGTGTACACCGAGACGCTGGTGATCGGCCCGTCCTTCCTCGCGCCGCAGCGGGGGCCGGAGTTGAAGGCGTTCGAGCTGACGCTCGGTCTGCCGGAGCTCTTCCGGGCCCGGCGCACCGGACCCGTCGAGCTGCCGCTCGACTTCGTGCTGACTCCGGCCGACAGCGGGCCGTACGCGTACGCGCTGCGGATTCCGGCGAGCAGCAAGGTGTGGGAGTTCGGCGCAGCCCGGCCCGACGTGATCGCGGAGTGGGGCGAGGCACTCACCGAGCTGGCGGCGCTCGGCCTCACCCCGTACGGGTTCGCGGCGCTGGGTGAGGCGGTGTCCCGCTCGATCCCGCAGACCTTCACCGAGATGCTGTACTTCGCCTACGGGCTGCGCTTCGACCAGGGGTACTTCGACCTGCGCCCGGGGCTGGTGCTGCGGGCCGAGTACGAGAGCTACCAGAGTGTGCAGGCGGACCTCGCGGTCTCCGGGTTCGTCACCGGTGGCGTCGCCGACTACGAGGTGGCCTCCTACGACAACGGCGGCACCTGGACCAACGGACTGGACGCGTTCCTCGCCCGGCTGACGGTGCTGGGCGGCGTCGAGGTGCCCGACCCGACCTGGCCGAGCAAGGGGGAGCTGTACGGCAGCGGGGGAGTGCTCGACCTGTTCGCGGCGCCCCTGGCACAGCCGTACGCGCGCCTGGTCTACCCGGCCACGCTGGAGTCGGCGATCCCGGCGAAGAAGGGTTCGCTCAAGCCGCAGAACAACGTCGTGCTGCTGGCGGCGGCCGAGCTCGGCAAGCTGGACCAGGCCACCAAGGACGTCCGGGAGCGGAGCACGCCCACCGGCGCCGCCGCGGCCTACCTGCGGGGACGCGCCGTCATCCGGGCGCTGGTGCGGGTCGGCGTCAACGGCGCGCCCCGGCTGGTGCCGGTCGGGACGACGCTCGGCAACCTGCTGGCGAGCGAAGGCCGCCGGCCGCCGGCCGTCGGGGTACCGCTGACCGGGGTGACGGTGCGCCGGCCGCGCACGGCGGCGGCGCCCGCCGACGGTCCGGCCGGGGACTGGCCGGTGCTCCCCGGCTGGCGGCCGCGCGACCCGGCGGCGCTCGACCTGCCGCTGCTGCACGGCGACCGGATCGAGATCGGGACGGACTGCGGCCGATGACCGGGCTCACCTTCACCCGCTTCGGCGACAGCCGGCTCTACTGGGCGGACCCGGCGGACCCGGCGGAACCGGCGGACCCGGCGGAGCGGGTGGCGGCCTTCTACGCCTCCAGAGTGCTCGGCGCCCGGCTCTCGCTCGGCGAGACCTGGCTGGACGGCGGCGGCACGTACGTCTTCCTCGGCGAGCCGGCCGCGGACTCGGCGGGCTTCCTGACGGACCTGCAGGAGTGGGTGGCCTCCCGGGGGCCGAAGGGCGCGCCGCGCTTCCTCTGGGTGGCCGACCCGGCGCTGCCGCCGGCCCAGTGGCTGACCACCGGGCTGGGCGTCCGATCGGTCCTCGGCGGGTGGCAGGCGACCGGGACGAGCTTCGAGCTCAGGAACTACCAACTCGCGCTGCCCGGCGGAGGGTTGATCGCACCGGCGGAGTCGGGCCGGGGATTCGTCCTCGGGGACGCGGGCACCCGGCCCGCCGTCGTGCTCAACACGCCCCAGGACCAGTACCCCGCCCGGCCGGGCACCACGCTGCTGAGCATGGCCCCCGGGCACACCGGCGCCTGGCGGTTCGTCATCGACGCGCCGGCCGGCCAGGACGCGTTCGAGGGGCTCGGAGCCGACCTGCGCTTCTTCACCCCGGCACCGGACGGCCTGGTCAACCCCGTCCGGTTCGCGGTCGTGCGCCAACCGGCGGGCGTCACGCTGGAGTTCCATGCGCAGATCGACCCGCTGCGCCCGCTCGACGCCGAGCGCACCTCGCTGGGCTTCTTCGGGGACGCCGCCGGTGCGGCCGCGCCGCCGGCCCTGCCGTCGGGTTATGCCACGGTGCTCGGCCACGGGGTGGACCTGCGCCCGCTGTCCGGCGGGCCGGGCACCACGGGAGCGGCCCGGCTGGTGTTCGGCCTCGCGCCGTACGCCAGTAACGAGTCGGGCAGCGCCGTCTACTACCTCGTCCCGGACGGGCCGTTCGCCGTCGAGACCGCGGTGGCGGGGTCGCGGGTGATCTGCGGTGCCTCCGGCCTGGAGTACCTGGGCCTGCCCGAAGCGGGCGGCACGATCTCCTTCGTCCCCGGGCAGCCGGCCTTCGCCCCGCTCGGCCCGGACCGGACCGGTGGGAACTCGCTCACCGACCACGGGACCACCGCCTGGGTGCGGATCGAACCGGTCGAGGCCGCGAACGCGGTCACCTACTACAGCCAGCCGGAGGACGCGCCGCTCTACCGCGCCGGGGCCGCGACGGCCGCCGACGGGATCGGCCTGCTGGACTACCAGGAGGTGCCGGCCGCGGCCGCGACCCGGACTCCCTTCCCGATGGCTCCCTTCCACGGGCTCGCCGCGCAGGCGGTGGCGGACGCGGTGGCCGTCGAACAGCTGGCGATCGCACCCACCCGGCGCACGGTGCTGCTGCCCGGGGCCGGCGGCGCCTTCGCCGACGCCCCGGAGACCGTGGCCGTGACCCCGCAAGGGCTGGCCGTCGGGCTGGCCCCCGACTTCGACTGGAACTGGCTCGGCATCGGCCACAACAGCGGCCCGGCCGCCGTTCCGGATCTGCGCTTCACCACGGTCGCCGGGCCGTTCCGGCAGGCGATGCAGACCAACAACCTGTTCCTGGTGCTCGGCGACCCGTCCGAGTTCAACCGCCACGGCTCGGTCGGGTACCTGCTCACCGAGGCCGTCCTGGGCGTCATCGCCGGCATCCCGGCCGATCACGGCGGCGTGCCGAGGGACGTGCTGGCGGCCGTCAAGCAGGCGATGCAGGGCGTCCCGTACGACACCCGGGACGCGTTCGTCAGCGCACTGCTGCGGGCCTGGCCGACGATGACGGAGGATCAGCAGCGGGTTTTCCTGCGCTACGCCGGGCAGCTCACCCCGGTGGCCGGCGGCTGGTCGTTCCGGCTCTCGCCGGACAACTGGCGGCCCGACACCTTCCTGATCGTCAAGTTCGTGCTGGGACGCAGCATCGCTGACCTGGTCGGCGACGTCTCCACCTGGGCCTGGCCGCAGGCCTCCTCCCGCACCCAGGACCCGGCCGACGCCCAGCGGGCCGTCCGGGAGGTGATCGACGCCGCCCGGCAGGCGGTGACGGACCACCCGCAGCAGGGCGGGCCCTACGCGCCGTTCCTCCAGGTGGTGGACGACCCGGACTGGACCGGGGTGCTGGCCCTGTCGGCGGACGTCCCGCTGGACCAGCTCCCCGTCGAGCTCCAGGTACTGGCGGCCGGGATCGACCCGGCGCGGTTCCTCGCCCACCACGTCGGGCTGTCGCTCACGCCGTACCGGCTCGACGGCGGGCAGCTGGTCTTCGACCGCTCGGCGATGTTCGGGCTGATCGACTACCAGAACCCCGAGGACCAGTACTTCAGCGAGGACACCGCCTTCGCCTTCCAGGTGCTGCAACTCACCGTCGGCGTACGCAACTCGGCGGTCACCACCTTCACCAGCCGGGCCGAGCTGCTGGTGAACCGGCTGTTCGGCGCGCCCACCCGGCTGCAGCCGACCGCGCACGGGAACAACATCATTCTGGACGGCGCGCTCCAGCGCCAGCGCGTTCCCGGCGACGCCGCCGAGCACGACACCTACGTGTTCTCGATGGCCGCGCAGAACACCTTCGAGCTCGCCGGGCCGGTGCTGTCCAGCGTCGAGTTGCTCTCCACCCAGCTGGTCACCGCGAGGGGCGCGGACCCGGCCTCCGGCAACGCGCGGGTCGAGGCCGTCTTCCAGCTCGCCGGCAACCTGCGGTTCTACGAGCCGGCCGGCTTCGACCCGTTCTGCTGGGGCGTGGACGCGGCGGGCACCGACGGCTACCTGCGGTTCGGCGGCCTCGCCGTCGGCATGGCCTTCGACCTCGGCGATCCGGCCGGGACCACCCGGTTCACGCTGAAGGACGGCAACCTCTCCTTCGACCCGGCCAACAGCAAGCCGCGCCCCGACTCGCTGGTGAGCCGCTTCCCGATCCGGCTGAACGGCCTGATCGCGATGCCGGACCCGGCGCTGGCCCCGGGCCCGCCGCCCGCGCCGCAGACGCCCGCCGACCTCGGCTACGTGAGCGTCACCGCGCCGATCGACCAGTCGGTGCTCACCCAGCCCTGGTACGGACTGGACTACACCGTCGACCTGGGATCGCTCGGCGCGCTGGCCGGCAGCAAGGCGCTGGCGCTGCGGGTACTGGTGGCCTGGAGCCAGGGCGCCGCGGGTGACGGGCCGATGGTCTACCTGGGCGTCGGACTGCCGGGCGCCAAGGGGGTGCTGGGGGTCAACCTTCCGCTGCAGGGAGTGGTCACCATGGGGTTCCGGGCGGTGGAGTTCCTGGTCGCCGAGCAGGACGGGCAGCCGCGCAGCTACACCCTGCGGCTGCGGGACTTCGCGCTGCGGCTGCTCGGCCTGGCCTTCCCGCCCGGCAACAACGACGTGGTGCTGTTCGGCAACCCCGACCAGAGCGGCGCATCGAAGGTCGGCTGGTACCTCGCCTACACCTCGGCCAACGACCCGAAGCGCGAGCCACCACCGCCGGTGCGGGCGGCGCTGCGCACCGAGCGGAGGGGATGACCGTGCCGCAGAACCCGTTGACGGTGGTGAAACTGCTGTGGTGCGGTCAGGGGCAGCTGGGTCTGGTGGAGATCTACAACGACGGCATCGAGAAGAAGGACGCCGACTTCCTGGCCCTGATCAACTGCGGTGGCGAGACGAAGTACGCGCAGGAGTCGCTGGACTACATCACGGCCAAGGTCGAGGCCAGGCACCGCAAGCTGCTCAACCTGGTCGTCTTCACCGCGATGGACGAAGGGAGCACCAACCTGCTCGACGAGCTCGCCGGGCGGCTGACACCGCTCGATGCCCGGATGACGGCGTGCTTCGTCACGGGGAGCGACTGGGAGGGCAAGGGGCCCGAGGCCGTCAAGGGGTTCGTCGGGAGCCTCAACTTCTCCTTGGACTCGGTCGAGTTCGCCGGCGCGCGCCAGAGCGACTACCTGGGCACCGGAACGGCACCGACCTGGATCGCCGAGCACAACGGCACGTACGTCCGGATCCTGGCGACGGACGACGGGCCCACGGTGATGACCACCGTGCTGGTCGTGGAGAACGGGATCTTCTGCGTCGTCCTGCCCGGTCGGCTGAGCCTGTCGATGATGAGGGCCATCAGCGCGATCCCGGAGCTCAAGACGCGGCTGCCGGGGAACCGGGCCCTGCTGCTGCCGAACCGCAGCGCGCTGGAAAGCCTGGTCACCGACTACCGGATGGACCCGACCGGAGGGAACGCGGACCGGATGAAGGTCGTCGAGGACTTCGCGGCGGCCGTCAGCCCGACCGGCATCTGCGTCAGTGCCGGTGTGAGCAGCGGCAGTCCGGTCGCGCAGGTCCTGGAGAAGTTCACGGCCGATCTGGCGGAGGGTGTCGAGCACACGTACGTCTGCTACGACCTGCCCGACGCCGCCAACATCTTCGGGGAGTGGCAGACCAGGACCACCACGAAGGCGATCCGCACCACCCTCCGAACCTACGGCGCTCAGCAGCAGACGACCTTCGGTCAGATCCGGATCTCGTCCAGGCTGCGCTCTGTACTGACCGATTCCGAGCAGTAGGCGACCCCGTGACAGTCGACGAGATCTACCGCGTGTTCCAGGCCGCCGTGGCGAGCGGAGCCCTCTCCGCCGGCACACCCCTGCCCGGCCTCGATGACCTGCTGGCCTCGCTCGGGGTCGGCAGTCTTCCGGTCCAGGGCGGCGCCGCGTCCTCCGACCGGAAGCGCGCGCTGCTCACCGGCAGCACCACCTACCTCAAGACCGACTGGAAGCTGAACCTCACCGGTGCCCCGGAGGAGGGCACCGACCGGGTGGTGCTGGTGCTGGAACTCACCGCCGTCGCGGGAGCGGTGCCGTGGACCTTCGCGGGCGCCTTCGGCGAGCTGCCGCAGAGCCGGCGTCTGCCAGAGGGGGGCAAGGGCGGGCTGCTGGTCGGGCCGAGCGTGGTCGGCCCGCTGATCCTGGACGGGCCGGTGATCACGGCCGACACCACCTGGCCCGACCCCCGGCCCCGGCTCTCGGGCACGCTGCTGATGCTCGGCAGTGACAAGGTGCCGGGGAGCAGACTGCTGGCCGAGTACGCGAGTTACCTCGGCGAACGCCTGCTGGTCACCGGGCCGCTGGCCTTCCCGCCCGGCAAGCCGGTGGAGCTGGAGCTGCGTGCCGTCACCCCGGGCCAGGAGCTGAAGCTGGGCGAGATGCAGAGCGCGGCGGTCGGCCTGATGCTGACCACCGACTACCCGGACCCGTACCCGATGCCCGAGCCGCAGGCGCGGCGCTCGGCCGCGCTGCTGTACGCCGAGGTGAAACTGCCCACCGAACCGGTGCGGACGGTCACCGTCAGCGGCCCCCTGGCCTGCGGGGACTACCTGTGGCCGCTGCTGGTCGGCCTGGCGCCGCCGCTCGGGCTGCAGGGCGCGATCCAGGCGCTGATCACCATGACCGGCGCCCCGGGCAAGGACTTCGCGCTGCCGCCCGGCATCGCGCCGTTGGATGCGTTCCGCCTCAGGGACGTCGGATTCGGCCTGGTGCCACCGGTCGGCCTGGGGCTGCCCACCCTGTCGTACTCCTCGGTCTCGATCGTGTCGGGGGAGCCCTGGAACCCGCCGGTGCCCTTCCTGATGATCGACGAAGTCGGCACCCGGTGGCAGTTCGGCTTCGCCGACGGCAGCGTCGCGAACTACTCCGGCGTGGTCTTCGGGACCATGCGGTTCGGCCAGAAGTCCGTCTCGCCGGCGCCCGGCCGGCTGACGGACGTCGTCGTGACGGTCCAACTGTCGCTGCCCGAGCTGGAGTTCTCGGCCTTCACCGAGGAGCCCTTCGACCTGCCGATCGGCCAGGTGCTGGAGGTCTTCTTCGGCAAGGGCGGCACACCGATCACCGGCCCGCAGCTGACCTGTGACTCGCTGGGCATGCAGGCCTCGCTGACGCAGAAGCGGTTCGCGGCCGGGCTGAGTGTGCGCGGGGAGTGGCTGGTCCAGGCCGGGCTGGTCTCCTTCGCGCTGACCGGGCTGCAGCTGCAGGTCAAGGTCTCGGCGAGCTCGGTCACCGGCCTGCTCCTCGGCAAGGGTGAGATCACGGCCGGCGGGGCTGCCCCGATCGAGCTGACCGCACAGGCGAGCCGCCCGGCCACCGGTGCCTGGGAGTTCACCGCGGGCATGGTCGGCACCGTGGACCTGCCCCGGCTGGTTTACGCCCTGATGGCCAGTGAGCCACCGGAGTGGGTGCGCGGGCTGCAGATCGAACTGGGGGACCTCAGCCTCTGGTTCAGTACGGCCGACGGCAACCCGTACAGCGCCTCCGGCACCCTGCGGGCCGCAGTGGCGGAGAGCCTGCTCGGCATGGCGCTGGAGCTGGTGCTGACGGCGCAGATCAAGCGGAGCCTGCGCACCACGCCCGCCGACGAGCAGTTGGCCGTCGCGCTGAGGGACACCGGGCAGGTCGATCCGCAGACGGTGCTGACCGGCAGGCTGGCCGGAAGCTTCGCGATCAACAAGCTCAAGATCACCGCCTCGGTCTCGGTGGCCGACCAGGGCAAGGACTACACCTTCGAAGTCGCTTACGGCAGCCTCTCGTTGCGTGCGGCGACCAGCTGGACCGGGGAGGCGGCCAAGCGCCACCAGATCCTCACCGTCCGGCTGACCGGCACGCTCGGCGAGCTGCTCACCACCCTGGTGGCGCTGGCCAACCCGAACGCCACCTTCCGCCTCGACCCGCCGTGGAGCTTCCTGAACGGCATCGACCTCAGTGGCCTGGTGCTCACCATCGACCCGACCGAGCAGGCCGTCGCGGTCGAGTACGGCCTGACCCTGGACCTCGGGTTCGTCAAGATCACGAAGGTCGGGCTCAGGTACGACCGCTCCACCGGGACGCCGGCGGTGGCGATCGTGCTCGACGCCCGGCTGCTCGGTGACGACAAGGCCAAGCCGCTGAGCTGGGACCCGGTCTCCCAGGCGCCGCCGCAGCCGCCGGGCCTGGGCCAGAAGCTGTTCACGCTGCGGTACCTGGGCCTGGGCCAGCACGTGTCACCGAAGAACCTCCCGCAGGACAAGAGCATCGCCGCGATCGTGGACTCGATGGTCGCCGCGATGCGCCCGGTGAACCCGGCCACCGGCAAGCCGCCGATCAACCCGGCGTTGATGGTCTTCGACGCGGCCAGTCAGTGGCTGTTCGGGATCGACGCGGTGCTCATGAACACCGTCGCGGTCAAGCTGGTGATGCACGACCCGGACCTCTACGGCATCCTGCTGGCGCTGAACGGCCCGCAGGCCGGCTCGCTGGCCGGGCTCAGCGTCGAGCTGCTGTACAAGAAGGTCACCGACGACATCGGGGTGTTCCACGCCCGGCTGCAGATCCCGGACGCCTTCCGGCAGTTCCAGTTCGGCGTGGTCTCGGTGACACTCGGCGTGATCACGGTCGACATCTTCACCAACGGCAACTTCCGGGTGGACCTCGGCTTCCCGGCCGGCGGTGACTTCACCGACTCCTTCGCCCTGGAAGCCGGTTACTTCAACGGGCGGGGCGGCATCTACTTCGGCGTGCTGAACGGCGCCACCTCCAACCGGGTGCCGAAGATCAGCAACGGGACCTTCAGCCCGGTGCTGGAGCTGGGCGTCGGCCTCTCGATCGGAGTCGGGCGCACCTTCCAGCGCGGCCCGCTGAAGGCCGGGCTGTACCTGAACCTGGTGGTGATCTTCGAGGGGGCGCTGGCCTGGTTCCACCCCGACGAGGGCGGCCGGAGCACCGAGCTCTACTACTGGTGCCGGGGCACGGTCGGCATCGTCGGGCGGCTCTACGGCACGGTCGACTTCAAGGTGATCCGGGTCGACATCGAGCTGCAGATCTCCGCCATGGCCACGGTCGAACTGGCGGCCTACCGCGCCACCGTGATCTCCCTGAACCTGTCGGTGCGCGCCAGTGCCAGCATCAAGATCTTCTTCGTCAGGATCCGCTTCTCCTTCTCGCTGACCCTGCAGACCTCCTTCGAGATCGGCACCGACCGCACGCCGCCCTGGCGGGAGGTCCGTCGCACGGCCGCCCGCGCCCTGGCCGGCCCGGGGCCGGAACTGCTGGGCTACCGGCTGCACTTCGACCCGGACGCGCACGTCTTCCCCGGCGGGCAGGTGAAGACGTCCTACCTCAGCCTGGTCCCCGCCTACACCGTCGCGGGCGTGCCGGTCTCCTGGACCGGCGAGCAGCCCGCTGCCGAGGAGCAGCCGGACTACCGGCTGGTCGTCATGCTGGTCACCGACAACGCCGTGCCGGTCGAGGCCGCCACCATCGCCGAGAGCCTGCGGCCCGACGTGTCCCGCCACCCGCGTGCGGCCACGCCCGCCGACACCTCCTTCGGCCAGCTGGCCGAGGGCCTGCTGCTCTGGTCGCTGAACGCGCTCGGGGTCACCGGCACGACCGTCACGCTCGCCGAACTGAAGGACCTGGTCGAGCAGTTGGCCATGCCGGAGGCCGGTGACTCGGGCTTCAGCTGGAAGAACATCAAGGGCTTCCTGGCCAACAACCTGCACCTGGTGATCAGCGGCACGGCGGCCGGGGAGCCGCCGGACGTCCCGGGCACCCCCTTCCCGATGATCCCGGTGCTGAAGTGGGTGGCCACCGGCCTGCCCGACCCGACCGAGCTGGAGCGCGACTTCGCGCGCCACCAGCAGATCGACGCGACCTACGAGCAGGAGGCGGCCGCCTACTTCGCCGATCTCGACCCCGTCCCGCCGCAGGACGGGCCCGCCACCGGCGCCCGGCCGCTGGTGGCCGAGCCCAGCGAGTCGATGGCGACCTTCGTGCTGCGCGACTACTTCCGGATGGTCGCCCGGGCGATGGCACAGGAAGCCGTGAACCTGCTCACCGCCTACCCCCACCAGGTGCGCCGGACCGACTCGCTGAAGTCGATCGGCGACGGCTTCGCCTCCCCGGTCACCCCGGCGGCGATCGCCACCGCCAACCCCGGCCGGCCGGTGGCCGAGGGCACCCCGATCACGCTCGGCACGCTGGCGGTCCAGCTCACCGAGCGGCAGACCCTGGGCGGGCTGGCCACCGCGTACGGCGTCGACCGGGCCACCCTGCTCGACCACCTGCGGGACACCACCCCGCTGCTGCGCGCCGGGGCCACCGTGCCGCTGCCCGACTTCGTGCACGCCGGGCTCACGGTGGACGAGACGGCGGCGGTCTTCTACGTCCGGCTCGGACTCACCGTGGCCGCCGAGGTGCCGCTCGCCGACTGGTACCAGGCGGCGATCGACCGGCTCAACCCGGGCGAGGCGCTGCCTGCCTCGCTCCTGGTGCCGGCCGGCTACCAGAGCCCCGACACCGTCCGCTGGACCATGCTGCCCGGTGACACCGTGCTCGACGTCGCCGCCTACTTCGCGCTGCTCCAGAACGTCGTCCCCGGCACCCCCTATGCCGCCTGGCGCGAAGCCGTGCGCGAGGCCAACCAGCAGGCCGGCCCGGCCGGGGTGCGGCTGCCCGCCGGTGCCGCCGCCGTGGTCGCGCCCAACGACACCCTCCGCCTGCTCCAGGCGCGGCTGCTGCTGGCGGCCGACCAGGCCCGCTTCGACCGCTACCTCGCCCCGGCGGAGGCGCTCGTCCCGCTGGTCACCGTCGAGGTGCCGGACGCGCGCGGCACCACCGGTGCGGGCCTGACCCTGCTGACGCTGGCTCAGCAGTACGGTCTCGGCCTGGAGGACCTCGCCGGGCGGATCGCCGATGACCCGGGCGTGCTCGCCGAGAGCGAGGACCCGCTCACCGTCCCCGACGTACCCGCGATCACGGTGGAAGACCTCCTGGCCGCGCTGCACGACGGCCCCGGCGTCGCGAGCGCGAGCGGTCAGGTGTCCAGGTTCATGCTCGGCGGGCTGCGGCTGCCCGCGCCGGTCGAGGAGGACGGCGTCTACCACGCCACCGGCGCGATGACCGGCTGCTACCAGCTGATCGGCCAGCAGGTGGTCGGACCGCCGCCCCCGGAGGACTCGGCGGACCCGGTGGTGACCTTCACCGTGGACAAGTCCCAGGCCGCCGGCTGGCTGACCTTCGCCGACGCGGCCGTGGTCGACGGCCGGATCGAGGTCGGTACGGCCCTGGCCGACCGGGCCGTCCTCTCGATCACCGGCGAGGACCTGCGCACGTACTACCCCGCGACCGAGCTGCTGCCCGAGGTGCAGACCCCGCTCGCGCCGCTGCCGCTCTCGCACCTGGTCGGTACCCGGCACTCCGTCAGCCAGGTGATCCCCTGGCAGACCACCACCACCGTCCAGCTGCCCGGCACGCCCTCCACCCTGCCCTCGCTCTGGCCGCTGCCCGCCGAGCTGACCGCCCTCGCGGGAATCGACCGCAGCGCCTCCGCGTACCTGCTGGAGCAGACCGTCCCGCAGGCCGGCATCGGTGCGAGCTACCCCGAACTCGGCAGCTACGCCTGGGCGACCCTGGTCTCCTTCGCCGTCCGGAAGATCCCCGGCCTGGCCGGCACGGTCGAGGTGCTCGGCGCCGACACCGCCGACCGGCAGCGGATCGCCGAGCTGCTGGACTACCTGCGCGCCGTCCCCGGCAAGCCGGCCACCGGTGACTACCCGGCCCCGCCGGACGGCGAGCAGCCGCTGCTCACCCTGCTCTGGCAGCTCCCGCCGGCCCCCGGCCTGACCCAGGGCCTCACCTCCAACCCGCTGGACCCCGAGGCCACCTTCATCGTCCAGACCAACCTCTCCACCGAGACCAGCAGCGGCTCTTCGGCCGCGAGCGCCACGGCCGGGCGGCACTACGCGGCCATCGCCGACACCGGGCGGTTCCTCACGCTGCTGTGGGAGTGCAGCGTGGTCGGCGGGGGCGGCTACTGGATGCAGTACCGCGGCGAGGTGTCCGACGCGATCTTCGACCAGGACGGGCTGGCCCGGTTCTCGCTGCTGATCCAGCTCCCCTCGCAGAGCAGCGGCCCCCAGCCGGACCGGCACCTCTACGCCTTCACCAACCTCGCCGTGGTCGGCGACGGCGTGGACCCGGCCTCGGTCGCGCTCACCGCCCGCGCCGTCGACCCGCCCGAGCTGCGCCCGGTCGCCTCGGTCGACCCCGGGCAGCTCGGATTCTCCGCACGGTTCGCCAACCCGGGCGAGGACGGCAGCAAGCAGGGCCTGCTGCGCCGGCTCTACGGGCTGCTCGGCTTCCAGCTGGACGCGACACCGGGCTTCCGGGCCAGCGCGGAGGGCCGGGCCGTCTCGCCGAAGCCGGCCGACGGCACCGACGAGCTGGGGCTGCTGACGGCACGTGAGGAGGACGAGAAGATCTGGGACCTCACCCGGGTCCTCGACATCAGCCGGTTCGCCCTGGAGCGCCGCCCGGCCGTCCCCACCGCCCCGCCGCCCGGGCTCGACCCGTACGCGGGCATCGCCGAAGGCGCGTACAGCCAGGTCTCGGTGCGGTTCCAGGACGTGTTCGGCAACCGTTCCGGCAGCCCGGCGCGGCTCCCGCTGCCGGTCAGGTACACCGACCCGGTGATCGGCGTCGGCGGCTGGCCCGCCACCACCCTGCGCTACACCCTCGAACCGGCAGGCCGCCAGGCGGACCTGACCGTCGCCGTCGACCTGCAGACCGTCGCCTACCAGCCCGCCGCCGACGCCCCCGGCCTGTCCGCCGCCGCGGCGGCGGTCCGCGACCTCGCGAAGCTGGTGCCCGTCTACTACCAGGTCAGCAGGCCCGACGTGCACGCGGCGCTGCGCACCTCGCTGCAGCAGCAGCCGGGGGCGGAGCCCACCCCGCTCGCCGTCGACGTCGCGGTGCTGCGCCGCTACGTGACCGGCGCCCACGCGCTGCTCGGCTCGCTCGCGGCCATCGGCTCCGCCCCCGCCGAGGGCGTCGTGACGCTGGACGAGCTCTGCACCAGCTACGGCGTCGGCTACGACGAGCTCGGCGCCGCCAACGCGGACGCGCCGATCACCGGGATCCTCGACACCGGGCAGCTCGCGGTGCCGGTGATCGCCGCCTTCCGCAACCAGGACACCGTGAAGGGGATCGGCGAGGGGATCGCCGACCCGGAGCAGGTGCTGCTCGACGAGGACAACACCGTCCTGCCGCTGAACCCGGCCGTCGAGCTCACCGTCCCGGCGCGCGAGGTGACGGTACCGGCCGACCGCCCGACCGCCGCGAAGCTGGCGGCCGACCAGGGCTGCTCGGTCACCAGTCTGGTGACGGCCAACCAGGGGGCCGCCGCGCTGTTGGCGCCCGGCTTCGTCTTCGTCTGCAACGGCGTCGAGATCGAGGTCGGGCGGGACGTTCCCGAGGACGCCACCCTGCGCGAGGTGGCCCGGAAGTACCTGCCGTTGGACGCGGCGCAGGTGGTGTCGCTGAATGCGCAGACCACCGGCCTGTTCCGGGCGGGTGCGCGGCTCCAGGTCACCGGCTACCTGGTGCAGAACGGCGACACGCTGCTGCGCAACAAGGCCGGGCTGAGCCCCGAGGACCTTGCGCCGTGGAACACCACCACCGTCGACCTCTTCACCCCGGGCACCCCGGTCTACCTCACCGCCGTTTCGACCCCGGTGCCGCAGGGGGAGACCCTCGCGGCGTTCGCGGCCGAGCACGGGACCACCCCCGGTACCCTGCTGCGGCACAACGGCTCGGTCCGCCTCGCCGTCGCCTCGCCGCCGGTGGTGCCGGGCACGTGGGCCTGGCCCGCCGACCCCGCCGCGCTGCGGGTGCCGTACACCGTCCGTACCGGCGACTCGCCGGACGGCATCGCCGGGCACTTCCCCGGCGCCGACCTGGTCGAGGTCAACGACCGGATGCCGGCGACGATCGGCGCCGGGGTCCGGATCAGGGTCGGGGAGCAGGAGGTGACCACCACCGCGCCGGTCTCGTTCGCCGAGGCCTGCGAGCTGTTCGACCCGGCCGTGGAGTTGTCCGCGCTCGCGGCCGCGATCGGCCCGCGCACCGATGTACTGGCCGTCGGCGCCCTGCTGGTCTGCCCGCCCGGGCTGCTCGCCGGGGCGCCCGGCAGCGGGCTGACGCCGGAGCAGGCCGCCTCGGCGTTCGGCGTCGGCGCGACCGCCCTGCTGGCCGCCAACGCCGGTACGCCCGGGCTGCTGGTGCCCGGTCAGGTGCTCAAGGCCGGGCCGGCCGACCGCAACGGCAGGGTGGCGGTCGAGACCGTCGCGCCACGCGACACGCTCACCGCGCTGATCGAGCGGCTGCGGCGGCGCGGCGTGGTGACCGGCGTGGCCGCCGTGGCCGAGGCCAACCCCGCCACCGCCTTCCTGCGGGCCGGCACCCGGGTGGTCGTCCCGCCCGCCACCGCCCGGCTGACCGCCCGGCTCGGCGAGCCGGCCTGGTCGTTCCCCGACTTGATCTTCCCGCTCACGGTGGCGCTGGAGCTCGCCCGCGAACCGTCGCTGGTCGACCCCGCGCCGGCCGCCACCGCCACCCGCGCGAGCACCGCCGTGCCCGCCGACCGGGGCGCCGACCCCGCGCAGGACGGCGCGCTCACCCTCAAGGCCTTCGCCGAGCAGGTCCAGGAGGCCGTGCCCGCGCTGCGGCTCGCCACGGCGCCGGGCCGGACCGCCGGCACCGACGTGTGGGCGGTGGTGTTCGGCGGTGAGGGCATCCGGAAGGTCACCATCGAGCCCCCGCTGGAGATCGGCGGCAGCCCGCAGCCACGCACCTTCGCGATCCGCCCGCTGAGCACCACCCTGATGGCCCGCCAGCATGTGACGACGCGTGGTTTCGACCCGGCGACCGGCGAGCTGACGGGTGAGCAGACCGGTGACTACCAGGGCATCGACCTGGAGGTGTGGGCGCAGGGCTTCCTCGCGGACCTCGAACTGCTGCTGTCGGCCGCCTACGTCCGGGGCGCGTACGCGCTGGCCCCGGGCACGCTCGACGAGATCATCGACGTCAAGAAGTCGCTCGCCGACGCCGTCGCCCAGGGGCTGGACCACATCCTGGACGGCGCGGCGCCGGGCGGCCCCGAGGACCCCGGGCGCGCGGCGGCGGTCGAGCGGCTGCGCCAGGAGCTGCTGGTCTCGCTGACCCGGGGTTACGCGACCTCGGCCGTGCTGCAGTACGACACCACCGCCGAAGTCCCGCCCGGCACGTACGCGCGGCTCTCCGGCAATCCGGTGGCCGACTACCTCGACGGGCCGCGGACCGCGACGCTGTCGAGCGGCAAGGTCGCCCTCGCCGACGGTGACTCGCAGATCACCTTCCTGCTGACCGTCCCCGACGTGGCCGCGCACGCCGCGCTCGACTTCACCCTGGACTACTCCGGCGTCGAGCTGGAGTTCGACATCGTGCCGGAGGTCACGGGCTACGAGCGCTCCGACTGGCTCACCTTCGTCACCGAGCTCGGCTCCGGCTCACCGGACGCCCTGCGCTTCGACCTCGGCTCGCCCCGCGTGCCGATCCCGCTGCGGGCCTACCCGCCGACGCCGATCCTGCTCGACCAGCGGGCGCTGACGGAGAACTCCACCACGGTGCTGGAGCAGGTGCTGCACTGGCGCTACCGGTGCGCCGTGCAGCACCAGTCCGCCGAGCAGGACACCGTCGAACTGCGCGTCACCTACAACAGGGCGGCCGGCCGGCCCATGGCCACCGTCGTCGACGACCTGTTCGCCGCCATGGCCCGCTACACCGCCGTCTCGACCCCGCTGCTCGGCCTGCTGGCCGGGCTGGCCGACCGGGAGCGCGCCGACCCGGAGGCGCTGACCAACGCCCTCGGCACCTACCAGGAGCTCGCCGCCGGTGTCGCCGCCGCCTGGCTGCGGCACTGGAAGCCGCCGGCCGCCCTGGCGGTCCCCGAGCCGGTGCCGGCGGGCGCTCCCCAGCTGGAGACCTACCTGTACCAGCTCGGCCTGACGGTCGAGCAGGACCGGTACCGCACCCTCACGCTGACCCGCACGGTCGAAGCCGGGCCGGGTGAAGTGGGCTGGCCGGAGCAGATCGTCTGCATCACCGCTACCGGCGAACGCCACGAGCTGAGGCCCGAGGCCTTCGATCCGGAGGCGCCCGCCCGCCGCTACGCCTTCCCCACCGAGCCGCCGAGGGTCGCGGCGTTCACCCTGCTCACCTTCGAGCTGACCTTCCCGCCCGTGCACGTCGCCTCGCACCAGAACGCCTCGGGCACGACCCGGGTCACCCGCAACGCGCGGCTGCTCGGCGCGGACTGGCCGGAGACCGCCGAGGACTTCGTCTACCGCACCCCGGAGACCGGCGGCAGCCAGGCGGTGGTGCCGTTCATCGACGTCACCAACGCCATCGCGATCGGCGCCTGGGCACCGCCGCTGGACAACCCGCTGGAGCCGCTGCTGAGCGCCGTGTTCGACGGCGACGAGACCGGGCGGACCATCGCGATCGGCGCGTGCTACGCCTACACCCTGGTGGCCGCCGACCCGCCGGTGTCGGCCCTGCTGCCGGTGGTCCAGTCCACCGTGGGCGCCTATGACCGGAGCAGCACTGTCCGGGGGCTGACCGAGGTGCTGGTCGACTGGATCGATCGCGAAGACCCGGAGCCGGCGGGCGGGGCCTGGGCGTTCCGGCTCAGCCTGTACTCGTCCGTCGACACGTCACTCCAACGTCCGCTGCTGCAACTGAGACACCTGTCCTCGCCGCTCGGGGAAGCCTGAGCCGGTGTCAGCCCATCGCCGTCATCGCCGTCATCGCCGGGAGACCGCATTGCGCCTGTCACGCCACCTCGCCCTGGTCACCGCCGCCGCGCTGCTGACGGTGCTCGGGGCCGCCCCGCCCGCCTCGGCCGCGCCGGGCCACCGCCGGCACCACGAACCGGCCCAGGCCGTGGTGAACCAGACCAGCGCAAACTGGTCCGGCTACTGGGTACGCGGCGCGCAGAACCAGTTCTCCGTCGTCGCAGCGCGGTGGACCGTGCCCGAGGCGACCTGCAACAGCAACACGGTCACGTTCTCGGACTTCTGGGTCGGCCTGGACGGTGCCGGTACCAAGACCGTCGAGCAGACCGGCACCTCGGTGAACTGCAATCCCGTCGGCACGCCGGAGTACTACCCCTGGTACGAGATGTACCCGGCCGACCCCGTCGTGTACAACGACCCGGTCATGCCCGGCGATGAGATGCAGGCCCAGGTGCGGTACCTCGACGACGGCAGGTTCGAGCTGGCCCTGAGAGACTGGACCCAGAAGTGGTTCGAGATCACCTATGCGACGCCCCCGAGCGGGTCGACCGCGATGCGGGCCACCGCCGAGGTGATCGCGGAAGTGCCAGGTGACGGGTACAGGCTGACCGACTTCGGCTCCGTCCTGTTCACGGCCGCCAGGGTCAACGGGGAGCCGATCGGGGATCTCGCGCCGGACAAGGTCACCATGGTCGTCCCGGGGACCACCATCCCCCGGGCGATCCCCTCGGCACTGACCGGCGACGGCAAGGACTTCTCGGTGGCCTGGCAGACCTACTGAGTTCGGGGTCAGCGCCTCGTGAACACGGTCACGGCCTGCGCGTCGCAGGCGTGGCCATGCGGGTGATCGGACTACCGACTTCGCCGTCGTTGGCGCGGCGACCGGTCCTCTCGTCCAACGAGGCGGGACAGTGGACGGCATGTCCGGCCGGACCGAGCGGGAGTGCTGTTGACGTCGGCAGCCCCGCCGGGCTCCACCGGCCGACCACCCACCTCGTCCGCAAGGGGAAGCATCGATGACCGCCGCCGCCACGTCCTACCGTGATCTTCGCGCCCTGGTGATCAACTGCACGCTCAAGCGCTCGCCGGAACGCAGTCACACCCAGGGGTTGATCGACGTCAGCACCGGGATCATGGAGCGCCAGGGCGTCGTGGTCGACGTCATCCGAGCCGTCGACCACGACATCGCCACCGGTGTCTGGCCCGACATGACCGAGCACGGCTGGGAGACCGACGAGTGGCCGGTCCTCTACAGCCAGGTGATGGCCGCCGACATCCTCGTCCTCGCGGGACCGATCTGGCTGGGCGACAACTCCTCAGTCATGAAGAAGGTCATCGAACGCCTCTACGCCTGCTCCTCACTGCTCAACGAGGCCGGCCAGTACGCGTACTACGGCCGGGCCGGCGGTTGCCTGATCACCGGCAACGAGGACGGCGTCAAGCACTGCGCGATGAACGTCCTCTACAGCCTGCAGCACCTGGGCTACACGATCCCGCCGCAGGCCGACGCGGGCTGGATCGGCGAGGCCGGCCCCGGTCCGTCGTACCTGGACGAGGGGTCCGGCGGACCGGAGAACGAGTTCACCAACCGCAACGCGACCTTCATGACCTGGAACCTCCTCCATTTCGCCCGGATGCTCAAGGACGCCGGTGGCATCCCCGCCCACGGTAACCAGCGCTCCGCATGGGACGCCGGCTGCCGCTTCGACTTCGAGAACCCCGAGCACCGCTGACCCGCATCCGGCTGCCGGCTACCGGCTACCGGCTGCCGGCCTCGCCGACCGAGGCCCCGGCAGCCGTGGGCGCGGAGCCGACGGCGCCCCCGGTGCCCCCCGCGCCGCCGGCGGTGTCGTCCAGGAAGCCGCCCGACTGGTGCTGCCACAGCTTGGCGTAGGCGCCGTCCGCGGCGAGCAGCTCGTGGTGGGTGCCCTGTTCGAGGATCCGGCCGCGGTCCAGGACGACGAGCCGGTCCATCTTGGCGACGGTGCTCAGCCGGTGCGCCACGACCAGGGCGGTGCGCCCCTCCATGAGCCGCCACAGGGCCTGCTGGACCAGGATCTCGCTCTCCGAGTCCAGGGCGCTGGTCGCCTCGTCCAGCAGCAGGATGGGTGCGTCGCGCAGGATCGCCCGGGCGAGGGCGACCCGTTGGCGCTGTCCGCCGGAGAGTTTGACGCCGCGTTCGCCGACCATGGTGTCGAAGCCGTCCGGCAGTGCGTCGGCGAACTCGGTGACGTGCGCGGCCTCGGACGCGCGGCGGATCTCGGCGTCGGTGGCGTCCGGCCGGGCGAAGGCGATGTTCTCGCGCAGCGTGCGGTGGAACATCGCCGGGTCCTGCGGCACGTAGGCGATCTGACCGCGCAGGTCGGCCTGGCGCAGCCGGCTGATGTCCTGGCCCCCGATCAGGATCCGCCCGGCGTCGACGTCCGTCATCCGCAGCAGCAGCCGGGTGAGCGTGGTCTTGCCCCCGCCGGACCGGCCGACCAGGCCGATCTTCGCCCCGCTGGGCACGGCCAGGTCGAGGCCCTCGAAGATCGGCCCGGCGCCGGCGTGGGCGAAGGTCACCTGTTCGAAGCGGACGTCGGCGGCCTGCAGCCGCAGGGGCTCCGGCGAGGGCGGGTCCAGCACGGTCGGCGGCGTCAGCAGCAGCTCGGTGAACTGCGCGGCCTCCGTCATCGAGCTCTCCAGCCGGCGGTAGATCTGGTTGAACTCGAACATGACCCGCGTCGCGCTGCTGTAGTACGTGAAGGCGACGATCACCTCCTCCACGCCGTGCCTGCCCCCGCCGAGCGTGACCGCGAGCAGCAGGCCCAGCGCGTTCGTCAGCACGGACATCGGCGCGACCAGCGTGTCGATGCGCAGGTTGCTGTAGTCCCAGGAGCGCAGCGACAGCCGACGCGACCGCGCGACGCGGGAGCGGTGTTCGGCGGCCTCGCGCTCCTCGGCGGCGAACGCCTGGACGGTGTCCATGTTCATCAGGCTGTCGGCGACGTGGCCCGACACGAGGGCGAACGCCGCCTCGCGCTGGTCGACCAGCCGCTGGCGGCGCCGGACGAGGGGTGTCACGCACACCGCCGTCAGCGCGATCATCGCCAGCAGCCCGACGACGAGCAGGGGTTGGTACTGCCACAGCACCACCGATCCGAACAGCAGCGGCACGAAGCTGGCCACCACCGAGAACGTCAGCGTGTCCACGAACTCCTCGAAGCGCGAGGCGAAGCTCAGGACCCGCTTGGTCAGCGATCCGGCGAAGTTGTCGTGGAAGAACGCGGAGTCCTTGGCGAACAGCTCGTCCATCCCGAGGACGTACAGGTGCTCGATACCACGCGCTTCCAGGCGGTTCAGGCAGTGCAGGCCGATGCGCCACAGCGTCTCCCCGGCCAGCAGGGCGCCGGCGAAGGCCAGCACGTAGGGCAGCATGGTGTCGATGCCGGCGCCGGTGGTGCCGGCGATGCGGCCGACGAGCTTCGCGACGACCAGCGGCGCGAGGTAGGCGATGCAGATGTTGCCCAGCGCGGGCAGCAGCATGGCCGGCAGCGCCAGCCTCGGAGCCCGGGTCAGCTCCCGTCCGTAGTAACGCAGTACGAGGGCCACCGAGGCTCGGCCCGGCGAGCCCTGGCGTGTTTGTGACGATCCCATCCCAACCCCGAGTGCTCGTGCGGCGGTGTGCGAGAGGCCAAGGACGTAGTGTCCCGCGCGGGCGGCCGGGGAGTCCAAGCGTTTTCCCCGCGGCCGCGAATCCGCACACCTGTACCAGGACCCGGCCCGGCGGCGCCCGCCCGAGCGGTGGCGGCTTGTTCGTCGCACGGTGGGGCGGCGATAGCAGGACAATTATTCGTACAGTATTCATGTTTGGAAATTGCCGGAAAAAGATAGATTGTCGGCGAATCAAATGCTGACGGTGTGTTATTCTCAGCTGCTTGGAATTGGCCATTGGCCAGTTGATTCCGCCGTGGAACACACCGGGATGTGAAAGCATGACTGACTACGTCAGAGTGTCCGAACGGCTCACGCTGCCCCGGGACGCGGGCGTTCCGATCATGGGGTCCGCCGCCCGGTGCGACGAGTACCCGGTCCACGTCTGCCGGGACGAGCCGAGCGCCGTGCAGCGGTTGCACGAGGAGATCGGCGGTCGGCGGGTCGCGCTGATCACGGACGACTCGGTCGCCGTGCTGCACGCCGGCGGGTTGGCCGGTCAGCTGGCCGAGGCGGGGCTGGAGGTGTCGATGACCTCGTTCCCGGCCGGGGAGGCCAGTAAGAGCCTGAAGACCGCGACCGACCTGCTCGACTGGCTCGCCGGCACCGAACTGGCCCGGCGGGACGTGGTGGTGGCGGTCGGCGGGGGCGTGGTGATGGACACCGTCGGATGGGTGGCCAGCGCCTACATGCGCGGCGTGCCCTACATCAACGTGCCGACCACCCTGCTGGCGCACGTGGACGCCGCGCTCGGCGGGAAGGTCGCGGTCGACCATTCGACGGCCAAGAACCTGATCGGCGCCTTCTACCAGCCCAAGGCGGTGGTCTCGAACGTCGGTTATCTGCGCACCCTGGACGTCCGCGGCTTGCGGGCCGGGCTCGCCGAGGCGATCAAGATGGGCGTCATCGCCTCCCCCGAGCTGTTCCGCCTGATCGAGCTGAAACACGCCGACATCCTGGCCGCGGACCCTGCGGTGACGGCCGAGCTGGTGCACGGCTCCAGCGTGATCAAGTGCCGGCTGATCGCGAAGGACCCGTACGAGGACGACCTGCGACGGCCGTTGAACTTCGGCCACACCGTCGGTCACGCGGTGGAGACCGTCACCGGGTACGGCCCGGTCCTGCACGGTGAGGCGGTCGCCTTCGGGATGGCGTGCGCGTCGCGGATCGCCGGGCGGCGGGGGCTGCTCGCCCCGGCGGTCCGGCGGCGGATCGTCGGCCTGCTCCGCGAGGTCGGGCTGCCGACGACGCTCGCCGACCTCCCCGTGCCGGTGGGGCCGGCCGAGACCGTGGCCGCGCTGGACAAGATCCGCAAGATCCGGGACGGCCTGATCCACTTCGTCCTGCCCGTGGAACTCGGCGAGACGGTGATCGCCGACGACGTGTCCGACGAGGAGATCCGCGCCTCGCTCGTGGCCGCCCCCGACGAGGACGCCGTCACCCCCGCCGACAACGGACACCTGGGGCGGGGCAGGGGCGCTGATGACCCGTCGGACACCCGGAACGGGGGAGCCGATGGCCGAGCCTGACGTGTTCGTGGCCGGCGGCGTCGGCGTGGACACCATCGTCCGGGTGCCCGGACTCCCGCTGCCCGAGCGGGACACCATCAAGGTCCCGCCCATCCGGCAGTACGTCGGCCACACCGGCAACGGCGTGGCGATGGGCTGCCACCGCCTGGGCCTGCGCACCCACCTCGCCGACGTGATCGGTACCGACCCGGAGGGTCAGCTGGTGCTGGCCCACTACGCGGCGGCCGGGCTCTCCTTCGACCACCGGACGCACCCCAGCGGCACCAGGCGCAGCGTCAACCTGGTGGACCCGCAGGGCAGCAGACTGTCGCTCTACGACGGCCGCCACCCCAAGGACATGACGGTGGACCCGGAGCTCTACCGCGGAGCGGTCGCCCGGGCCACCCATGTGCACGCCTCGCTCGTCGACTGGGCGCGGCACGCGCTGGCGGAGGCGGTCGACGCCGGCCGGACCACCTCGACCGACCTGCACAACTGGGACGGCAAGGACGAGTACCGCCACGACTTCGCCTACGGCGCCGACCTGGTCTTCCTCTCCACCGGGTCCCTGCGGGGCCGGACGGAGGAGACGGCCGAGGACATCCTGACCCGTGGCCGGGCCAAGGCCGTGATCGCGATGGCGGGCGGCGACGGCAGCTACCTCAAGCTGCCCGGTCAGCCCCTGCGGCACGTACCGGCGGTCGCGCTGGCGCCCGAGCTCGTGGTGGACACCAACGGCGCGGGCGACAGCTATGTGGCCGGATTCCTCTTCGCGTACCTGTCCGGGGCCGGCTGGGAGGTGTGCACCAGGGCGGGATCGCTGGCGGGCGCGCACGCCGTGCGTACGGCCGGGACGCACACCTCGTTCATCACGGCCGAGGAGCTGGGCCGTGAGCTGTCCTGAGCTGCTCCGCCAGTCCGGTGCGATCGGCGGTCAGCCGCTCGCCCGCCAGGACGATGCCGTCCCGTACGGTCACCCCCGCGGCCACGGTGGCTCCGGGCAGCACGACCGAGCGCAGCACCGTCGCACCCGGCTCGATCCGGCAGCCCGGGTGCAGCACGCTCCGCTCGACCACCGCGCCGTCCGGGACGTCGGTGCCCACCAGGCTGCGCCGCTCCGGCACGAAACGCGGGGAGGGCCCGGGCAGCGTGCGCGGCAGAGCGCTCGGCGCCAGCGGGTGCGGCTGCTCCAGCAGCCTGAGCTGTTCGGCGTGGTAGCGGTCGACGGTGCCGATGTCCGCCCAGTAGCCCTCGACGGGGAAGGCCCGAACGTCGCGGCCCTGCGCGATCATCTCCGGCAGCACGTCACGGCTGATGTCGTGTCGCCAGCCGTCGACGCCGCGCGCGGACAGACCGGCGAGCACCTGCCGCAGGGCGTCGATGCGGAACAGGCAGAAGGCGGTGAAGACCAGGTCCGAGGTCGGGTCCGACGGCTTCTCGACCAGTGCGCGCACGCGCAGGTCCGCGTCCACCTCGGCCATCCCGAACAGCTTCACGTACCTGCGCTCGATGCGCTGCACGCCGATGGTGCAGTCGGCGCCCGAAGCCCGGTGGGCGGCCGTCATCGGCCGGTAGTCGAAGAGGTAGACGTGGTCGGCGTGCTGGACGAGCAGGTCGGTCGCCCCGGGAGCGAAGAGGTACTCGGCGGCCGCCAGCAGCGCGTCCGCCGTACCGCGTTCGGCGGGGCGGTCCGGCAGCGTCCGGCCGGGCCTCAGCCCGCCGTCGGCCCGGAGCAGTTCCTCGTGCGGGCCGAAGTGGAGCCGGGTACCGGGGTGGTCGTCCCAGTGCGTCAGCAGATGGCGCACGAGGTCGGACTCCCGGTGCAGGGAGAGCAGCACCAGCTCGGGAAGGCCCGAGCGGACGGCGTTCGCCAGGCTGAAGTCGACCAGCCGGCAGGAGGCCGCGTACGGGACGAGGGGCTTGCACACCCGCGAGGTCAGCGGTCCCAGGCGCTCGCCGCGGCCGCCCGCCAGCAGGGCGCCGCGCACCCCGTCCAGGCCCACCCGGTCCGGATGCACCCCGTGCCGGCTCACCACGTCCTCCCCTGCGGGGCGGCGACGGGCAGCAGCCGGCGCAGCAGTGCGAGCGAGTTGGCCACCCCCTGCTCCGTCGGCAACAGGGCGTCCTCGTGCTCCACGTAGATCACTCCTCGGTAGTCCTCGTCGAGCAGCGCGGCCACGACGGCCGGCCAGGGCAGCTCGCCGGAGCCCAGCGCGCGGAAGCGGACCGCCGGCCCGGGGCCGTAGCGCGACCAGCCCGCACCGCGCGGGGCGAGCGGCTCGCGGAGGTGCTGGAGGTCCTTGGCGTGCACGGCGGCCAGCGCCTCGCCCCAGCCGCGCACCGCCGCGACCGGATCGTGGCCGATCGCGGCGAGGTTCGCCGGGTCCACGCAGAGCCCCACCGCGTCGGCGGCCGCCAGCAGGGACCTGGCGCTGGCCGGGTCGTAGACCACCTGCTTGGGGTGCGGTTCCACCACCACCCGCACGCCCAGCCCGGCCGCCAGCTCCAGGACCGGCGCCGCGGCGAGCACCCAGGCGTCGATGTTGTCCTGCCAGCTGACGTCGCTGCCCCACCAGGACAGCCAGCGCCCGTGATCGGGAACGCCGAGCATCAGCCGTGCCTGCGGGGCGCCGATGCCCGCCGCCAGCCGGACCGTCCCCAGGGCGGCGCGCAGCCCGTACGCCCGCTTGGCCTCCGCCGGACCGGCCAGCACCGGATCGGTGTGCGGTCCGTGCGGCCCGAGTACCAGCTGGGTGTCCCGGCTGTTGCTGACGCAGCCCACCTCCACCCGCGCGGCGGCCAGGCGCGCGCGCAGCTCGCGGTGGTGGCCGGGGTCGTCCAGTCGGGCGGCCTCGACCAGCCCGAAGGTGCTGTCGGTCGGCAGGTCGACGACGTCCACCCCCGCCCGGGCGGCGGCGCGCAGCGCACCGTCGAGGCCGACGGGCGCGAATGCCGCCAGGCACAGGCCCAGCCGGATCGGTCCCCGGGCCATCAGGCTGCTCCTCGTCGAGGCTTGCGAGCCTCGCGGGTCCGTGCGTGCGGCGCCCGAGGGTCCCGGGCCCGAGGGTCCAGGGTTCTGCTCCAGGCCCACCGCCCCGCCAGGGCCTGCGGCAGGCCGTCCGGGTGCTCGCGCAGTGCGGCCAGCACCAGAGCGGGCGGATCCTCGGCGACCGTCGGCGGGGTGTCGGCCCCCAGTTCGCCGACGATCCTGCCGCGCAGCGCCGTGGCGAACTCCGGGCAGCCCCGGAAGACGCCCCCGGCGAGCGTCGCCGACCAGCTCCCGGTCAGTCCCGCCGTGTCCCGGGCCGCCCGCACCCCGCCGACGAGGTGGTCCAGCGCCTCGGCGACGACCCGGCCCGCCACCGCGTCGCCGTCGAGCCAGCAGCGGCAGACCACGGGTGACAGGGCGGCCACCGCGGCCTTGGGGAACGGCTGCGCGGCGAGCCTGCGCGCCAGCTCCCGTACCGGGGCGTCCGCGTACTCGGCGAGCGCCGGGCCGAGCGCCGTGGGCTCCCCGCGGCCGTCGGCGCCCTGGACGGCCGCCCGCAACCCGGCCGCCCCGAGGGCGAACGCGCTGCCCTCGTCGCTGCCGAGGTACTCGCAGCCGCCGACGGAGCTGGGCGGGCCGTGTCCGTCGCCGGCGAGGAAGCCCGAGCCGGTCCCGCACACCACGGCCACGCCCCGGCCGCCGAGCGGGGGAGCGAGCAGCAGCGGCAGGACGTCCCGGGAGATCACCACCGTCCCGGTGATCCCGGCCCGGTCGGCCAGCCGGGTGATGCGGTCGAGTTCGAGCTGCGGTGCGTGGGCGGCCACGGCCGCGGTCGCCAACCAGCCGGTGGCCGGCTCGTCATCCAGGTGCGCCGCCAGCTCGCTCAGCAGGCCCAGCAGTTCCTGCCGGGCGGCCGGTGCCCCGACCGAGGCGGGGTTCACCGACCCCCGGCGCAGCCGGGTGCCGTCGTCGAGCAGTGCCGTGGTGTTGCTGCCACCGGCGTCGATCGCCCAGTATCTCACCGTGGAGTACCTCCACGGTCACTCTGCGTCGACCGTCGTCGGTCGCGCAACCGGAGAAGCAACCGGAGAAGCGGTCGGAGAAGCGGCCGTCGAAGCAACCGGAGGGCGGGTCCAGCGGATGACCGGGCAAGCGCGCGGGGGCCGCGCCCCAGGCGTATTCGGACTGCTGGCCGTGGCGGTCAGCTGGGGCCTCTTCTGGGGCGGCTGGGCCGCCCTGATCCCCGGACTCAAGGCGGATCTCTCGCTGACCGACCAGCAGCTCGGGCTGGCGCTGTTCGCGGTGCCCGTCGCGGCCGTCCCGGCCATGCTGCTCACCGGACGGCTGATGCGGCGGCTGGCCCAGCACACGCTGCCGGTGGTCACGGCGGTCTTCGCCCTCGGTGCCCTGCTGGTGGGCCTCGCGCCTTCGGCGCCGGCCTTCGCCGCCGCGCTGCTGCTGGTCGGCGTGTCCAGCGGGGCCATCGAGGTCGGGCTCAACGCGACCATCGCGGCGCACGAGGCCAGGGACGGTGTCCGGCTGTTCAACAAGGTGCACGCGGCGACCCCGCTGGCGATGGTGCTCGCCGCGCCCGCCGTCGGTGCGGCCCTGGACTTCGGCGCGTCCCCGGCCCAGGCGCTGACCGTGATCGCGGCGCTGGTCGCCCTGAGCGCCGTCCTCGCGATCGACCCGCACGGCTGGCAGGAGCAGGCTCCGGCCGCCGAAGGCACCGGGCCGCGCCGGATCGCGGGCCCCTTCCTGCTGGTCGGGGCGGTGGGTGCCATGGCCCTGCTGATGGAGAACAGCGTGGAGCAGTGGGGTGCGATCCACCTGCGGCAGCAGCTCGGCGCGGGCCCGTTCCTCGCCAGTTGCGGCCCGGCGGCGTACATGGCGGGGCTGTCGGCGGGCCGGATGCTCGCCCAGTGGCGGGGCTCGCAGGTCGGTGACCGCCTGCTGGTCACGCTCGGCGGAATCCTCGGCGGAGCGGGGCTCGCGGTGGCGGCGGCGGGCTGGAACCCCGCGTGGACGCTGGCCGGGTTCGCGCTCGCCGGCGTGGGGCTGGCGCCGGTGGTGCCGACCCTGCTGGGTGCGGTGGGCCGCGCGGTCGGCCCGGACCGCCGTTCCGAGGTGATCTCGACCGTGACCACGGTGTCCTACGCCGGCTTCCTGGGCAGCCCGCCGCTGGTCGGAGCCCTCGCCGGCGCGCTGGGCCTGTCGGCCGCGCTCGGCATCGTCGCCCTCGGCGGAGTCCTCGTGGCGGCGGGCGGCCAGGTCGTCCAGCGCCTGTCGGTCCGTACGGGCGGGGTGGCCCGGACACCGCCGTCGGACCGGGAGACGGCATGACCGGGCAGCTTCGCGTCCTGGTGGTCGGCGCGGGCTACCTCGCGGGCCATGTCGGCCGGCGGCTGACCGAGCTGGGGCACACCGCGATCCTCAGCTCACGGCGCAGACCGGCCACCCCGGAGAGCCGGGGCCTCGACTGGCTGCCCGTCGACGTGGGCGAGCGCCGCTCCGTCCACGCCCTGGTCCGGCTGGCCCGCCCGGACGCGTTCGTCGTCGCGCACGGCCCCTCCGACATCACCTGGTGCGAGGCCAACCCCGAGCGGGCCGCCGCCGTGCACCAAGGCGGCGCGACGCACCTGGCGGAAGCCCTGGAAGGCCGCCGGGCCCTGCTGGTCTCCACCGACAACGTCTTCCCCGGCGTCAAGGACAGCTGCGCCGAGTCCGAGCCCACCGAACCCGCCAACGCGTACGGCCGGGCCAAACTCGCCGCCGAGGAGACCCTGCTGGCCACCGGCAACGCCCTCGCGCTGCGGGTGAGCCTGGTCTACGGCTGGGACCGGGCCGGCCTGCGGCCGAACTTCTTCACCAGCTGCGCGCTGAGGCTGCGCCGGGCCGAACCGGTGGCCGTGCCCCACGACCACTGGAACAGCCCCGTCCTGGTGGACGACGTCGCGGCGTGGACGGCCGCCCTGCTGGCCTCCGGCCACCACGGCGTCGTGCACCTCGGCGGCCCGCGCAGGCTGAGCCGGGTCGCCTGGGCCAGGCACATCGCCAAGGGCTACGGCGTCGACCCCGGCCTGGTGAGCCCCGCGCCGCAGCGCAGCACCGCCTACGCCTGCCGCCCGCGCAACGCCTGCCTGCACAGCGAGCGCGCCGCAGGCATCCCCGAACTGGAGGACCTCGCCCCGATGGACGTCCTCAAGGCAAGCACCGAGCTCATCGCCTCAGGAGAGGACCCGACGTGACCGACCGCCAGCTGTTCCTGGCCAGCAAGCGAGCCGCCGTCAGCTACGCGCCCGACCCGGACACCGGCAGGCTGCGACCGTGGCTGGCACCCGGCGGCACCGGCAACGTGGTGGCCGAGCAGGCCGGGGTGCTCGACGTGTCGTGGATCGCCAGCGCCGACACCGACGACGACCACCTGGCCGCCCGGGAGAACCCCGACGGACTGCGGCTGCGCCTGAGATCCGGGCGCGACATCCGCGTCCAGCTGCTGCGCCACGACCGCCGGACCTTCGAGGTGGTGCAGAACTTCCTCACCGCGCAGCTGCTCTGGGCGGCCAACAACTACGGCTGGGACCGCTGGACGGAGCCGGCCTTCGGCGGTGAGACCTATCAGGCGCTGGAGCACTTCGCGGAGTTCACCGGCGACTTCGCGGACGCGCTGCTGCGCAGCTCCGCCGACGCGGCCGAGCCGGTGTACCTGGTGCACGACTACCAACTCGTCGGTGTCCCGGCGAAGTTGCGCGAGAAGCGCCCCGACGCGCCGATCCTGCTCTTCGTGCACATCCCGTGGCCCTCGCCCGACTACTGGCGGATCCTGCCGAAGCCGATGCGGGTCGGCCTGCTGGAGGGGATGCTCGCCGCCACCACGGTCGGCTTCTTCGCGGACCGCTGGACGCGCAACTTCCTGGACTGCGTGGCCGATCTGCTGCCCGGCGCCGAGATCGACCGGGAGCACGGCGTCGTACGCCGCCACGGCCACCGCACGCGGGTCCGCACCATGCCGCTCGGCTACAGCCCGCTGACCATCGGCGGCGCGGCCCCGCAGCTGCCGGCGGACATCGCCGAGTGGGCGGCCGACCGCCCGCTCGTCGTCCACAGCGGACGGACCGACCCGACGAAGAACGCGGAACGCGCGGTGCGGGCCTTCGTCCTCGCGGTGCGCTCCGACGAGCGCCTGCGTGGCACCCGGATGCTCGTCCGGATGAATCCCAACCGGCTCTACGTCGGGGCGAACGCCGAGTACGTGCGGCGGGTGGAGGCCGCGATCGCCGACGCCAACGCGGAGTTGGGCCCGGACACGGTGCGCCGCCACTGCGACAACGAGGTCGGGCACACCCTCGCCTGCTTCGGCCGGGCCGACCTGCTGATCTTCAACTCCACCGTGGACGGCCAGAACCTCAGCGCCTTCGAGGCGCCGCTGGTCAACGAGCGGGACGCCGAGGTGATCGTGTCCGAGATGTGCGGAGCGGCGGAGCTGCTCGCCCCGGTCTGCCGGATCGTCAACCCGTACGACCTGGTCGAACAGGCCGAGGCGATCGTCGCGGCACTGACCGCACCCCCCGCGGAGCGCGCCAGGTCGGCCGAGCTGCGGCGCGCGGCGGCCGAGCCGTGGACGCTGGAGACCTGGGTGCGCGCCCAGCTCGAAGGGCTGGACGCCGACCACCGGGCCCGCGATGAGTAACACCGCGACGGGCGACCACACGGCCGACCCGCAGCAGTTCGCGCAGTACCGGCTCGGCGACACGGAACTGGTGCGGGGCGAGGGGGTGCGCGCCTGGGACAGCACGGGGCGTGAGTACCTGGACTGCGTGTCCGGCACGTTCAACCTGCTCCTCGGGTACAACCACCCGGAGGTGATCGCGGCGATCCGGGCCCAGGCCGGCGACCTGGTCTTCGCCGGCTCGTCGTTCCAGACCGGACCCACCAACCGCGTGATGCAGCAGCTGGTCGAGATCAGCCCGGCCAACCTGACGCGGGTCAACCTGCGCAGCTGCGGCGGCTCCACCGCCAACGAGGGCGCCGTCAAGATCGCCCAGCACCACACCGGGCGGCGCGACGTGATCGTGCCGTTCCGCGGTCACGTGGGGCAGACGCTGGCCGCCGCGAGCTTCAACGGCACCACCAGGATGCGGGCGCCCTTCCCGCACCGCTTCCCCGGCGCGCTGCACGTACCGGACCCGTACTGCTACCGCTGCTTCTACCGGCAGACGCCGCAGACCTGCGGGAAGCTGTGCGTGGAGCGGATCGAGGACTTCATCACCTACGCCGGCTCCGGCAGCGTGGCGTGCGTGCTGATCGAGCCGGTCAGCGGTGTCGGCGGGAACGTCGTCCCGCCGCCCGGCTACTTCCAGGAGCTGAAGCGCTTCTGCGAGGAGCGCGAGATCATCCTGATCTTCGACGAGATCCAGACCGCGTTCGGCCGTACCGGCGAGATGTTCGCGGCCGACCACTTCGGCGTGCAGCCCCACATGATGACGGTCTCCAAGGGACTCACCGGCAGCGGTCTGCCGCTGGCCGCGATCCTCACCGAGGAGCGGATGGCCGGCTGGGACCGCAGTCTGCACAGCTTCACCTACGGCGGTCACACGCTGTCCGCCGCCGCAGCGGTGAAGACCCTGGAGATCGTGCAGCGGCCCGGCTTCCTGGAGAACGTCCGGGCCAGCGGAGCCGTCCTCGTCGACCGCCTGCGCGCCCTGCAGAAGGACCACCCGGTCATCGGCGAGGTCCGGGGGCTCGGGCTGATGCTGGGCGTGGAACTGGTGAAGCCCGACGGCGGCAAGGCGGTCGAGGAGGCGCACGCCTACCAGCGCGCGCTGGAGCGGCACGGCGTACTCACCCGGGTGTCCGAGCACGGCCTCGGCAACGTCATCGAGCTGCGCCCGCCGCTGGTCCTCACCCCGGCGGACGCGCACCTGGTCGCCGACCGCTTCGGTGAGGCGCTGGAGACCCTCGGATGAGGGTGGTGCTGGGAGCCGACGGTCCGAGGCTGGAGCGCACACCGCCCGAGCGCCCGCCGGGGGAGCACGCTGTGCGGGTCCGCGTCGAGGTGGCCGGCGTGTGCCGCTCGGACCTCAAGGAGGTCGTCGGCGACCGGCACGGCCCGAGCCAGTTCGGACACGAACTCGTCGGAGTGGTCGAGGAGTCCACCCTGCCGGAGCTGCCGCCGGGACACCGCGTCAGCCTGGACCCGAACGTACGGGTACGACGCGGGACGGCGTTCGCCACCCGGATGTGGGCGACCGGCCCGGCCGACCGCCTCACGGCGGCGCTGCCGGCCGTCCCGCACGGCGTCGAGGCCCGCAGGCTGGTCTTCGCCGAGCCGCTCGCCTGTGCGCAGCACTGCCTCGCCGCGGTCTCCCGCCACCTGGGGAGGGAGCTGCGCGGCCTGCGCCTCGGCGTGCTCGGCGCGGGGACGGCGGGCGTGCTGATCGCCGGGCTCGCGGCGACCACGGACGTCGAGGTGGTGCTCGCCAACCGCAGCGAGGACCGGGCCTCGTTCCTGCGCGGACTCGGTCTCCTCGACCTCCTCGGCCTGCGGACCGGGCCGCTGGACTCGCTGCCCGCCGACACGCTGGACGTGGTGGTGATCGCGACCAGCTTCGTACGCCCCTCGGTGCTGCGCGGCGCCCTGCGGGCGGTCGCACCCGGCGGGCTGGTCCAGCTGTACGGCGGCACCGCCCCCGGCGACCGGCTGGACGGACTGGACTGCGACCTGGACGCGGTGCGCCGCCGCGAGCTCGTGGCCGCCGCCGACTGGTGCGGCAAGCCGGTGCGGGTGGGTGGTGGCTACGGGACGGTGCCGGGCGACTTCGCCGCCGCCGTCCGGGTGCTCGCGGCGCAGGCCCCCGTGCTGCTGCCCGTCGAGCGCATGATCACCCGGGAGGTCCCGCTTACCGACCTCCCCGCGGTCCTGCGGGAACAGCTGACCGGCCGGCACTTCGGCAAGACGCTGGTGTGGCCGGCCGGCCCCGCACGCTCGTAGGCGGGTGTGGTGCGGGAGTCGTCCCCACCCTGTTCCGCGCTGTGCCGTGCCGGAGATCTCCCGAGCCGAGGACGTGGAGCTTGGAGGTTCCTGCAAGCCACTTTCTCCCAGTCAGAGAGCCCCATCCATGCGCTTCCTGAACAACCTCAAGCCCGTGTATGACCTCACATACAATTCTAATTGACAGTCACATGGGCCTGGGGGTTCGAACGTTGGACAGATACGGGTTGTACGAGCGACTCTCGCGAGCCACCGAGGCGAGCACGTCGATCGAGCGTCAGGACGAAGCCGCTCGGGCGGAGGTGAAGCGCCGCGGCGGGCGAGTGGTTGGCGCCTTCGTCGACGAGGGCGTCTCCGGGGCGCTCTCGCCGATGGATCGCCCCGCGATGAAGGAACTGCTCCAACAGCTCTCAGGGATGGACGCGGTGATGGTCTGGAAGATCGACCGGATCGCCCGGTCCTTCCTGGGCTTTGCCGAGATCGTCAAGGAGTTGGACAAGCACGGAGTCGCCCTGGTCTCGGCGACCGAGCCCATCGACATGACGGGCCCGACCGGTCGAGCGATGGCTCAGATGATCGCGGTCTTCGCTGAGTTGGAACGCGAGATGATCAAGGCGCGGGTCGCAGACTCGATGCGGAAGGCCAAGGAGGAGAACCGCTTCCACGGCGGGCGCATCCCTTATGGCCTCACTGTGGCCGACCATCCGAGCGGCAAGGGTCGGGTGCTGGTGCGGGACACTCACGCGGTCGGGGTGCTTCGGGAGGTGCTGCTCTGGGTTCTCGAAGGGGCGACCATGGCGGAGTGCGCCCGGCGGCTGAACGACCGTAAGGAACCGACGAGCCGACAGCGTGGCGCTGTACTCAAGGGGTTGGCGAAGGCGGAGGCTGCGCAGTGGCGAGGAGTCTCAGTGAAGCGGATCCTCGCTTCACCCACGATGCTCGGCTATCGACCGCTTCCCGGTGGAAGAGTCCAGACGAATGACGATGGGCTTTCCGTGCTCGTTTGGGAGCCGGTCTTCAGCCGTGATGAGTGGGACGCTCTGCAGACGTGCCTGGCCGAACTCGAGCAGGGCCCCCGTAAGGCACCGGCCGCGTCGCATTGGCTATCCGGTTGCCTGAAGTGTTCGGTATGCGGCGGAAATCTCAAGCAGTGGGTCTCGGGGACGGGGTTGCGGGCGTTCACCTGCAGAGGTCGGGAGACTGCGGGGCACAGCCCGTCGGTCTATGTTCCGGCAGAGCTGGTGGCGGACTGGGTGCGAGAGCAGTTCTCTGTTGTTTACGGCATCTTGCCGGAGGTGGAACGGCGATGGGTCCCCGGAAGTGATGCCTCCCGCGAGCTGTCGGAGGTCCGGGCTGTCATCAGGCGGCTCCGTGACGACCGGGACGTGGGCCTCTTCGACGATGACGAGGACGACTATCGGGAACGGATGGCCCGCCTGGTAGAGCGCCGGAAGGTTCTCCAGATGGTCCCTCAGGTCGAACCCCACTGGGAGGAAGACCGCACCGGACGGTCTCTTGCCGAAGTGTGGTCCGGTCTCTCGGACGAACGGCGGGGCGCCCTGATGATTGAGTACGGGCTTGCACTGTGGGTTGACCCCGCTCCTACTAAGGCAAAGAACACGCCCATCAACTCGCGTGCCCAGTTCGGTCCGTCTGCACCTGCTGTCGGCAGCGGCTGAAATCGGGTGCTGGATCACTTTTGGGGTTCTGGATCACTTTTGGTGCAGGTCTGACGGTGACCCTCCGTCAGACCTGTACCAAAAGTGATCCAGAACCCCATTTCACCCGTCGCCGACAGTGTGAACTGGTTTTCGAGCTGGGTATCGGCAAGGGTGTGGGGCGGCGCTGGGGTGCTCGTGCTGGTCAGAGGCGTGATCGTTGATGGGGGATTCTGTCCCGCGTCAAGCAACTGGCCGGCTTCCGGGCTCGGGAATGGTGTGAGCGAATGGGTCGGCGTGGCCGGCATGGACGTCGTGGGGTCGGTTTCGGGCGAGCGCCTCGTGGGTGGACGGCGGCGTATTCGGTCCGGTGGTCCTCGGCGGGGCGGACCAGGTTTTCCTCCGGCGGCGTCAGCAGATCGATCGGAGACCTTCACAGTGCAGGATCCGCAAGAAGCGAGCCCTGGTGCAAAGTCCGACGGGGAAGATCCGGACCCCTCCACAGTGCTGTTGATCTTGTTCTCGATGGCTCAGTATCCCCGCAGGCGATGGGTGATCTAGCCTGCGTCGACATGGTCTTCGGGCCCAGCACAGTTCACAGCAACCGGATTTGAATGAACTCAGGAAGGAAGCCCGAGCCGAGCGCGGTCTCCAGTTCGGCCAGCCGGTCAGAGGTGGGAGCGGCAAAGTTCAGGTAGCCCGGATCGTCCGGGGCGCGGCCGAGGGGCCCTCGCGAGGCCATGAGGGCGGAGCCTGCACCCAGATGGCCACTGAGCGCAGCCGCCGGCGCGGTGGGCAGCCGCATGGGCTGGCCGGCCAGGAAACGCCAGATGTCCTCCTGTACGGCCGTGAGATTCGGCAGGCTGTCGTGCTTCCCCATCACGTAACGCGTCTCACCGATCCAGTCGAGTTGTGCAGAGGCGAGCGGCACCCGGCCGTCGCCCTCGCGGTGGGGATCACCTGGCGTGCGTTCGGTGACGCGATCCATGTGTTCCCAGCGGAATCCGAAGTGCTTTATGTACGCGAGCCGGAAGAGGGTGCGGTAGCCGACCCCCGCGATGACGGCCATCCGGTCGCGAAGACTCTGGTCAAGCGATTGATGCCAGCTGTGTAGGTCGCGGTGGTGGGCGGCGGCGGCGTCCAGGACGGTTTGAAGCCTCAGCTCTTCCGCTGTGGACAGACCGAGCCGCCAGGCCGGCGCGCTGTACAGGTCGAAGTTCGCGCAGGGATGCGGGTTTTCGGCGACCCCGGCCAACGTGGAAACCGCCGGGTAGATGTCGGCCGGTGCTGGCAGGAGACTCAGGACTCCCCACAGTGAACGGAAGGTGTCGCGACTGAGGTATCGGCCGAGCAGGGCGAGGAGCTCAAAGCCCCACAGGTGGTTCTTGAGATAGCCGCCGATGGCAGGTGAGCCGTAGTGCGGTGTACCCAGAAAGACCACTTTGCCGACATGTCGCCACATCTCGGGGTGGTGCATCAGCGCGGTACGGACGACGAGCCCGCCCATGCTATGGGCCACCAGATGGATCGGCCTGTGGTCAGACCCCTGATCGCGCTCGGCCAGCAGCTTCTCGTGGAGCCGGTCTGCGCTCGCCAGTAGCGGTTTGCGCCAGTCGTACGGGAATGGGATTTGATGGATGCCGTCTCGCCGAGCGGCAGCCACGAGGAATCCCTCATAGGAGAAGTCGACAGCAACGGGCGTGACCCGGAATGCAGGATGCCTGTCGGCGAGCCCGTCGGCAGAGAGGCCCAGGTCGTCGATGTGCTTGCGAAATCGAACGTCAAGCCACCAGATCCCGCCGATCCCCTCGCTTGCTAGGACACTCCCCATGACACCAGGGACGAACACCAGGTTCGTCGGGCCGTTGTCGGCCAGGTGCGTGCTGCCGGTAGCGGTCGCGAGTGCGCTCAGCTCGGAAAACGCAGCCGGACCGAGCAGGGGCTGCAGGACCGGCGTGGCGCCCTGATCCCGTAATAGAGCCAGCCGTGCGCTGGTGTCCCCCGCTAGGAAGCTTGTGGCGATGTCGAGTTCGCGTTGGGGGCCGATCACGGGTACCTCGCTTGGCTGGGCGGTTATCTCGTGGACGGGGTGGTGGGGTACCGGAGCGCCGCCACGTCCTCAGGGCGGGCAAGGTATACCCGATCGTCGTTCACATAGCTGTAGTAGAGGCCGCCCAGACTCCGGTACTCGTCCCAGAAGAACTTCCGGGCCTGGGCAAGAGCTTCCCCTGCCGCCATCGTCCTGCCGCTCGAGTCGCGGAGATAGAGGAAGTGGAAGAAAGTGGTCGCGAACCGCGCGGCGAAGCCCGTCGGGACCTTGCACTCGCTGCCGATGTACGCACGGCAGCCCCGCCCCAGAAACTTCGACTGAAGCTGGTTGGTGAATGTCGGATCCGCTGCGGAGGTCGCGCAGGCATTGATGAACACCAGCGGCTGGTCAAGTAGGTTGGTCTTCCCCATGTCCATGAGCTCCAGAACGTCCTCGGCCCTGTTGGTGCTGCCGAACCGCAGGACCGGCGCAGCGCCTGAGCCCGTCAAGCACTGACAGAAGACGTAAATCAGGGAGACCGGACGCGGTCCGGGTGAGCTGAGGAAGCCTGAGAGCTCCTCCTTGCGCTGGGCATCTCCTCTAGGCAGGAACAAGGGCGACCAGGGGGCAAGCTCGGATCGGTGCCTACGAACCTCGTCCCCAGTGTCATCGCCACCCCAATACAGCAGGTGAGCTCGTGTTGCCGTTGGTATCAGAGAACGGTCGGCTTCACAGGTCTTGACCAGATCCGCCGTCCGCAAGCGCATGCCGAGAAAGCTCTGCGGGTCCACGGCGGCGCCTGCGGCCGGGACCTCCCCGCGATACAGCAGCGCCCAGGGGACATGAGAGAGGGAGGCCTCGGCCGGAGACCAGATGATCCGCAGATTGTCGCCCGGTGCAAGAGCATCCACTTTCGCCCGCAGTACGCTCTGCGGCGGGAAGAGTGCGTCGAAGAGGTCGCTGCCCGTAGAGGCGAGTGCGCGCATCTGGTGGGTCAAGGCGTTCTGCTGCCAGTCGGCCAGGGCTTGTCCGCTGGGCATGCCAGTAGCGGCATTCCAGTCCTGCGTGGGCACGAAGCGTTTGAGCCGCGTGGAGAGGTCCGCTGGGTCGATGGCATTCTCCCGCTCGGAGCTGAACTCGCCTACCTGGTCCAGCGCTTCCCTTGCGGTGAGGATGCGTGGCCTGATGTCGGAACCGTCGGGAGCCCAGTGCGCGTTCCCCCAGGTGTGGGTTGCGGTGTCGCCCTGGCCACGTTTCAGCGTCCATATGGCCTTCGGCGGCAGCAGCGTTAGTGTCAGGGTGGCCCCAGGCTGCTGCCATCCGTGTGGGGGTCGGAGTTGAGTGTGCGCGGCGGGCAATATTCGCCTGGCCGTGACCTTGCTTGCCCTCCACGGGCGTGTCGCGGACCCGTGAGGGCGGCGCAAGTTCAGTGATGAGGGCGGGCATACCCACGCGGTGCTGGAGGTATTACCACACGGGGGCCGGGCCTGAGCGTTCTCGCTCCGTTTTGAGCCGTCCGGGCTCTGAACGGAGCCCGCTGATACCTTGGGGGGCGACCCGTTATCGGCGGAGCTGCCGGGTAGACCCTTGCTGTCGATAGCCCTCAGGTCAATGGTCAGTTCACGGTAGACGTCGTCACCGACCAGGACCATCACCTCGATCCGCGCTACGTCGGCCACCAGCGGGGTTACCTTGATCAGTCGCGGCTCGGATTCACCAGCTGCGGGGATTATCAGCTCGAACTGCGCCATCCACTGGGTACGGTCGCCGGCCTGAGCGGTGGAGACCGTAACGCCCGTCGCATCGCCCGTCGCATCGCCCGTCACCACGCCCAGCGCCACGGTCGTTGACCAGATCAGCCAGGTCGTGCCCAGCCCGGCGGCCGGAATGTCCTCCGGTGGCACCTCACGATCTCCGCCGGCGAGGTTCTCTGGTACGTCGGCGCCAACCTGGAAACGGCCTGTGTAGGTGCGCCCGACGTGCAGTGGGCCATCGCCTTCCGCCGGAGCGTCCGTCACCCAGAAGTTGATGAGCTGTGCGTCGATACTGGCCAGCTCCGCATCGCTCGGGCCGCCGAACGCGCCATGGTCTCTACCGTCAGATGGGTCCTCTCCCTCATCGGGCGGACCAGCGCCTGGGGGACCGTCGCCGGGATCGCGAGGGCCGCCGCTGCCACCTGCCGGTCGCGAACCGAGCACCGCTTCGTCGGAGCCCGCCTCGAGGATCTCCTTCACCCAGTCGGCCAGCAGCTGGCCGGCACCCGACTCGGCCTTGACATCGCCCTTGGCGACACCGGCGCGGGACTTGAGGCCCTCGGCGACGGCGTCGGCGATCACACGGGTCAGCAGGGTGACGGAGCGGATCGCGTCGTCGTTGCCCGGGATCTTGTAGTCGACCTCGTCCGGGTCGCAGTTGGTGTCGAGGATCGCGACGACCGGGATGTTGAGCTTCCGGGCCTCGCCGACGGCGATGTGCTCCTTCTTGGTGTCGACGATCCAGACAGCGCTGGGAACGCGCTGCATGTCGCGGATTCCACCGAGGGTCTTCTCGAGCTTGTCGTGCTCACGCTCGAGGACTAGGAGCTCCTTCTTGGTGAGACCGGAGCCGGCCACATCCGTGAAGTCGATCTCGTCGAGCTCCTTGAGGCGCTGAAGGCGCTTGTAGACGGTCTGGAAGTTGGTCAGCATGCCGCCGAGCCAGCGCTGGTTGACGTAGGGCATGCCCACGCGGGTGGCCTGCTCGGCGATGGCCTCCTGGGCCTGCTTCTTGGTGCCGACGAAGAGGACGCTGCCGCCGTGGGCAACCGTCTCCTTGACGAACTCGAAGGCGCGGTCGATGTAGTTCAGCGACTGCAGGAGGTCGATGATGTAGATGCCGTTACGCTCCGTGAAGATGAAGCGCTTCATCTTCGGGTTCCAACGACGGGTCTGGTGACCGAAGTGGACGCCGTTGTCCAGCAGCTCCCGCATAGTGACGACGGCCATACTCAGGTGCTCCTTGGAGAGGTCCCCGGCAGCCGGCTGGGTGTGGTAGTCCAATCCGCGACCCAACACCCAAGAGTCCGCCAACTCCCTCGACGCAACCATGCGGGAAGGAGCTGGTCTCCATTCCTCATCGCGCGCTACGGGGCAAAAGTGCTGGTCACCCGTCTTGGCCCGTGGGGTGCTGACGGGATCTTTGTACCTGGTGGGAACTGGATGTGGCCATCACTGACGGCCAGATACAGGGCGTCAACTCTCATTCACACGCAGATTGATGCACCTTCTGCCAGGACAGCACAGATCCTCAAGTGGTGCATCTTGTGGCGCAGTGGTGGGTCGTTAGGGGCGATATCCAGTCGGTTGCGGCAGGCTCGCCTCCCACGCCTTCGGCAAAGTCGCGAGGATGTCCAGTCTGTGATCACGGGAGGCCGAGGGTAGTCGGCCGCCGTCGTGGATCGCGACCGTTGCGGCGGCAGGCGGCGAGTCGGTGGCACTGCCCAGCTTCAGTGCGCCAATGGCAAGGTTGTGCCAGGCGGCCAACACGCGCGGCGCATTGCCGGTCCGCGGCTAGGAGGCATCCTCCGCGAACGTGGTATCCCGGCCGTGGTGCAGGGTCTCGATGGTCCAGTGGCCCAGGAGCAGCTTCGCGGGCTGGGCCGGGGCGGCCTGGTCGGCCGTGAGGCCAGTGACCGCGTAGAGGCCTTGATGGTGGTCGGCCCTGCTCGGGGCGGCGGCGCTTGATCTGGATGGCCTGGTGGGCATCGGGGGACAGGAGCTTGTCGACGGTGGCGACCTTGATCCGGTGGATCTCGCGGTGCCGTGGCCGGTCTCCTACGTGCGGCCCAGGTACCGTTCGCGCAATCCGCCGGAACGCGGGCATCATGTTGTAGGTTCCTATAGGCCTGGCGGAGTCCTGGATGGCTCGCATTGTGTGGATCTTCAATGATCGCGTGTGAACTGGCTTTCGGGCGGGGTATCGGCAAGCATTGACGGTTGGGTGCGGCGCGCCCGAGTGCGCTCGGCCGGCCAGCCCTAACCGCACCCGAGGTCTACCCTCCCGAAGTCAGAGAGCCCGTTTCATGCGCTTCTTGAATCCCCAGACCGGCAACTACGACGACCGTTACTCGGGATCGTACGACCTCACGTACGACGACGTCTTCATGGTCCCCAGCCGTTCCGCCGTGGGCTCCCGGCAGGGTGTCGACCTCTCCTCGGGCGACGGCACCGGGACGACCATCCCGCTGGTCGTCGCCAACATGACCGCGATCGCCGGCCGCCGGATGGCCGAGACCGTCGCCCGCCGCGGCGGCCTGGTCGCCATCCCGCAGGACATCCCGACCGAGGTCATCTCCGACGTCATCGGCTGGGTCAAGCAGCGTCACCTGGTGCACGACACCGCGCTCACCCTCAGCCCCGGCGACACCGTCGCCGACGCCCTCTCGCTGCTCCCCAAGCGCGCCCACAACGCGCTCGTGGTGGTCGAGGACGGCAAGCCCGTCGGCGTCGTCACCGACTCCGACTGCCAGGGCGTCGACCGGTTCACCAGCCTCTCCGAGGTGATGTCCCGCAACCCGCTGCTGCTGGACTCGGGCATCGAGCCCCGCGCGGCGTTCGAGAAGCTCAACGACGCGCACCTCAAGCTCGCCCCCGTGGTGGACGAGGACGGCAAGCTGGTCGGCCTGCTGACCCGCAAGAACGCGCTGCGCGCCACCCTCTACACCCCCGCCGTGGACGGAGACGGCAAGCTGCGGATCGCCGCCACCGTCGGCATCAACGGCGATGTCGCGGGCAAGGCGAAGGCCCTGATCGAGGCCGGCGCCGACGTGCTCGTCGTCGACACCGCGCACGGCCACCAGGAGTCGATGATCAGTGCGCTGCGCGCGGTGCGCGGTCTCGACCCGCGGATCCCGATCGTGGCGGGCAACGTGGTCTCCGCCGCCGGTGTCCGCGACCTGGTCGAGGCCGGCGCGGACATCCTCAAGGTCGGTGTCGGCCCCGGCGCGATGTGCACCACCCGGATGATGACCGGTGTCGGCCGCCCGCAGTTCTCCGCCGTGCTGGAGTGCGCCGCCGAGGCGCGCAAGCTCGGCAAGCACGTCTGGGCCGACGGCGGCGTCCGCCACCCGCGCGACGTCGCGATGGCGCTGGCCGCCGGTGCCTCCAACGTGATGATCGGCTCCTGGTTCGCCGGTACCTACGAGTCGCCCGGTGACCTGCACACCGCCGCCGACGGCCGCCAGTACAAGGAGAGCTTCGGCATGGCCTCCGCCCGCGCCGTGAGCAACCGGACCTCCGCCGAGTCCGGCTACGACCGCGCCCGCAAGGCCCTCTTCGAGGAGGGCATCTCGCACTCCCGGATGTTCCTCGACCCGGCCCGCCCGGGCGTCGAGGACCTGATCGACTCGATCGTCGCGGGCGTGCGCAGCTCCTGCACCTACGCGGGCGCCAACAGCCTGGAGGAGTTCCACGAGAAGGCGATCGTGGGCGTCCAGAGTGCGGCCGGCTACGCCGAGGGCAAGCCGCTGCACTCCAGCTGGGGCGTCTAGCACCCCCGGTCGGCCACGGGCAGGGCCACGGGCAGGGGTGCCCGGGTGCCTAGGGGAGCCGGCCCTGGCCGTCCAGCGGCGTGAGCAGCGCCCGCCCCACCATGCCCACCGAGCCGTCCAGCGCCGCCAGGACGGCTCGGTAGGCCGGCGGCACCTGCCGCAGCTCCCACAAGCCGACGATGCTCGCCCAGGCCGCGTCGCGTGCCCGGTCCATGCTCCAGACGCCGACCACGTGCAGCAGCGGATCGGCGACCCGCAGCGCGGTCGGCTCGGGCAGCAGCTCCTCGCGGACCCGGGCCTCCACCTGGGCCAGCAGGTCGTTGATCCGGTGGTAGTCGGCCTCGACGTCCTGCGGCTCACGGCCGGTCGCGCGGCAGGTGTCCAGGACGGCCACCGGCAGGTCGTACTCGATGTGCGCGTTCATTCCGCACAGCGCGAACTGGAGCGGCTGGATGCCCGGGTGGCCGCGCAGGTCGAACAGCGGCCGCCAGCAGGCGGACGGCCGGGCCCCGGCGGCGGCGTCGTCGACCGCCTGGAGGTAGCGGGCGGCGAACACCCCGTCCAGGGTGGCGACCGTCGCCGGATCGTCGAAGTACGCCGCCGCGAGCCGGTCGCGGACCAGCTCGGTGACGGTCAGGTACACCTGGTTGAAGACCCCGACACCGTCTCCGCCGGGCAGGCCGGCCTGGATCGCCCGCAGCCGGTCGACGACCTGGTCGACCGTCGGTACGTTCGCCGGTGCGCTGCTGGTCATCGCCTGCCCCGTCCTGTCGCCGTCGCCGTCGCTGTCGCCGTGGTCTCGCTGTCCTGCCGGCCGTCTGTCGTCGACCCACCATGACAAGGCCCGCGCCCGGCGTACAGCCCCCGATCGGGCGATGGCGTCCGGCAGGGGTCCGGGGCAGGGGCAGGGGCAGGGGCGGGGGCTGAGGCGGGCCGGTCGGCGGGCGTAGGTCGAAGGACCAGCCGCCGCAAGGACCGCCGACCGATCCGCCGGGACGGGTCGAAGGACGACAGTCGTCTCATGGACAACACGCCTGTCACCGACACCGCCGACACCGCCGCCGCCACACCGCCGGCCGCCGCTCCCGTCGCCGTCATCACCGGGGCCTCGCGCGGCCTCGGCCTCGAACTCGCCCGAGCACTCGCCGAGGACGGCTGGCGGCTGGTCGTCACCGCCCGGAACCCGGACGAGCTCGCCGCCGCCGAGGCCGAACTGGGCGCCCGTACCGAGACGGTGGCCCTGCCCGGCTCGGTGGTCGACGACGACCACCGCGAACGGCTCGCCCAGGCCGCCGCCGGCCTCGGCGGAGCCGCGCTGCTGGTCAACAACGCCTCCACGCTCACCGGTTACGACCTGGCGGGCGCGCCGATGCCCGCCCTCGCCGACTTCCCGCTGCCCGGCCTGCTGGAGACCTTCGAGGTGAACGTCCTCGGGCCGGTCGCGCTCGTGCAGCTCCTGCTGCCGCAACTGCGCGCGGCTCCGGGCGGCGCGATCGTCAACCTCAGCTCCGACGCCGCCGTCGAGGCGTACCCGGGGTGGGGCGGTTACGGCGCCGCCAAGGCGGCCCTGGACCACGCCTCCGCCGTCCTCGCCGCCGAGGAGCCGGCGCTGCGGGTCTGGGCGGTGGACCCGGGCGACATGCGGACCAGGATGCACCAGGAGGCCTTCCCGGGCGAGGACATCTCCGACCGGCCGCTGCCCGCCACCGTCGTCCCGGCCTTCCGCGCGCTGCTCCGGGACCGTCCGGCCTCCGGCCGCTACCGGGCGGCCGACCTGTCGGCGGGGGTCTGAGATGTCCGCACTCCTGGAGCCCGGCCTCGACTTCACCGTGCCGCCGGAACTCTCCGCCCGCGCCCCGGCGGAGGCCCGCGGCCTCGGCCGGGACGGGGTCCGGATGCTGGTGGGGCGCGGGGCCGGCCTCAGCACCGAGCACCGTGAATTCGCCGACCTGCCCGAGGTGTTGGCCCCCGGCGACCTGCTGGTGGTCAACAACTCCGCCACCCTGCCCGCCGCCCTCCCGGGCCGGCTGCCGGACGGCACGCCCGTCGTGCTGCACCTCTCCTCCGCCCGGCCCGACCCGCGCGGCGCCCACCTGGTCGAGCTGCGCCGCCCGACGGCCGGCGCCGCCGAGTACTACCCGCCCGAGGCCTCACCCGCCCGGCCCGGCCTGCGGATCACGCTCCCGGCGGGGGCCTCGGCCGAACTGGCCGCGCCGTACACACCCAGGCTCTGGCACGCCCGGCTCGCCCTGCCGGGGGAGCTGACGGCCTACCTGGCGCGGTACGGCAAGGCGATCCGGTACGGGTACGTGGACCGGGACTGGCCGATCGAGGCGTACCGGACGGTCTTCGCCAGTGAGCCGGGCAGCAGCGAAATGCCCAGCGCAGCCCGCCCGTTCACCGCCGAGCTGGTCACCCGGCTGGTGGCCCGGGGTGTCCTGCTGGCCCCGGTCACCCTGCACACCGGAGTCGCCTCACCGGAGGCCCACGAGCCGCCCTACCCGGAGCGCTTCGAGGTGTCCGAGCCCACCGCCCGCCTCGTCGAACACGTCCGCGCCCAGGGGGGCCGTGTCATCGCGGTCGGCACCACCGTCGTACGGGCACTGGAGTCGGCCGTCGGCCCGGACGGCCGACTGCACGCCGCCGCCGGCTGGACCGACCTGGTGATCACCCCCGAGCGCGGCGTCCACGCGGTCGACGGCCTGTTGACGGGCTGGCACGAACCCCGGGCCTCGCACCTGCTGATGCTCCAGGCGGTGGCCGGCCACCCCTTGCTGGCCCGCTGCTACCAGGAGGCCCTCAGCGCCCGTTACCTCTGGCACGAGTTCGGGGACGTGAACCTGCTGCTCCCGCGGTGAGGGCCGAACCAGGTGGTGGTCGCGGCCGTCCCCGGCCGTCCTCAGTGGTGGCCGCCGCCGCTGAAGCCGCCGCCGCCGTCGTGCCCGCCGAAGTGGTGGCCGCCCGAGTGGTGGCCGCCGCCGAAACCATCGGAGTGGCTGTTGCCGTGGTGCCCGCCGGAGTGGTGGCCGTGGTGGCTCCGGTGCCCCTGGTCGGTGGTGCCGATGGTGGCCGTGGTGGCCCACATGCTCCCGGACTCGTCCGTCCCGCCCGTCCCGCCCGTCCCGCCTCCCCGGCTCGTGCCGTGCGTCGCGCCCTTGCCGCGTCGCCGGCCGAGGCTCGCCATGAGGGCGATGAACAGCACCAGAGCCGCCACACCGATCAGCAAGAAGATCATCTCTGTCACCCGTTCTCTGCTTGCGCGATTGCCGCGTGGGAGCAGAGTGCCCCGGATGGGGCGGCCGTAGAGCGGAGTTGAGCAACTCCAGAGGTTCGGAGTTCCGTGGCCCGGGCGCGTGGCCCCTTCGTGCCCGATGGGTAGTCGTTCGTATACTCTGGGTTGTCGTGGCGCCCGGGGAGCCGAAGACCGGCGGCGCCGGAAGCGACCACATCCGACGACACCGAGGAGAAGCACCATGAGGCTCCGCCTTCGCAGGACCATCGCCGTGCTGGCCGCCACCGGGGCGATCGGCGCCCTGGGGGTCGGCGGCGCGACGGCCGCGCAGACCGGCCGGGCGCTGCCCGCCCAGGCGGCCACCACCCGTCAGTCGCCGACCCCGGACTGTGCGGACAACGGTGGCCGCAACCCGTGTTACGAGTACCAGACCTGGTTCTGGACCTTCGCGAACTGCAACGAGTACGTGGCGAACCACCCGCTCGACACCTCCAGGTACGACCGGCAGGTCTGCGCCGTGTTCACCGACGGCGCCACCGTCGGCCTCTGGTACCACCGGGTCAACGGCTGAACCAGGGTGCCGGGCGTCCGGCCGGGCGGGTCACGGGGACCGTCCGGCCGGTGGGCGTCGCGCGAGCCGATCCACGCCCCACCCGCGCGGGCTGCTTGCCCGTCGGCCGACCGCGACAGAGAAAGAGAAGGTCCATGACCGCTGTCGATCTCACACCGCCGGAGGCCGCCCGCTGGGCTGCCCGTGCCGGGCTCGTGCTGCCCGCCGAACGCCACGCCGCGGTCGCCGCCGTCGCCAACCACATCAACGGCATCGTCGCGGTCCTGCGCGAGCTGGACTTCGCGGAGGTCCCGCCCGCCGCCGCCTACCGCGCCGGACGGGAGACGCACGATGCAGCCGTATGAGCTGTCCCTCGCCGCCGCCGCGGACGCGATCCGTAGCCGGCGACTGTCCCCCGTCGAACTCGTCGACTCCGTCCTCGAACGCATCGACAGTGTGGAGCCGCACCTCGGCGCCTACGTCACGGTCACCGCGGAGCGGGCGCGCCGGGCGGCGGGCGAGGCCGAACACGAAGTGGCGCACGGCCGTTACCGGGGTCCGCTGCACGGCATCCCGATGGGACTCAAGGACCTGATCGACGTCGACGGGATGGCCACCACGGCCGGCTCGCGGGTGCGCGCGGACCATCGCGCGACGGCGGACAGCACGGTCGCCGCGCGTCTGGGCGCGGCCGGCGCGGTGCTGCTCGGCAAGACCCACACCCACGAGTTCGCGTTCGGGCTGACCACTCCGCAGACCCGCAACGCCTGGGACCGCGGCCGGGTCGCCGGGGGTTCCAGCGGCGGCTCCGCGGTCGCCGTGGCATCGGGCACCGCGACCTTCGCCCTGGGCACCGACACCGGTGGATCGATCCGGGTGCCCGCGGCGCTCAACGGGGTCGTCGGCCTCAAGCCGACCTACGGTCTCGTCCCCCGCCACGGCGTCACCTCCCTGTCCTGGTCGCTGGACCACGTCGGCCCGATCACCCGCACCGTCGAGGACGCCGCCCTCGTCCTGGGCGCGCTGGCCGGACACGATCCGCGCGACCCCGCCTCGCTGTCCGTGCCCGCCACGGACTACCGGCCCGGTGCCGGCACCGACCTGACGGGCCTGCGCATCGGCTTGCCGCGCACCTACTACTTCGACAACGTCGACCCGAACGTGGAGAGCGCCGTCCGGCAGGCCGTCGGCCAACTGGAAGCCCTGGGCGCACGGCTCGTCGAGGTCGACATCCCGATGACCCGCTACATCCAGGCCACCCTGTGGGGCCTGCTGCTGCCGGAGGCCGGGGCCTACCACGAGAGCAGCCTGCGCACCGTCCCCGAGCTGTACCAGGAGGACGTCCGCATCCTCCTGGAGGCGAGCGAGTTGATGAACGCCGTGGACCACGTACGCGCGCAACGCGCCCGCACGCTCATGCGCGCCGAGTGGGCCGAGCTGCTGGACCGGGTCGACGTGATCGCCGCCCCGAGCGTGCCGGTGCCGGCGGTCGGCGCCGGCCAGGCGACGGTCGGCTGGCCCGACGGCACGGTCGAGAGCGTCTCCGACGCCTACGTGCGCCTCTGTGCCCCCGCCAACATCACCGGGGTGCCCGCCCTGACCGTGCCGGTCGGCCACGACCCGGCGGGCATGCCGATCGGCATGCAGTTGCTCGGCCGCCCCCTCGGCGAGTGCACGCTCCTGCGGGTCGGCCACGCCTACGAGCAGACGCAGCCGGCCCGGCAACCCGCCACGGCGGCCTGAGACAGACCCTAGTCCCGCACCGACTGCGCGAACGGCATCACCAGCAGCCAGAGGAAGGCCACCCCGAGGCCCAGGAGCGAGAGAAGATTCCGCCAGTCCAGCAGCAGCGGGGTCGCACACAGCAGGGGCACCGTCAGGACCGCCAGCCGACGGGCGGCCCGGCGCGGATCCAGGGGCCACATGTGCGCTCCGCTCCGCGAGCTGCCGAGTGCGGCGCCGAGCAGCAGCATCAGCGGGGTGACGAAGCAGAGCACGTCCACCCCGACCGGTTCGGCGGGCAGCGCCCAGGTGTCGGCGACCCTGGCGAGATCGCGGTGAACGTCGATCACGCCGCCCAGGCCCGGCCTGCCCGGTGCGTAGAGCACCGGCAGCCGCTGCCCGGCCTTCGGCTCACTGCTCGTCACGGCATCGGCCACCGCCAGCTCCAGCGGCCCCTTGGCGGTGGTCACCCGGACGGTCAGATCGGCGGTGTAGCCGCTGACGGTGCCGTCGTCGTCCCGGTCCGGCTCGGTGCGCCCGGGCGCCACGACCACCGTGCCCTCGCCGAAGGCGGCGCCCGCGTAGTAGAGCCTGGCCTGCCGGTCCGGCAACTGACCGCCGTGGAAGGGGAAGAGGAGGACCACGCCGGCGGCGAAGTAGACCAGCATCCAGCCGGCGATCCGCAGGGCGGTGGCCGCTGCCCGGCCGGCCCGCCGGGCACCGGGCCGCGCGTCGCGGGGTGGGGCGCCGCCCGGCCGGTGCCCGGGCCACCGGTCGGCGGCGGCGAGCGCGGCCGTCCGGAGCAGCCCGCAGAGCACCGCGCCGTAGCCCGTCAGCAGCAGGTCCCAGCGGGGGAGCGGCGCGTACCAGCGCCACCAGGCCAGGCCGCACCCGGTTGCCGCCAGCAGTACCGCCACGCCCGCGAACAGCCGGGCCGCCGGAACGAACCCGGACGGGAACGGCCTGCCGCCGTCCGCCGTCGGCCGCGCGTCCTCGACCTTGCGCAGATCGACCACTGTGTCCCCCTCACCCCGGCCCCGACCGCTCATGATCGCAGCGTCCGGCGATCAGCCGCGCACCGGGCGGGTGGCCGGGCGGGTGGCCGGGCGGGTCACGGGGGACCGTCCGGCCGGTGGGCGTGAGCGGCGTCAGTCGGGGGTCGCGGTGGGCTCGCCGCCCGGGATCGTCAGCTGGTTGAAGGCGTAGTACACGGCCAGCAGCGCGTGCACGGCGAGCATCGCCCAGGGGGAGAGCAGGGCCAGTGCCATGGTCGCGGGGTAGGCCAGGGCGCCGACGTTGAACCGCGTCCGGGTGGCGCGCGCCGCCCGGGTGTCGATCGTGGGGCGGAAGAGGTGGCCGTCCCGGGTGACGTACCACCAGATGGTGCAGTAGAGCAGCGCGTGCGCCACCATCACGCCGCTGTAGACGACGCCCGCGACCTTCGCGTCGCCGGTGTTCTGAAGGTGCGCGGCGAGCAGGGCCGTGGGCCAGGGGAGGGCGGCGACCACCATCAGCAGCAGCAGGTTGAGGAAGACCAGAGTGCGGTCGACCTTGGCCAGCAGGCCGAAGAGCGCGTGGTGGTTGACCCACATGACGCCGATCACCAGGAAGCTGACCACGTACGCGACGTAGGACGGCGACTGGTGGGCCAGCGCCGCGGTCAGCTCGTGGCCGCTGCCGGCCGGTACGTGGATGTCCAGGATCAGCAGGGTGGTGGCGATGGCGAACACGCCGTCGCTGAACGCCTCGACCCGTCCGGTCTCGTTCACCGCGGGCCGCCCTTGCCGGGCCGGCCGGCGGGTGGTCCCGGGTGTCCGGCGGGAAGGGGGTGTCCGGGGTGTCCGGTGTATCGGGTCATGCGACGGCTGCCTCCGACGACTGCGCCTCCAGGGTCCGCCGACTCTACTGGTCCGCGGTGGCCGGCCGGGCGCGGGGAGCGGTGGCCGGGGAGGTGCCCGGGCGCGGCCGCTCCTTGGGGTGGCCGCGCCCGGCGGTCCGTCAGAGCAGTTCCTCGGCCGGCGTCTCGGGCTCGATCCGCAGGCCGAGGTCGTCGCCCTCCAGCCAGCTGATCCGCAGCGAGTGCTCGGCGGCGAGGTGCCGCACGGAGGTGCGCACCCGGTACAGGCAGAGCAGCAGCGCCTGCAGTGCGTCCACGCCGTGGACGGTGACGACGGTGTCGTCGCCGAGGCCGTCGACCTGTCCGGGGCAGGACCAGTCGACGCCCCGTTCGCGCTCCGTGTAGGGGCGGCCGATCCGGACCACCACGGGGTGGCTGGAGCCGTCGGCGTGGTGCGCCTGGAGGACGCGTTCGGCGATCACTTCGCCCAGGGGCTGCTTCTGCACGGTCCGCTCCGTTCGCGAGGGCCGCCGGCCGGTGGCGGCCGGGCGTCCCGTGATTGTCGCCGCCCGCGCGCCGATCGCCGACGACCCGGAGCGGTGTGGCGCCGACGGTGTCCGGGACCTGCCCCGGACACCGCGGACCACTGCTCGCGGGAGAGGCGGCCGCTCTAGAAGAGCACGCCGCCGATGACGACGGTGTGGGCCTCCACGTCCGCGTCCTCGTCCCCGGCGGCCGCTTCGAGGCGCGCCTTGACGGACTTGATCGTCTCGACCTCCTCCGGCGAGAGGTGGGCGAGCACCTCCAGCTGGGCCGGGGCGATGAGGCTCAGGTCGGTTTCGCTGCCGACGATCTCCTGGACACTTTCGAAGTTGCTCATGTGGCTCTCCCTCGCGAAATCGGAACGGTGATCGGACGGTGCTGCTGCCGAATTGTGGCGGCTCGTTCGGCAGTTCTGATTATCGGCATCAGGAATCCCGTCGGTCAACCCTCGGATGAGAATGCCGAACAAGTCGTCCGGGCCGGAAAATGGCATGCCGAATTTCTTCCGGAGTTTCCCGTCCGGGTAATTGTCGAATAGCCGGGGAAGGCTTTCCGGTCAGGCGGAGAGCACCCCGAGCAGGCCCGTGAGGGCGTGCAGGCTCGCCGCCCGCTCCCCCTGGCCGAGCGAGCAGACGGCGTGCGCGAGCCGGTCGAAGGTGTCCCGCTCGGCGGCGGTCAGGTCGAGTGCGGCGCTGGCCCGCCGCTGGTCCAGGATGGCGAGGGTCAGGGTCGCCTGCTCGGCGAACATCTGGAGGAACTCCAGGTCACGGGCATCGTCGCCGATCCCGAGCGGGACCGGGTCGAGCACCTCCAGGACACCCAGGCAGCGGTCGGCGGCCAGCAGCGGCACCGCCATGATGTGCTCGGGCACGTAGCCGGTGGACTCCGCGATGTCCCGGGCGAAGGCGGGTTCGCCGCCGACCTCGTGCAGGATCATCGGCTCGTGCGACTGCAGCACCCAGCCGGCGATTCCCCGGTCGGCCGGGATGCGGGTGCCGACCAGGAAGTCCGAGCCGTTTCCGGACACGGCCTCGAAGGACAGCTCCTCGGCATCCGGGTCCCAGAGGAAAATGGACGACGCGGCCGCGTCGAAGATCGACCTCGCTGTTCTGACGATCGACTCCAGCACCTGCCGTCGGATCGCCGTGTCGCCAAACGCCTGACTGGCCATGGATTCCTCTCCTCTCGTGGTGCGCCGCACGATTCCCGTGGTGAACCGCACGATGTCGGGCGTGCCGGCCGAAGAATCGGCCACTGCTGCGTTCCCGGCGTCATGCCGTCCCTTCCGGCGGGCCGCCGGGTGGCGACCAGTACGCGTTCGCCGCCGTCTGCCGGAGGACGGCCTTCAACTGGTAGGGCGTGAGCTGCGGGTGCTTGCCGAGGACGAGGGCGCAGCGCGCGGCCAGGTGCGGGGTCGCGAAGCTGTTCCCGGTGGCGGTGATGCTCCGGCCGTCGCGCCAGGCGGCCGTCACCCGGCTGCCCGGCCCGAAGAACTCCACCGGCGGGGTGGCGCTGGTGTAGAAGGCGTCCGCGTCCGGGTCGCCGTGGCTGCCGACCGAGAGCACCGAGGCGAACGACCACGGGAAGCTGACCACCGGCCGGTTGTGGGCCGAGGCCACGATCACGCAGCCCGCGAAGTACGCCCGGTCGGCGATCTCCCGCAGGGCCAGGTCGCACTCGGGCTTGGCGGTGGACAGGCTGAGGTTGATGACGTCCGCACCCTGCTCCACCGCCCAGCGCAGCCCGGTCAGCAGCGCGTCGCCGGACCCGCGCAGCCCGTGCAGCAGGACCCGGACGCTGGTGATCGACGCCCCGGGCGCGATCCGGCGGACGATGCTCGCGCAGGCCGTGCCGTGCCCGGAGAGGTCGACGGGTTCCTCGTCGACGATCTCGTGCCGGCCGTCGCCGGTGGGCAGGGCCGCCACCGAGCGGTCGACACCGCCCACCAGCGGGTGGGCCGCCTCGATGCCACTGTCCAGGACGAAGACCCGGACCCCGGCGCCGGTGGAGCCGCCCCAGGCCCAGTCGGCCGTGGCCCGGTGGTCGGGCGGGCTCCCGAGGTCGATGCGCGGCGGGCCCTGGACGCTGACGCTCCAGGCGGGCAGCCCCGTCCCTCGGCTGGTCTGACCGGTCGTCATGGGCTCTCCAGAATCCGTCAGCGGCTCGTGGGGCGAGCGTGCACGGGCAGGTGCACGGTGGTGCGGGTCTCCCGGCGGCCGGCCGGTCAGCCCGACGCGTCGGCGAGCCAGTCGGCGATGGTGCCGCACCGGCTGGTCGCCCCCTTGCGGCGGTACGCCAGCAGCGCCGCCCGCCCGGCGGCCGCCGCCTCGGCCGGCCGGCCGTAGGCCCGCAGGCTCTGGGCCCGGCGGAAGTGGATCTCGCCGACCGACAGCAGGTTGTCCGCCGCCGCCACGGCCGCCCGCCCGGCCTCGGCCAGGCAGTCGCCCGGGTCCTCGCCCGCCGCCGCCCGGAGCTGCCCCTCGACGGCCGCACACAGGCCCGCCCCGGCCGGATCACCGTGCCCCGGCCGGGTGCGGAGCGGGGAGAGCACCGCCCGGGCGTCCGCCCACCGGCGCTGGTCGGCGAGCACCCCGGCCAGCGCGATGTCCACGGCCACGGTGTGCTCGGGAATCCCCAGTTCGGTGAACATCCGCCGTCCTTCGCGGAGTTCTCGTTCGGCGCCCGGCAGGTCGCCCGCGTACAGCGCCACGTTCGCCGCGTGCGAGTGCAGCACGGCGGCCAGCAGCCGCAGGCCCAGCTCGGCCGCGTCCTGCTTCGCCGTCGTGATGTACCGCAGCGCCCGGCCCGACTCGCCCTGGAGCGCCGCGAGGGAGGCCAGGATGCCGAGGGTGGGCGCGGCGAGCCTGCGGTCGGAGCCGAACCGCTTCAGCAGCGACTCGCAGCGCTCGCGGCCCACCGCCGTCGGGCTCGGCCCCCAGAGCGAGAGTTCACAGAGGCCGGTCAGCAGCTGGCGGTGGTCCCAGCGCGACTCCAGCTCGCGGGGGAGGGCGAGCGCCTCCTCCAACAGGGCTTCGGCCGCCCCGATCCGGGACACCGCCGCCGCTGCCTGCGTCCGCAGGAGCAGCAGCCGCCGACGCTCGTACGGTCCGGGCCCGGCCGCCTCCAGCCGGATCCGCAGCCGGTCCAGCTCGGCGGGCGAGGGGGCCGAACCCGTGACCCGGGCGTTCAGCGCCGCCGACTCGACCGCCGCCGTGGCCGTCCAGAGCGGGTTGGCCTCCAGCCGGCGGCCGCAGTTCTCCAGCGAGCGCTGGGCGGCCGCCGGTCCGTTCAGGTGCAGCCGGCACTCGCCGGCCAGCACGCCGATCTCCACGGAGCGCGGCGCGTACGGGTCCACCAGCTCCAGCGCCCGGTCGAAGCACTCCGCCGCCGAGGTGAGGTCGCCGCGTTCCAGCGCCGATACGCCCGCCTCGTAGAGGGCCTCGCCGGCCAGGCCGCGCAGGTGCGGGACCCGGGGCCCGCCGGTGGTCACCTCGGACAGCAACTCCCAGGCACTGGCCAGGTGGTGGGCCTTGGCCGCGACGACATCGCCGTGCGGCATGATCGACACGCCGGTGTCCATCCAGGCGGCCAGCAGCCAGTGCCAGTCGGCCCGGTTCCGTTTGGGCGCGGCCCGGTAGGCCGTCTCCCGCATCAGCGAGGTGGCGAAGCGGTAGCCGGTGGCCGGCTTCGGCCGGTCCCCGGCACGCTCGGGCGCGGCCGCGCCGCGCGGGTGGCGCCGGTCGAGGAGCCGGTCCTCGGGGCTGCCGTTCTCGGGGCTGCCGTCCTCGGTGGCGCTCTCCTCGGCGGCGTCGCCCGTGACGACGGCGTGGCCGAGGACGCTGTGGTCGGCCAGGCCGTGGTCAACCGACTCGGCTTCGCCCAAGCCGGGTTCGCTCAAGCCGGGTTCAGCCGCTCCCGGTTCGGTCGCGCCGTGTGCCGTCGCGCTGTGCTCGATCACGCCCTTGCCGACCAGGCCCGCCAGTACCGTCCGCGCGTCCCGCGCCGCGCCGCAGGCCTCCAGGGCCTCGTACGAGAAGGTCCGTCCGACGACCGCCGCCCGGTGCAACACGTCCTGCTCCTCGTAGCCGAGGGCGTCCAGGCGGGCCTCCAGGACCGCCTGGAGGGACGGCGAGGCCGAACGGGCCAGCAGGTCGAGCCTGCCGGTCTCGGCCAGCGAGGAGGCCAACTCCTTCAGGTAGAGCGGATTGCCGTCGGCCATCTCGACGATCGCGGTGCCCGGCAGCTGCGCGTCCGGATCGCTCCGCAGCAGCGTGCCCAGCAGCCCGGCGCTCTCCTCGGGCCGCAGCGGCGGCACCTCCACCACCCGCAGCACCGGGACGCCCCGGGCCGGGGGCGCGGCCTGCGGCGCCGGGCCGCCGCGTTCGACCAGCACGATCGCGGCCTTGACCTCCCGCTCCTGGAGCAGGCCCTCGACCACCTCGACCATGATCCGGGGGGCCCACTGGAAGTCCTCCAGCACCAGGATCGTCTGCTCCCGGTTCTCACAGCCGCGCAGCAGGGTGCTGAGCGTCCAGACGATCTCCTCCTTCGAGGCCTCCTCGATCTGCTCGGCCGCGTAGCCGGTCACCGTCTCCAGGGCCCGGTCGAAGGCCGCCCGCTCCCGCTCGCCGAAGTCGGGGGCCGGGGAGGGCTGCCGGCCGACCCCGCTGACCAGCTGCTGGGCGAGCTGGATCACCGGGCGCAGCGCGATGCCGTCGCCGAACGACTGGCAGTGGCCCACCGCCCAGGGCTGGTCCGCCGCGCCGACGAACTCGCTCACCAGGCGGGACTTCCCGATCCCGGCGGGCCCGCAGACGCTGATCACGCCCGCCGTCCCACTGGCCCGGATGCCGCGTACGGCCTCGTCCAGCTCGGCGAGTTCGCGCTCCCGCCCGACGAACGGGACGGCGTGCGGCCGGGTGGTCGGCGGGGGCGGCTCCAGCCCGATCACCCGCCACACCCCGACCGGCGCGGTCTTGCCCTTCGCCACGACGGTGCCCGCCGCACCCACCGTCACCCGCCCCTCGACCAGCGTCAGCACCGGAGCGGAGATCAGCACCTCGCCCCGGCCCGCGGCCTGCTGCAACCGGGCCGCGACGTTGACGGCGTCACCGGTCACGAAGGTGTCCTGGGCCCGCCCCGAGCCCACCACCACCTCGCCCGAGCTGATGCCGATCCGCACCTCCAGGCCGGTGCCGATCGCGCTGCTCACCTCCAGCCGGCGGCGGTTCATCCGGCGCACGATGTCGAGCCCGGCCGCCACCGCGCGCAGGGCGTCGTCCTCGCGGCGGCGCGGCAGACCGAAGACGGCCACCACGGCGTCACCGATGAACTTCTCCACCCGGCCGCCGTGCCTGGCGATCGCCTGGGCGGCGGTCGCGAAGTAGTCCTCGATCAGGTCACGCCACAGCTCCGGATCCAGCCGCTCCGCCAGCCCGGTCGAGCCGACCAGGTCGCAGAAGAGCACGGCCACGTGCTTGCGCGTCGTGCCCGGCGAACGGTCCAGCGGCACCCCGCACATCGGGCAGTAGCGGGCGGCGGGCGGCCGCGCCGCACCGCAGCCCGCGCAGGCCGGCGAGGGCCGGGCCCCGGCTGCCTCTCCGGCAACCTCTCCGGCGGTCGCCCCGGCGGCTGCCCCGGCGTCCGGAGCGGCGTCCGGAGCGGATGTCCGGTCCATCTCAGGCCTTCCGGGCCGGGGGCGCCAGTTCGTCCAGGACCTCGATCACGGCGGCCATCGTCCTGATCGCGCTGGAGTTCACCGCCACCAGCTGCCGGCCGGTCAGCGGCAGCGAGTCCAGGAAGTCGTCGAGCGCGCTCTTGTGGAAGGGGTCGAGGTTGGCGTGCTTGCGGACCGTCCGGAACCCTTCGAGCGGGTACCCGGACCGGGCCGCACAGTCCCGCGCCAGATCCTCGCCCGGCGGGTAGCCCTCGATGGTCGCGATGTACCCGAGCAGGCACACCGGGTCGTAGTGCCGGATGTAGTAGTACTGCGCGCCCACCAGTTCGGCGACGGCGTGGCGCGGGAGCTGCTCCAGGGCCCGCGCCCGGGGGACGCCGAGGGCCTCCAGATCCTCCAGGATCCACTCGTCGTGGCCGCTCTCCTCGACGATGTGGTGCCGGAAGTAGTCCACCAGCCGCGCGTGCACCGGATCGGTGCCGGCGGTCAGTTCGGCCCGGGCCAGGGCGTCCGCCATCAGCGGCACGCTGGCCCGCACCATGGAGTGCAGCATCACCAGGTACTCGGGGTAGACCCGGCGGAGGTCGGGTGCGGACCAGATCCGCCCGGCCGCCCGGGAGAGGCGGCGTTCCAGCAGTGCGATGCTGGTCCGGACCCGCAGGCTGTTGCGCGGCGGCAAGGCCGTCCCGGTCCGCAGGCCGGCCGTGTCAGTCGTTCGCATGTGCCACCCCGCCATGCTCAGCCCCGATCCGAGCGGCCCCGATCCGACCGGCCGCGACCGGCTCCGCTCCGGCCGTCCCGGCCCGGGCCGGTTCTGTTCCCGCGTGCTCCACCCCGGCGGCGCCCGTCGGGGTGAGTCCGCGCTCGACCAGGTGCGCGTAGCGCCTGATGCCGCTGCGTCGCGCGAAGGCCAGCGGTCCTTCGTCGCGCAGCATCAGCCTGACCAGCGACTCGGTCGGGACGAAGGCGGGCCGCCGCGTCAGACCGTCGAACTCGGCGGCCAGGCCCGGTTGGTCCTCGAAGGCGATGCAGGTGTCGCAGACACCGGGGCAGCCGGGCTTGCGTCCGATCTGGGCGAGCGCGTTCCGCGGCCCGTACACCCGCAGGGCCCGCAGGGTCGGGTCCTGGCCGGTGCGTTCGACGATCTCCGCCCAGCGCAGGTCCCGCGCGTGGCCCAGGGACAGGTGGGCCGGGGTGGCGCCGTCGATCACCTCCTGGTTGCAGCAGGCCGAGATGCTGCCGTCGAACGCCACCACCGGCCAGGAGGCCACCTCGCAGGGACTCGGCGAGGCGGTGTCCTCGGAGAGTCCGGCGGGTTGCTCGTAGAGCTGCTCACCACGTCCGATCGCCGCGAACTTCAGGACCAGGGAGGGTACTTGCCCGTCGAAGTCGCGGTCGATCTGGGCGGTGATCTCGGCCAGGTACGGATCCTGCGGGCCGCTGCCGGCGAGTTGGAAGCTCACGTCCCGCCCGGCGTCGCGCAGCCGCCGCAGCACGGTGAAGGCGTTCCGCCGGGGCACCTGCGCCTCGTGGTGGACGTCCTGGCTGGCGGTGACGTGGTCGACCATGGTCAGGCACTTCCAGAGCGGCTTCGGCACCCGGCCGTCCGCCCGGGCGAAGTACATCCCGGTGATCAGCACCACCTTGGTGCCGACCTCGTGCGCCCGCTCCACCAGGTCCGCCACCAGGCGGGGGCGGAGCAGGGGTTCGCCGCCGGTCAGGTAGAGGATCTCCGGGTGGTGCTCCGCCGTGAAGGTGGCGGCCAGCCGCCGGAACGGCGTCTCCGAGTGCTGCTCGCTCGACAGCATGGAGTTGGTGGAGCAGTGCGCGCAGCTCAGCGGGCAGCGCCGGGTGAGGGCGAAGAAGACGCCCGCTCCTGGTACCGAGCGGACGGCGATGATCTCGGAAAGATGCACGGTGGCTCCTCGTCCTTGCCGGTGGGGGTGTGCGAGGGCGGGCGCTGTCAGCCTGCGGGCTCGGCGGCCCGGCGCTGCGGCGCGACCGCCTCGGGGGCGGCTTCCGCCTGGGGGGCCGGTTGCGGGTCGTGGCGCCGGGCGTTGACGGCGAGGAAGGCGCCGAGGGCGAGCAGCCCCGCGCCGGCCAGTATCGGGGTGGTGCCGAGGCCCAGCCAGGCGGCCAGCGCGGCGGCGGCCAGCGGGCCGGTCACCGCGCCCAGCGACTGGAGCGCGGTCGCGGTGGCCACCACCCGTCCCAGGTACTCGATCGGGGTCTCGGTCTGCAGGATCACCGGGAAGGGCACGATCACGGCGGCCAGCGCGAAGCCGAAGCCGAACAGTACGAGCAGCCAGACCCAGACCGCCCCGGTGGCCCCCGAGGAGACCGCCGCGCCGACGGCCCCGCACAGCAGCCCGCAGAGCGCCGCGCCGCCGCCCATCAGGGCCAGCGGCCGGACCCGTTCGGCGAACTGGCCCAGGAGTACCGAGCCGACCACGGTGCCCAGGCCGATGACACCCATGGCGACGCCGATCAGCCGGGCGTCGAAGCCCAGCTGACGCAGGACGAGCGGGGCCAGCGTGTCGAAGAGCACGGCGAGGAACAGCAGCACGGAGAACCCGCCCACCGCCGTGGCCAGTACCGGCCGGCTGGTCAGGTGCCGCAGCCCCTCGCGGGCCTCGTGGAGCATCCCCGAGGACGCCGCCTCGACCGGTCCGTCGGCCTCGTCGGCCCCGTGGCCGTCCCCGGCGGCTGCGGACGCCTCGTCGGCCCGGGTCTCCCGGGCGGCCCGCAGTGGCAGCAGGAGCAGGGCGGAGAGCAGGAAGCTCCCGGCGTCGACCAGGAAGACCGGGTGCGGATTGCCGAACGCGGCCACCAGCAGGCCGCCCAGCGCCGGCCCGACGATCTTCGACCCCTGCATCACCAGTTGGCTCAGCGAACTCGCGGACAGCAGCGACTCGGCCGGCACCGTCAGCCGGACGGCGATCTGCTGCGCGGGTGTGAAGAGGGTGGCGAAGGCGTCCCGGACGACGACCAGCCCGACGACCGCGTACAGGTTCGGGGCCAGCACGAGAGCCGCGACGGTGACGCAGCGCGCCAGGTCGCAGGCCACCATCGCGGTGCGCGGTGCCAGCCGGTCCGCCAGGACCCCGGCGACCGGCGCGAGCAGGATCGAGGGGACGGCCATCGCGATGACCAGGGCGGCCATGCCTTCGACACCCCGGTGCCAGACGACCGTCACCAGGATGATCAGCGCGAGGTAGTCGAGCCAGTCCCCGAGGTTGGAGACCAGTTGGCTGCCGAACAGCCAGCGGTACTGCTTGTGTCGTAGCGGGGCGAGCACGGCGGGGAGGGACATGGAAGGGCTCCTGGACTGCAGCGGCGACGAGTTCGGTCGGTCGAAGGCTGGCGCGAGGCTAGCGCGCGGGCGGCGCTGTGGGCAGGTGCGTGGGCAGGTGCGTGGGCGTACGTGCGTGCGGCGGCGCGGGGCGGCCGCCGGGCCTCAGCCGATCCAGGAGGTGTCCACGGCCGGGTGCAGCGGGTCGCCGCCGGCCGTGGTGCGTACGGAAACGATCGCAGAGTGGCGGGAGAGCTGTGAGAATCCGTGCATCAAGTCCCCAGAGTTGTGTCTGTTGTGACCGATAAGTGTCCGTTGCTGACCGGATTGTTCTTGCTGACGGGGGTTCAGGGCGAGACCATGTTGGTGCATGGCCAGAAGATGAGGGGGTCCGTGACATGGAGTCGGAGTCGGGGTCGGGGCCGAGACCTGTGCCGAGTCCTCAGCCCGGGTCGCCGCCGGGCCGGGGCCCGGCGGCGGAGGCGTCCTTGCAGCGGGTCTACCAGCGCGTCCTGGACCACGGCTACCTGGGACGCGAGCGCGCCGCCGCCGAGCTCGGGATGGAGGAGCAGGAGGCGGCGGAGGCCATCGCCCGCCTGCGCGGGCTGGGCCTGCTGCGGGGATCGCCCGCCGCGCCGGACCGGCTGATCGCGGTCAGCCCGGAGACGGCGGTGGCCGCCCGGGTGGGCCGGCAGGAGATCGAGTTACGCGAGCGGGAGCTTCAGCTCGCCGAACTCCGGAGCACCATCGAGGCGTACGGGTCGGTCTACCAGCGGGACCTGCGGCGCCGGGCCCAGTCGGCGGGCGTCGAGGTGCTCGACGGCCTCTCGCTGATCGGTTCGGTGCTGGACGAGGAGGCCGACCGGTGCCGGACGGAGGTGCTGACCCTGCAGCCCGGCGGGCCGCGCATCGCCCGGGCGCTGACGGACGCCAGGGCCCGGGACACGGCGATCCTCGCGCGCGGGGCGCGCATGCTGACGCTCTACCAGCACAGCGCCAGGTTCAACCAGATGAACCGGGACTACGTGAAGATGGTCACCGGACTGGGCGCCGAGGTGCGGACCTTGAACACCCTGCCGCCGAGGCTGATCGTGTTCGACCGGAAGGTCGCCTTCCTGCCCGACCGCGACGACACGTCCATGGCCGTGGTGATCCGCAACTCCTCGGTCGCCAGCTACCTGGCCCAGTCCTTCGACCACTTCTGGGCGGAGGCCGTGCCGTTCGCCGAAGTGGGCCGCAGCACCCGGGAGATGGACGCCTCGGCGGACATCGACAGCCAGATCGTCCGGATGCTGGTCTCCGGCGACAAGGACGAGATGATCGCTAAGCAGGTGGCGCTCTCGCTCCGCACCTGCCGCCGCCGGATCGCGGTGATCATGGAGCGGCTCGACGCCCGGAGCAGGTTCCAGGCCGGGTACGAGACGCGCCGGCGCGAGGCGGCGGCGGAGGCGGGACGGTAGGCGGGCCGGGCGTCCCGGAGTGCGGACGCTGTGTCAGTGCGGTCCGCCGAGGGTGGGGAAGAGATCCAGGAACGGCTGGGTGGTGAACGAGAGCCCCCGGCTGAACGGGTTGTCGAAGTCCCAGATCAGGAACAGCAGGAAGCCGATCAGCGCGCTGAACACCCCGGCGAGCAGCAGCTCCCGCGCGGTACGCCGGATCTGCAGGGTGAAGATCAGACCCACCGTCACCACCGCCCCCACGATCAGGCCGAACCAGACCACCGGCGGCATCGTCGGCCCGGCGCTCTGGCCCCGGTTGGTGCGGGCGGCGTCCGCCGCCGCGATCTGGTCCACGATCGGCTGGTACGCCTGCGACTCCAGATCGTTCTGCGGGGCACGGCTCGCCACGTCCGTGCGGAGCTTGTCCAGCAGTTCGGTACCGCGCGGCGAGATCTCACCGTTGTCCTGCATGTACTGCGCCTCGGTGTTCACCACGAACGAGACGTACGCGTCGACGTCGGCCCGCACCAGGGTACGGAAGTCCGCCGGGTAGACCTGGGCCCGCGCGCTCACCTCGTGCAGCGCCTGGGCCTCCTGGACGACGTCGGCCTGCGCGCCGCCGCGCCCCTCCCAGACGCCCGCGATGGCGAGGCCGAGGACGATGGCGTAGACCACGCCGATCATCATGGTCATGTACTCCATGACGTCCGGGCTCTCCGAGGTGTCCTCGTCCGCCCCCGCCCGCCGGCTTCTCAGCAGCACCACCGCCACGACGACGACACAGGCCGCCGACATGGCGATCGCCAGAACCAACCACTGCGACATGACAACTCCTCGGAGAAATGTGGCCGGCGCTGCTCCCGTCGCCGGATGCGGGCGCGATACGGGGCGGAGCAGGACGGTGCGGGGCGCTACGGCCGGTGGAGCGGGACCTTGCGGGGGCAACGGCCGACGGAACGCGGCTGGACCGACGGAACGGGAGAGGGCGGTGGCGCCCGGTCAGGAGCGCCTGCTCCGGGAGGTCCCCGAGCGCGGCTTCAAGGTCGCGGCGGCCAGGATCGCCGGCACGGTGACGACCATCATCGTGGTCAGCGGCGACCCGCCGTGGTGCGGCTTCACGGCGACCACCGGCGCGGCCGGGGGGAGGTGCACCCGGGTCGGCGCGGGCGGCGGCGGTGCGGCCGCCGGCGGTGCCGGTGCGGGCACGGCGACCGGGCTGGGCGGCGGCGGGGTGGGCCTCGGGGCCGGCGGGCGCACCGACGGCAGCCGGACCGGCGCGGGAGCGGGCGGTGTCGGCGGGGGAGGCGGGGGCGGGCTCGGGCGCGGCGGTGCGACCGTGGGGGTCGGAGTCGGTGTCGGAGTCGGTTTCGGGGTGGGCGAAGGCGTGGGCGTGGGCGTGGGCGTCGGGTGCGGGGGGCACGGCGTCGGGTGCGGCAGCGGCGGGCAGTGCCCGGGCGGGTCGGGCCGGTGGCCGGGGCTGTCGCCGTGCCCCCCGCCGGGCCCGTGGCCGGGGTGCCGGTGCAGCGCCACCGAGACGTCCACGCTCACATGGACGTCCACGTCGACGTCGACGTTCGTGCCGCTCCCGTTCACGGACACCTCGGTCCGGGCCACCACGCAGGCGGCGACCACCGTGCCGACCGGGTCCGGGCCGGGCGCGGAGTGGTCCCGCGCGGTCGCCATGCCGGTCAGCACGGTGCAGAGCGCGGCCATGCCCGCCGCCGCCCCCGCCAGTCGCAGTGGGCGTAAGCGCTGCCGTTCGCGCGGCTGCCCGTCGTGGCCCGGGTGCCCGGCAGCCTGCTGCCCGGGGACCGGGCACGCGCGACGGGGCGCACCGCCCGCGCGGGTCAAACCTTGCTCGTCCATGCCCCACCCGATCGAGGATCGCGTTCGGAAGCGCCAGGCCGCCCACGGCGGGCGGCCTGACGCTACGTCAACTCTGTTTTCTGCGGGTGGTTACGGGCGGTGCGAGATCTCGACGTTCTCCAGGACGCCGACGGCGTCCGGGACGAGGATGGCGGCGGAGTAGTAGGCGGTGACCAGGTAGGAGATCAGCGCCTTCTCGTCGATGCCCATGAAGCGGACGGACAGGCTGGGCTGGTACTCGTCCGGGATGCCGGTCTGGTGCAGGCCGATCACGCCCTGGTTCTCCTGGCCGGTCCGCATGACCAGGATGGAGCTGGTCTGCTCCTTGGTGATCGGGATCTTGTTGCACGGCAGGATCGGGACGCCGCGCCAGGCGGGCACCTTGTGGCCGTTCAGGTCCACGTGGTCCGGGTACAGCCCGCGCGAGTTGAACTCGCGGCCGATGGCGGCGATGGCCTTCGGGTGGGCCAGGAAGTACTCGGAGTCCCGGCGGCGGCTGAGCAGCTCGTCCAGGTCGTCCGGGGTGGGCGGGCCGGAGTGGGTCTGGATCCGCTGGTCGAAGTCGGCGTTGTTGAGCAGGCCGAACTCGGGGTTGTTGATCAGCTCGTGCTCCTGGCGCTCGCGGAGCGCCTCGATGGTCAGCCGCAACTGCTGCTCGGTCTGGTTCATCGGCTGGTTGTAGAGGTCGGCGACCCGGGTGTGCACGCGCAGGACGGTCTGGGCGACGCTCAGCTCGTACTCGCGCGGGTGCAGGTCGTAGTCGACGAAGGCGCCGGGCAGCCGGACCTCGCCGGTGTGGCCGGCCGACATCGGGATGTCGGCCTCGCCGCGCTCGTTCTGGCTCTGCAGCGGCAGGGCCAGGAAGTCCCGGATGTGGGCCTGGAGCGCGGGCGAGCCGTCCAGGACGGCCTGGAACTCCAGCCGGGACAGCGACAGGACGGTGCCGCTGGTCAGCGTGGTGGCGGTGTACTCCCAGCTGGCCTGGTCGTCCAGGATGCTCTGCTCGCCGAAGCGGTCGCCGTCACCGAGGACACCGATCACCGTGGTGTCGCCGTACTTGCCGGTGCCGACCTGGTTGATCTTGCCGTGGGCGATCAGGTGGATGTGCTCGGCCGGGGTGCCGCGCTCCGCCAGCACCTCGCCCGGACCGAAGTCGCGCTGGACGCAGCGGTCCGCCAGCGTGGTCAGCACGTCGACGTCCTCGAAGCCCCGCAGCAGCGCCAGCTCGCCGAGCTCGCGCGGGATGACCCTGACCTCGGGCCCGGTCTTGATGAATTCGATCCGGCCGTCGCCGACGGTGTAGGTGAGGCGCCGGTTGACCCGGTAGGTCCCGCCCGAGGTCTGGACCCAGGGGAGCACCTTGAGCAGCCAGCGGGAGGTGATCTCCTGCATCTGCGGTGCGGACTTGGTCGTGGTGGCGAGGTTGCGGGCAGCAGCTGTTGCAAGGCTCTGCTGCACTGCCTGCTGTGTCTCCGGGCTTGCGTCCACGGACATCGGCAGAGGTCTCCTTCAGGTGGCCTTTTCGTGCCGCCGGGGTGTCCTGGCGGCACCTCAGATCTGTTGTCACACGCGCGATATGGCGAGCCGGGTGAAACGTCTCGACAGAGCGGGACACTAGATCGTCTGCGAGGGGCCGTACCGCCGAAGGGCGGCTCTACTACCCGATCGAGTGAACATTCGCAGGAGGAGGATTGGTGGGCGCCAAAGGCTGTCATGGCAGCGGCGGCGGACCGGCCTGCGGATGCGGAACCGCTCGGGCACGGACATCCTGGAGTCCTGTAGCCCGGAAAGGCAGGACGAGCCATGTCGATGTTCGACAAGATCAAGAGCATGCTCAGCGGCCACGAGGACACGGTCCGCCAGGGTGTCGACAAGGCGGGGGACGCCTTCGACGACAAGACCCAGGGCAAGTACAGCGGCCAGGTCGACTCGGCCCAGCAGAAGATCAACGAGCAGCTCGGCAGCCAGGCGCCGCCCACCTCGGAGGAGTCGCAGCCGCCGCAGAGCTGAGCCCGGGCGGTCCCGACCGCTTCCGACCGCTCCCGACCGGACCCCGACCGCTGTCGGTCCGGATCGGCACCACCGGCGGACAACAGCCCCTGTGAATCGACCGATCACGTCGATTCACAGGGGTTTATTCGTGCGTGCCGTGGACAGGAAGCCGTAGGCGGCGGTGGGACCGCGCCGGAGTGCCCCTGTCCGGGCAAGGTCTTTTTTCCGCCGTGGTCGTTACATTGGGAAGCAGGATTTCTGCCGTGCGAGAGGGCGGGCGGGCCGGATGGACGGGTCGGACGACGCCGAGCAGAGCCCGGTCGGTGCGGTCGGGCGGGTGACCGTCTCGATCCCGCAGGACGGGTTCGGCGAGGTACTGGTGCCGGTACGCGGCGGGAGCGAGGCCTTCGCCGCCTGGGCCGACGCGCCGATCGCACGGCACACCCTCGTCATCGTGGTGGACCGCACCTCCGCACGGTCCGTCGTCGTCACTCCGTTCCCGCCCCCGTAGGAAGCCTTCCCGGTGGTCCGGCAGCGGCGGAGGCCGGTGCCGGCCGTCCAACCGTCCGACCGACCGAAACCACAGGAGACTCGTCATGTTGTTCTGGCACGTGCCCGCGCCGAACGAGGCGCTGTTGATCTCCGGCTCGAAGCGGCAGCAGCAGGACACCCAGTTCCGGATCGTCACCGGCCACGGCAGTTTCGTGATGCCGGTCAAGCAGAAGGCCCGGATCCTGTCGCTGGCGCTGCGGGAGGCCGAGATCGCGGAGGACTGCGTCACCCAGCAGGGCATCCGCCTCAACGTCCGGGCCGTGACGGTGTTCAAGGTCGGCGACGACTTCGTCTCCATCGCCAACGCGGCGCGCCGCTTCCTGACCGAGCAGGACCGGATGGAGGAGCTGGTGGGCCGGATCTTCGCCGGCCACCTGCGGTCCATCATCGGCGGGCTCACGGTCGAGCAGATCATCCGGGAGCGGGACCGGGTCGCGCAGGAGGTGAAGGAGGGCAGCCACACCGAGATGGAGAAGCTCGGGATCGTGGTGGACGCGCTCCAGATCCAGGAGATCGAGGACGCCTCCGGCTACATCACCAACCTCGCGGCCCCGCACGCCGCCGCCGTCGCCAGCCAGGCCCGGATCGCGCAGGCCAGGGCCGACCAGGAGGCGACCGAGCGCGAGCAGCAGGCCGCCGCCCTGAAGGCGCAGTACGAGCGTGACACCGCGATCAAGCGGGCCGGCTTCGTCGCCGAGACCGAGCGGGCCAACGCCCACGCCGCCCAGGCCGGTCCGCTGGCCCAGGCCCGGGCCTCGCAGGAGGTCATCGAGCAGCAGACCGAGCTGGCGCAGCGTCAGGCCAACCTCGCAGCACAGAGGTTGGAGGCGGAGGTCCGCCGCCCGGCCGACGCGGAGGCGTACCGGCAGCGGACCCTGGCCGAGGCCCAGCGTGACCAGGCGAAGTTCCAGGCGGAGGGCGAGGCGTACCGCCGGACGACGCTGGCGACCGCCGAGGCCCAGGCCGTCCGGGTCCAGGCCGACGGCACGGCCTACGCCGAGCGGACCACCGCCGAGGCGCAGGCCGCCGCCAACAACGCCCGGGCCGAGTCGCTCAAGGGCGGGCACCAGGAGCTGATCGCCGCCAACCGCGTGATCGAGAACCTGCCCAGCCTGGTCGACGCGGCGGCCCGGGGCATCGCGGGCTCGAACCTGACCATCCTGAACGGCACCGACGGCGTCAACCAGGTCGCCGCCGGGATCGTGGGGCAGGGACTGGCGATCCTCGACACCCTGCGGCAGTCCACCTCGGCCATGGGCCGCAGCGCGGCGACTGCCGGGCCGGAGGTCGTCGTGGTGGACGGGGAGTCTTCCGAGGCGGGTCCGTCCGGATCCGAATAGGCCTGTGTGGGCGGAGCGGGAGTCCGTAGCGGGGTGCCCCTGAGCGCTACGGACTCCCGGTCGGCCGTCCACGTGGCCATGGTGGTCAGAACAGGCCGTGCCACATCTGTTCGATGACGACGGACCACCAGGTGCTGTCCTTGCGGAAGGCGTCGGGGTCGGTCTCCGCGAGGCCGTTCTGCAGGGCGGCGAGCGCGGCGCCGGCTTCGACGGGGCCGAGTCCGGCCAGGGCGGCGCGCGTGCCGGTGAGCAGGACGAGGCTCCGCAGGAAAGCGGAGAGCGAGGTGTTGACGAAGCGTCCGCTGCCGGTGCCCGGGTGGACCGCCCAGACGGAGCCTGTCTCGTCGCCCGTGCAGCGGACGGCGATGACGCACAGCCCGTCCGTGCCGATCCGGGTCCAGCCCGCGAGGACGTCCAAGGTGGCGGGCTCGATGGTGGTGCCCGCCGTCCGCAGGTGGGTGCGCACGTTGGCGAAGAGCCCGCCGGGCGGGGGTGTGCCGAGCCGGTCGGCGGTGAAGAAGAGCGGTACGTCGGCGGGCTGGCCGGCCCAGATGAGGGTGGAGCGGGTGCCGTCGGGCAGGCTGCCGGCGGCCAGGTCGTCGGCGTCGTAGCGGATCACCTCGGGGAAGGCGGCGGTGAGCCGGCGGCCCAGCTCCACGTCCCGGACGGGCTCCGCCGGGGTGACGCTGCCGGGCGCCGGTGCGGGGACCCGCCTGGGGCGGGGCGGCGCGGGGCGGACCTCGCGCTGCACCCGCTCGGTCAGCGCGGCCGCGCCGTCGGCGCGTTCCTGGACGCCGATGCCGTAGGAGTGGTCGAAGGTGATCCTGGCAGCGGGGAAGCGCTGCTCCAGCAGGGCGGCGGGGTAGCCGCCGGGCAGGGTCGCGGGCCGCAGCGCGGTGTGGATGGTGTGGACGGCGGTGTCCGGGATGCCGAGCCGGGCCGGCTCGGCCGCCAGCTGGTGCTCCACCGGCGGCCGGCCGGGCCCGGCACTCAGGTCGATCCGCCGGTCCTGGCCGGTGGCGGGGTCGGTGAACGTCGCGGTGAGGCTGTTGCCCGGGCCGGTGGCGGGGCGGCTGCGCTCGCGGTACGCCGCGATGACCTCGTCCACGGGGATGGACGGCCAGACACTGAGCTCACCGCTCTCCCGGTCCACCACCCCGCAGGCCTGGCCCAGATCGGCGGGCGGCCGCCGCTCACCCGTCACCGGGTCCCGCTCCAACGGCGCGGGCGCCGCCCACACCGCCCAGCCGAGATCGAACTCGCGGAAACGCACCTCACGTGGACTGCTGGCGCTCAGCCAGGCATCAGCGACACTGAGAGCTTGTTCCTGGCTGATCATGAAATACTCCTACTTCATTCTCTTTATCACATTCGATTGCAAGATGGCATGGAGGTGATCGGTGTATTCGGCAGATAATCCTCCATGCTTCCAAGGCCGGACTTTTGCCGCTCGGCGAGTCCTCTGCGAAGGAGCCGACGGATCCCGCTGGAGTGATCTGTTCGCCTGGAATGGAGCGATGGCACGGGCCTGGCCAGATTTGGTCAGACCGGGTATCCCAGAAAGCGCCCGATAGCCTTGAGTGTTGCCTGGTCAATGGCATAGCCCCCATTGGGGTAGAGTTGGTCCATTTGTACGTCGCCGGGATTGCGGGCATTCAGGTCGGGCGCCATTCCGACCGTGTGATTGTTGATCACTGCGGAGCGGCTCTGGCCGCTCGCGCTGACATTTTCAGCCAGCTGACGAGTAGCGGGGTCCTTCAGGTACGTGTTAGCCAGGACCCTGACGTCCGTCCCCGGGAGCCAGAATGTACTCCTGCTATTCCGCATAATATTCGGGGTGTCGAACTTGAAGTCTTCCAGTGTGTGCCCCTGCTTGAAGTGCTCGATCCTTTCTTCCCTGACCACGCTTTTGGCCGGCCCGCTGGCCCCGCTGATATTGGTCGTGTGGATGACTCTGCCACCCATTCCCGATGCCCCAGCCTGCGGTGCAGGGCGTTGGGCGAATTTGCTGATCCCAGTGGAAAACTGCTGCCAGTTGATACCCGGCTCGTTCAGGGCCGAACTCACATCCGCGAAAGGGCGGTTTCCGTGCGCTGCCCAACTCAAGGCTGTCATGAGAGGGCGCGCACCCGCCGCTGCGGAGTGCCGTCCCATCACGTCACCGATCTGCTGCGGTGTCCAACCCGCGCTATGCAGCCGCCCGACCATTTTCGCGCCATCTGCGCCCATCACATTGGCGAACTGGGTCATTTGCGGGTCCCCGCCCCGGAAAGCGCTGTAGAACGTCCCCGCCTCGGCCGCATTCATACCCGGAAACAGGTCGACCAGGTCCCTCAGGTGTGCATCGTTGATATGAGGGATATTGAGCAAGGCCAAGATCCTGGCACGTGCCACTGTGAAGTGGGGCAGGCCCTCCAGGGCGGTAATTGTCGCCGCGGACACCCTGTTCTGCGCCTCGGGCGTGAGGTCGGGGCCCAGCGGAACTGGCCCAGGCGCGGGCTGCGTCAGCCCGGGCATCGGCTGGCCAGGGGCGGCCGCCGGCCGGGCCGGTGCCCGGCGCTCCCCCAGCGGGCCGTCTTCCGGGCTGAAAGACAGTGGGGTGCGGTCGGGGGTGAGGGGGATGGCGAAGACGCCGTTGTCGCCGTTGTGGAGGGGCTTGTCGCTGCTCTTGCCGGTCTGGCCGTCGGCGTAGGTGATCTTGCCGTTGCGGTTGAAGGCGCCCCAGCTGTGGGTGCGGCCGTCGGCGTCGCGGGTGGTGATGACGGCGGAGGAGCCGTGGCCGTTGCGGCGGAGGGTGTCCTCCAGGCGGTCGAAGCCGGCGGGGCCGTCGCCGAGGTCGGAGAACTTGGCGCCGAGGTTGTTCTCCATACGGTCGCGTCCGCCGAGCTCGCCCAGGTCGGAGGGGTTGCCGTTGGCGTCGTGGTCGGGGGTGCGGGCGGCGGCCGCGGTGGGGTGCCCGTGGAAGGTGTCGAGGAGGGCGAGGGTCGCGTCGACGCAGTTGTTGTTGCGGCCGGAGGTGCCCGGGCCGTCGCCGTTGATGGCGGCGAGCCATGTGCCCTCGGTCGGGTCCGGATAGCGCTGGGGGGTGCCGTCCTCGTTGAGGGGGACGGCTCGCCTGATGCGTTCGTGGTCTTCGGGGGTGGGTTCGGTGAGGCCGCCTTCGGTGCCCAGTGGGCGGTCGTCGGTGGCGGGGCGGTGGGGTTCGGCCTCCGGGCGGGGTTCGGGGTCGGGGTCGTGGTGCGGGGAGGTGTCCTGGTCGTGGTGGGGGCCGGACGCGGCGTCGTCCTCGTGGTGCGGGTTGTCGTCGGGGCCGGTGTGGGGGGTGTCCTGGTCGTGGGTTGTGGCGGGGTCGTGGTCGTGCGGGGCTGCGATGCCGCCCTTGTCGCCGTTCTCGGGTTCGTTCCGGTGCTCGGGAGCGGGGGCGTTGTCGTGTGCGGGCTTCTCGGCGGGGATGTGCTCGCCGGTGGAGGTGTGGGGCGGCGGTGCGTCGTCGTGACCGGTACCGTGTTCGGACCGGTTGGGGGTGGAGTGAGTGCCGTGGCCGGTGTCGACGGGACGAGCGCCGCCCTTGGTGGTATCCGTGCCGGGGCGTTCGCCGCGCGGGCGCACCGGGCCGAGCTTGGCGCCGCCGGTGCCCGGGGCCGAGGCGAAGGAGGAGCCGCGCGTCGGTTTGCCGGCGGGCGCGGGCGCGGGCGCGGGCGGCGGGGACTGGTGTGGTTCGGCGCCGGGGCGCCCGCCGGAGTGCACCGGGCCGGGGGCGAATCCGCCGCCTGCGCCGGGCATCATCGGCGGAACCGCCCCGCCGGCGGGCGGTGCCGCGGCGGGCGGGGTGTCGGTACCGGGCGCCTGGGCGCTGGACAGGTCGTCGGGGGAACCGGGGGCGTGGTTGGCGGAGGGTGTCCTGGTGGGGGCGGGTCCGCTCGCCAGGCGGGTCCCGTCGAGATGAGTGCCCCCTGTACCCGGTACCGCACCGGGCAGGTGCGCGCCGGCCATGGCACCCATACCCGGCGCGACACCGGAACCGGACGCACCCGCGTCAGCGGACGAGCCCGAAGTCGCCTCGCCGTAGGACGGTGCGGCCTCACCGCCGGGTTGTTCGCTCGGGGTCTGTTCGGTGCGGGGTGAGCTTTCGCGTGGTGTTGTTTCGGCGTGGGCCGGCGGGGTGTCGTTGGTGGGTTGTTCGCTCGGGGTCTGTTCGGTGCGGGGTGAGCTTTCGCGTGGTGTTGTTTCGGCGTGGGCCGGCGAGGTCTGCAGGCCCTCGTTGTGACCGCCCGAACCCTGCGAACCAGCGGAATCATGCCCACCGGCAGGGCCCTCCGAGGGCGAAGGCGCCGGGCCGGAGTCCGCCGACCCGTGCGAGGACGACGGCGCCGGGCTGTCATGACCGGAACCCCCGCCCGAGCCACCGGGGCGCTGTGAGCCGAAGGGGACCAGGCCGTTGGTTCCCGACGAGGGCGACGACTGTCCGGAGTCCCCGCCGCCCTCCGCAGCGGAGGATTCCCCGCCCGTGCTGTCGTGCGAGCCCGAACCGCCGGACTCGCCGGAACTGCCGCCCGGCCCCTGGTAGCTGTCGTTGCCGGTGCCCGCGCCGCCCTCGGAGAAGGTCGGCTTCGCGCCGCCCTCGCCGCCCGGGAAGCCGCCCTCCGGCATCGTCGGCTCGTTGAAGTGCGCCTTGGCCGCGCTCGCCCCCGCGTGCAGCCCGGCGCCCGCGCCACCGCTCAGGCCGGAGCCGAGCAGGCTGCCGCTGTCCACGTGGCCGGTCGTGACCAACTGCGTGATCGCGTCGGTGCCGACACCCACCGCCGCGCCGGTGACCATCTTGCCGGCCGTCGTGCCCATCGCGCCGCCGAGGCCCATCTTGGCGCCTGCCGCGCCGATGCCCTTGCCCAGCAGATGTCCGGTCGCGCCGGCTACCGCGCCGCCCAGCGCGTTCTGCCCGACTTCCTTCATGTCGATGCTCTTGCGGTGGCCCTGCGCCAACTCGATGGTCTGCGCCAGCAGGTTGATCGCCGCCATCTGCACCGCCTGCTTCAGCGCGTGCTGCAACGCCTCCTTCAGCAGTTTCTTCAATGCCTGCTGAACGATCTCCCGCGTGGTCGCGATGAACACCGGAGCCTCCGCCAGCGAAGCACCCGCCGTCACCACCGCCTCCGCCTCGGCCGTCGCCAGCTCGAACGCCAGGATCCCCAGTTGCGCGATGATCTGGATCTTCGCGGTCTCCGCCGAGTTCGCCATCCCCTCCAGCATGTCGCCCATGCCGTTGCAGGAGTTGATCAGACCCGGCAGGTAGCCCGGGTCGGCCTCCGTCCCCTTGCCCACCGTGTACTCGGCCCAGTGCTTGGTCAACGCATCCGCCGCAGTGCCCTGTTGACCCTCCAGCGCCTGCTTCACCGCCGCATCCGCCGCATGCGAGGCGTCCTGCAGACTCGCGCCCACCTTCCGCCAGTGGTCGGCCATGTCCCGCAACTGGCCCTCGTCGGCCTCCGGCCAACGCGTACCCGCCAGCAGCAGCAACACCCATTGGAGGGGTTCAGGAAGTTCGACAGCCATCGGGTCAGTGCCTTCCGCTCTGGTTCATGTGTTCGAGCGTGATGCTCGGTGAGATCGGGGTGTGCACCGGCGGCGAGTAGGCGGGCGGCGGGCCCAGCCCCGACGAACCGCCCGAACCGCCTTGGCCGCCCTGGCTGTTCAGGTCGGACCCGACGGAACTGTCCGCGCCCTCGTAGCCGTCCGCCATCGCCTTCAGCCCGTCAGCGATGTACTTCAGCCCGTCGGGCATTCCCTTCAACGCCTTCAGGGTGTCGGCGCTGTACTTCAGGTAGCCCTTGTCACCTTCGGAGAACTGCTTGCCCGACTCGTCCTTGCCCCACGGCGCCTGCGACTCCATGCTCGGCAGGTACGAGTTCAAGCTCGCGTACAGCGCGGCGACCGCCTCCGAAGCCGCCAGCATCGGCGAAACCGCCGCACCGTACTGCCCAGGACTCACCTGGAAGCCCTGACCGGCCCCACCACCCGAACCCGAGCCGGGAGCGGTGCTCTGCGCAGGCGTCGTCGACTGGAGCAGCGTGCCGATACGCGGAGACAGTGCGGAGGTTCCTCCCGGCTCAGCCGGGTCGCCCGATCCGGACGCGGGCACCGCCGGGGTCGCCCGCTCACCTTCGGGCAGCCGCTCGCCGGACACCTGGGCAGCCGTCGTACCCTCGGGCAGCATCTCTCCCGTCCGTGCCATCTGTGCGGGTACGCCGTTGTCGAGGGGTGCCATTGCCATGCGCCCGAGTTCGCGTTCGGGCATGTCGGCGGGCATCTGCTCCGTCCGCGCCATCTGCGCGGGCATGCCGTTGTCGAGGGGTGCCATTGCCACGCGCCCGAGTTCGCGTTCGGGCATCTCGGCGGGCATCTGCTCCGTCCGCGCCATCTGCGCGGGTATGCCGTTGTCGAGGGGTGCCATTGCCACGCGCCCGAGTTCGCGTTCGGGTATGTCGGCGGGCATCTGCTCCGTCCGCGCCATCTGTGCGGGCATGTCGCCGTCGGGCAGTTCCACTCCCACCCGCCTGCCCTCGGGGAATCTCGCGGTCTCGAACGGCGAGAACTCCACGGGCTCGGACCACCGGGCCTCGGGCGTCTTGGGTACCTCGGTGGCGCGGAACTCCGCCTGGGCGTCTTCGGTCATGGTGTTCCCTCATCGATGTGGTCATCGGCCGGCCTGGAGACCGGCGGTTCAAGACAGGAGTGCGAGACGGCCGGCGTCAGGCCCCGGGGGCGGCGGCCAGCCGGGCCAGGGCCGCGCGCATGAACGGGCTGGGCACCTGGTACCCGCCCTCCTCCCGGATCGGCAGCGGACCGACCGGAGCCGCGGGTGCGGCCGCCGCCCCGCCCCCGGTCCCGCCGGGGGCCTGCTCGTCGGGCCGGTCGCGGCGCGAAGCCACCGAGCGGGCCCGGTCCAGGTAGGCGTCCTCACCGGCAGAGCCGGAGGACGCGGCGGATGCGGACGGCCCGGAAGAACCGGTGCCATCGGCGGAGCCGGATGTCCCGGCCCCTGAGGTCGCGTCGGTCGTCCCCCCGTCCCCGGCCGGGGTGGCCGCGCCGGGGCCCAGCAGAGCGCCGGCCAGCTGCGCCAGCACGGCGTTCTCACCGGCCGGCTGCGCCGCCGCCGCAGCGGCCTCCTCCTGCGCCGCCGCAGCCGCGGCCGCGTGACCCGCGCTCTCCGTCCGGGACTCGTCCATCCACCGCTGCCGCATCCGCTGCCAGCGCTGGTCACGCGGCCCCTGCTCGGTGGCCTGCCCGACGATCCCCCGGTCCCCGCGCGGCCCCTGCTCCTCCTCGTCGCCCTCGCAGCCGAACCGCGTCGGCCGCAGGAACCGGTTGGCCTTGCGCTCCTTCGACCCGCCACGACCCGCACCCCCGCCGGGCATATGAGGAGCCGAACCCCCCGGCCGCGCCGCCGCCGAACCCCCGGCAGCCCCACGCGCGGCACCCGCCGCACCACCCAGCGAACGCCCCGCCGCAGCCGCCGCCGCACCTGCCGCACCCCCGGCCGCACCCGCACCCCCGGCCAGCCCGCCCAGCGCACCGCCGACACCGCCCATACCGCCGCCCGCGCCACCGCCGCCCAGGCCCAGCGAGCTGCCGCCCGCGCCGCCGCCGCCGAACGCCGACAGACCGCCCGAACCACCCGCCCCCGCACCGGAGTCGAAGCCCGGCAGACCCGCCAGGCTCAGCCCGCCCGAGGTCTTGTCCAGCGGCAGCGGCGTGAACACCGGCAGACCGTTCCTGCCCGGGCCCGACCCGAAGTCCGGCATCGTCGGCATGGCCGGCACCGGCGGCTTGAACGGCTGCAGGACCGGGGACTTCGCACCCCCCTGACCGCCGTGCATCCCCGGCATCTGCGGCATGTGAGGCATCTTCGGCATACCGTGACCGCCCCCTGCGCCACCGCCGCCCGCACCGGCACCCCCGCCCGCACCCCCGCCCGCACCCCCGCCCGCGCCGTCGCCCCCGCCCGCACCGTCGCCCGCACCCGCCCCACCGGGCGGCGGCACACTGTCCAGCCCCGTACCGGAACCGGCCCCCGAACCCCCGCCCGCACCGCCCCCGCCCGCGTTCGGCAGCGCGCAGCCCTTGCCCGCACCGGTCATCGCCTCGATGTGGGTGGCGTTCTGGCGCAGCATCGAGTCGACGCCGGAGCCCACCTGCCCGACGTAGGTGTGGTAGGTGTCGGCGGCCTGCTTGACGCCCGCCGACTGCGCCACGTCGTCGTGCTTGCCCGCCGGGTTGTTCGCGATGTACTCCTTCGCGTACTGGAGTTCGCGGATCATCTCGGTCTTGGTCTGGCCCACCGCCTGGGTGGCGCCGCGCAGCGACTGCGCGACGGCCTGCCCGGCCACCAGGGTGGTGGGCGCGTGCGAGTCGTCCCGGCCCGCGTACTTCTCCAGGTACTGCTCGAAGGTGTCGGCCGCCGGACCCGACATCCCCGCCATCGCCCGCTTGGAATTGGCGATGATCGTCTGGATGTGCGAGTCGGCGACGCCGATCCACTTCTCCCAGGCCGTCGCCAGGTCACCCAGCACGTCCTCGTTGGCGTTGGGGAAGGCGATGTCCTTGCCGTGGTCATTGCTCTGGACGGTCTTGAGCACATCGGCAAGGTCGGACGGCAGCTCGATCATGACGAGTCACTTTCCCGGGACGAACGGCCCGGCAGAGAGGGGGAAAACACGAACACGCGCGAACCGGAGAACCGGCAGATGGGCAACGGGAAGATCGGCTCCACGGACCGGCGCCCGACACCGTGCCGAGCTGAGTTGGGCCGAGTTGGGCCGGAGCACGCCCTGCCGCAGAATGGGGTGCGAGGATCACGGGCCCATGTCGGGGCCACCAGCCCCGGAGGGGCCGGAAGGGGTGTCCGGTGCGGGGCGCCGAGCGTCCTGACGATCCGCCGGCCGGTGGCACGTTCCGGACCGTCGGCCAGGTTGCTCACCGCAGCGCTCGTGCCTGTCGCGCCGATGCCCGGCTCATCAAGCGGACGGCTCATGAAGCGGGCGGCCAGGCACCGGCGGCGTGCGCGCCTGCGGAGGTACCTGCTGTGGTTCCCGCTGTGGGTCCTGCCGGAGTGTGGTCTTGCGGCCAAGGGGTCCGAGAACCCCGCCTCACGCAAGCTCCGTGACCTGCCACGGGCAGTGGCCGGATGGCACCTGACGGTCGTACGGGCCGGTGGCCGGGCCGGGCGTTACGCCGGTCCGGCCACCGGCCGGAGGATGCGGGTCTCCTGGTGGCGCGGCGGCGTCCCGGCCCCGCGCAGCACCCTCCCCCAGGGGTGAGTCCGCATCCACCCCCCGGCAGCGGATGGATCCCGCTGCCCCCGCACCCGGGAGTGTTCCCGAGTGGCCCTAGAAGGGGCGGTACGGACCGCCGCCGCCACCGCCGCAGGGGCCGTCGTGCTGGTCACCGCCCCAAGCCGTGGTGTCGTCCGGCGGACAGAGGAGGGCGGGAGCGGAGCTCCGCGCCGAGTCCCAGGCGGTCGTGCGGTCTCCCAGACCCCCGGCCCCGGCCGCTGCGGCCCCCGCGACCACGGCCAGCCCGAGTGCGATGGCGGCCATCCGCCGTGCGAACCTCTTCTTCACGGGATCTCCCTCTCCAGCTGCCCCAGCACCTGGTTACCTCGCGGCTGCCGCGACTACGGCGTTCCGGCTGAGGCAACAGTGGCAGCAGTGAGCGGCCCGGGGGGAGGGTCTGCGGGTCTCATCTGCGCGCCATGCACGTTTAGGAGGCAATCCATGGCCGACGAAGCACTCCGCCCGGTCCTGGGCGAGCACGCCCGGGACCTCTACCGCTGGGCTCTCCTCAACGGGCCCCTGGCCGAGTCGGCCGTGGCGCGGGCCGCCGACGAGACGAGCCTGACCGAGGCTCAGTGCCGGGACGCGATCGAGACCCTGAATGCGACCCGGCTCCTCAAGCCGGTCGCTCCCGAGCCCGCCACCGGCCCGGCCTGGCAGGCCCAGAGTCCGCAGGCCGCCGGTGCGCAGCTGCTCTCCGAACGCGAGAGCGCCCTGCGCCACCAGGAGGCGCAGCTGCGGCGCGAACGCGAGCAGGTCCAGTCACTGCGGGAGGAGTTCGTCGGGTTGATGCCGCTCTACCACCAGGGCCGTCAGCTGGCCCACCCGCACGGCGCGATCGATCTGCTCAGCGACAAGTTCGCGGTCCGGGCGATGCTCGTCGACGCGGTCGGGGCCTGCCGCAGCGAGCTGCTGGTCTCCAAGCCGGGCGGCGCGTTCCCGCCGGGGTCGATGCACGAGGCGCTGCCGCGCGACCTGGAGCTGCTGGCCTCCGGGGTGCGGATGCGCAACCTGTACCAGCACGTCACGCGCTTCGACCAGGCCACCCGGGCCAACGCCGAGCAGCTCATCGCGGCCGGTGCCGAGATCCGTACGCTCACCGACGTACTGCCCCAGATGATCATCATCGACGGCGAGCTGGCCTTCCTGCCCGCTGCCGGCGGCGGTGCACTGCTGGTGCGAGAACCCTCCCTGCTCGCCTTCCTGATCAGCACGTACGAACGCGACTGGGAGAACGCCACTCCCTTCACCCTCGGCCCGCAGGCCGCCCGCGACGTCTCCGAGGACCTCAAACAGAACATCCAGCTGCTGCTCTCCAACGGCCTCAAGGACGAGGCGATCGCCCGCCGCCTGGGCATCTCGCTGCGCACCTGCCGCCGCCACGTCTCCGAGCTCCTGGAGTCCCTGGGCGCCAGCAGCCGCTTCCAGGCCGGTGTCTTCACCGAACGCCTGAGCGCCACCGTCGGCGCGGTCGTCCCCGAAGCCGTCCCGGTCGCCGGCCGGCCCGAACCGCAGGCGGGCTGCACCCAGTGCGGCAGCCCGCTGCCACCCGCCAGTGCCACCGGCCGGCGCCGTCTGCACTGCTCGCCGCGCTGCCGCGCACGCGCCCACCGGGCCCGCCGCCGGCCTGCGGCCCAAGCACCGTCCGCAACGGAACCCGCCGGAACGTGAAACGGAACACCACTGCCGTTCGAAGCAGGAGAAACGGACAGTAGGTATCGAGTCGTCGGAAATCGGCCCCACGGCGCAACGAAACAGAACGAAACGTAGCTGGCCTGGGGAATCGTGTCGCCGCCCCACCCGGCCCTGCGGAGCCGAGCCGCGAGCGTCGGTGTCTCAGGGCGCGCGGCGGAAGGCGAGCACGGCGTTCTGGCCACCGAAGCCGCTGGACACACTGAGCGCGAGCCTGAGGTCGGCCGGGCGGGCGGTGCCCCGGACCAGGTCGAGGGCCCGGCCGTCCGCTGACAGGCCGGGGTCCGGGGCGCCGAGGTTGGCGGTGGGCGGGACGAGGCCGTGGGCCAGGGCCAGCACGGTGTAGGCGGCTTCGATGGCGCCGGCCGCGCCCATGGTGTGCCCGGTGACGCCCTTGGTCGAGGTCACGGCGGGGCGGCCGCCCAGCACCCGGAGCAGGGTGCGGGCCTCGCGGGCGTCGCCCTGCGGGGTGCTGGTGCCGTGCGCGTTGACGTGGTCGACCTCGGCGGGCCGGGCGCCGGACTCGGTGACGGCGTCGGTGAGGGCCCGGGCCAGCGCGCGGCCGTCGGGGTCCGGGGCGGTGAGGTGGTGGGCGTCGGCGGAGGCGCCGTAGCCGGTGAGCAGGGCGAGGATGTCGGCGCCCCGCGCCCGGGCGTGCGGCAGCGTCTCCAGGACGAGGACGCCCGCGCCCTCGCCGAGGACGAAGCCGTCCCGCCCGGCGTCGAAGGGCCGGGAGGCACCCGCCGGGTCGTTACGGCGGGTGGACAGCGCGCCCATCCGCGCGAAGGCCGCCGCGCAGAGCGGGGTGACCATGGCATCGGTCCCGCCGGCCAGCGCGAGGTCGCAGGCGCCGGAGCGGAGCAGGCCGAGCGCGGTGCCGATCGCGGTGGCGCCGGAGGCGCAGGCGGTCGCGGTGTGCAGGCTGGGGCCGGTGGCCCGGCACTCGATGCTGATCCGGCCGGCCGCCATGTTGGGCAGGAACATCGGCAGCAGCAGCGGCGAGACCGCGCCCGGGCCGCCGTCGATCAGCCGGCGGTGCTGCGCCTCCAGCGTCCCGACCCCGCCCGCGGCCGAACCCATCACCACCGCCACCCGTGCGCCGTCCCAACCCGCCGGGTCCAGCCCGGCGTTGTCGACCGCCTGGTGGGCGGCGGCCAGGGCGAAGCGGGTGTGGCGGTCGGTGTTCCACAGCTGGCGGCGTGGCACCAGCCCGGTGCCGTCCGGGACCCGGCAGGAGAAGTCGACCGGCAGGCCGTGCAGTTCGGGGTCGGTCGCGGCGGTCGGCGTCCCCGCGCAGACCGCCACCCAGTTCTCCGCCACCCCGATCCCCGCCGGGGTGACCAGGCCGAGCCCGGTGACGGCCACCGCGATGCCGCTCACGGGGTGAAGTCGTCGACCAGGGCGGTCACTTCACCGAGGGTGAGGCCCGCCACCGCCCGGGTGTCGTCGAGCGGCACCTGCCACTGCTCCTGAATGGTCACGAAGAGCTCGATCACCGCGAGCGAGTCGAAGTCGAGGTCGGCGAAGCTGGCGCCGGGGGAGAGCGCGCCCGGGGCGACGTCGAACTTGTCGACCAGCAGGGTGGCGAGGCGGTCGTAGGTGTCGGTCATGACGAAGTCCCTTCCAGGGGCGGCGCGTTGGTATGGAGATCAGAACGTCAGGAGGCCGGGTGGACGGTGGCCGTCCGGCCGGTGGTCGGCGAGGATCGGGGTGAGGGCGGGCCAGGTCAGGCCGCAGGAGCCCCAGGCGAGCCCGCCGCCGAACGCGGTGAGCAGCACCCGGGCGCCCGGGACGAGCGGGGTCGGCTGCCGGGTGGCGGCCTCGGCCAGCGCCAGCGGGATGGAGGCGGCGGCGGTGTTGCCCACCCGGCTGATGTTGCCGACCCGCCCGGCGGGCGGGACGCCCAGCCGGTCCGCGACCGCGTCGAGGATCCGCTGGTTGGCCTGGTGCGCGGCGAACACGACGGACTCGGCCGGCCAGTGCAGGGTGTCCAGGACCGTCCGGGCCGAGGCGGTCATCCGGCGTACGGCGTGGGCGTAGACCTCGGGGCCCCGGACCTCCAGGTAGTGCGCGCTGCGCGGGAGGTGGTCGGCCGGCCAGGGGGCGGCGGACCCCCGGGCCCGGATGGCGATCAGGTCGCGGTGCCCGCCGTCGCTGCCGAGGTCGAAGGCCAGCAGGGCGCCGGGCTCCGCGCTGTCACCGGCTCTGAGCAGCGCGGCCCCCGCGCCGTCGCCGAACAGGATGGCGCTGGTGCGGTCCTGGTGGTCGACGATGGTGGAGTAGGTGTCGGCGCCGATCACCAGCACCTGTCCGCGCAGCCCGGCCGCGATCAGCCCGGCGCCGACGGCGAGCGCGTAGACGAAGCCCGAGCAGACGGCGGCGAGGTCGAACGCGGCGGCGCCGTCGAGGCCGAGCCGGGTGGCGACTTCGGGGGCGGTGGCCGGACACGGCCGGTCCGGGGTGGTGGTCGCGACGATCACGGCGTCCGGGCGCGGGACGCCGTCCCGTACGGAGGCGAGGGCGGCCCGGGCCGCCTGCACGGCGAGGTCGCCGGTGCCGGTCGGGCGGTCGGTCCAGCGACGGGCGGCGATCCCGGTGCGGGAGCGGATCCAGTCGTCGGAGGTGTCCAGGGTGCGGGCGAGGTCGTGGTTGGTGACCTCGCGGACCGGGAGGCATCCGCCGAGGCCGGCCAGGACGGCTGTGCGGGCCATGTGCTCCTCCAAAGGGCCTGACGGACAGCTGGGTTGACGGGCAGCTGGGTTGGCGGGCAGCTGGGTCGGCGGGAAGCCGCCCCGCCGGGGGCCGGTCAGTGGCCGGCACCGCGCAGGACGGCATCCAGCCAGTCCGGTTCGGCGATCGGGGCGCCGAGGCGGGCGGTCGGCAGGGCGAGTGCGTCGAGCAGGGCGGGCAGGTGGGCGTGGACGGCGGCGAGCGTGCCCGGGCGGGCCCGGTGGACGAGGGCGGCCTCCGCCGGGGTCACGCTGCCGTGTTCGAGGTGCCAGCCGAGCCGGTCCTCGATGCCGTCCAGCCCGGCGAGGCGGTGCAGTCCGGCCAGTGCCTGCCGGGCCGCCGGGTCGGTGAGGGTGTCGGCCCGCTGCCGGAACCGTTCGAGGACCACGCGTTCGGTGTGCGCGAGCGCCAGCTCGACCAGGCCCGGCAGCAGCGGGTTCCAGTCGCCGAACTTGCCTTCGGGGCCGGGGAGTCGGTGGGTCAGTTCGCGGTGCAGGGCCCGTTCGCGCAGTCGGGCGAGCCGGATCGCGGTGGCCGGGTCGTCCGGGTCGAACGCGGCGGCGGGCGGCGGGTCCGGGGGAGGGTCGGCCAGCAGCGACTTCCCGGCGTCCAGCAGGATCAGCAGGGTGTCGCCCGCCGCGGCGTGGAAGATCCGCGCCAGGTCCTCGTGGTCCGAGATCCGGTTGGCCGACAGGATCCCCTGGGCGCCGCAGCGCTGCCGGCAGACGGCGGTGACCTGTTCGAGCGTCCGGGAGGTCCACGCCTTGGCCAGGGCGAGGTCGCGGTGGGCCGCGCTCCACGGCGCCCAGGTCGGCCGGGGCCCGGCGCCCGCCGGTGCGCCGGGCCGGGCCACGAAGCGCTGCCGCTCCTCCTCGACCAGGAAGGTGGTGGCGTACGCCTGGGCCAGCGCGCGGTAGAGCGGCTCCTGCTGGGTGCGGTACTCCAGCACGGGCAGTTCCGGGGCGAGCCGCCCCATGGTGGTGCGCCCGGTGGCGTAGCGCAGGGCGATGGCGACGGCCGCCCGGGCCGCCGCCGCCTGGCCGGTGGCGGCGGCGGCCGAGGCGTAGGCGGAGGAGAGCAGCGAGCGGACGAGCCGCGAGTCCCGGTCGCCGAGCGGGTCCTCGAACGTCCCGTCCGGGGTGATCCGCGCGCTGTCGCGCAGCCAGGCGCCGTACGGCACGGGGGTGGCGTCGAAGCCGATCAGCGCGTAGTCGAGCGGGACGACGGAGGTCGGCGGCAGCGCGGTGACGCGTACGCCGGGAGCGGTGACGCCGTCCCGGCGCAGGCGGACGGCGAAGGGGAAGACGCCGTGATCGCGGTCGCCGACGAGCAGCCGGGCGTAGACCACGGCGATCTTGGACTGGTCGGGGAGCGCGGCCGAGGGCATGAACTTGGTGGCCCCCGGGTGCGGCGTGTGCAGGGTGAAGGAGCGGTCGGCGTGCCGGTAGCGGGCCTCGGTGGCGGCGGCGAGGTGGCTGCTGCCGCTGCCGAGTTCGGTGATCAGGATGGTGCCGACGGCGTCCATCCGGTCGAGGTCGGCGATGAGCGGGTCGAGCGCCTCGGCGGGGTGCCCGAGTTCGACCAGCGTCGAGGTGACCACGCCGAAGTGCACCAGGGCGGCCAGCAGCAGGGCGGGATCGGTCGTCCCGGCCCATTCGCACGCGGTCAGCAGCGCGGCCCGGTCGCGGTACAGGGCGAGCGTGCCGCCGCCCGCGCGGCCGAGGGCGCGCAGCCGGTCGTAGGTGCGGCGGTAGCGGTCCTGGGGGGTGTCGGCGGGGCCGGCCGGGGCGAAGCAGGGCAGCTCCAGGAGGGTGTCCAGCCGGGCGAGTTGCTCCAGGCGGTCGCCGTTCAGGAGGGCGCGGAGGGGGTTCACGGGGCGGCCTCCGGGTCGGGTTGCCGGGCGGCCTCCGGGTCGGGTTGCCGGGCGGCCTCCGGGTCGGGCTGCGGGGCTGCGGAGCGTTCCAGGGTCCGGATGGCCTGGGCGTGTTCGACGGCGAAGATGTGCTCGGGGTCGAAGGCGTGCAGCCGCACCCGGCAGACGGCGCACACCCGTCCGCTCTGGCGAATCGTTACTTCAGCGCCGAGGGGGATCCGCTGGTCCTCGGACGGGCCGGTGACCCAGAGTCGGCCGTCCAGTTCGGCGGGGAGCGGGAAGACGAACCGCTCGAAGTCGACCTCCAGCCCGTGCATCACGGCGTAGCGGGCGCCGTGCCCGGTCAGCGGCGCGGTCAGCTCCGCGACGGCCCAGGTGATGAGCTGGGTGCAGGCCTCGATCAGCAGCATCCCCGGGACGTGCTGCTGGTCGGCGGTGTGGTCGCGGATCATCTCGGTGTCGTTGGCGACGGCGAGCCGGGCCCCGAAGTGCCCGTCGGCGGCGTGGGCGTCCCCGATCAGGACGTTGTCCTGGGCATGCTTGAGGACGCGGTGGCGGGGGACCGCCCGGGGGGCGTCCCGGTGCGGGGCGTCGGCCAGGCCGGCGCCGGCCTTGAGCAGGTCGGGGCGCAGGTCGGTCCAGGTGTGCTCGTCGACACCGAGCCCGGGGACGACGGTCGGCGGTGTGCCGGGGCCGAGCGCGAGCCGGTCGAGCCGCTCGCGGAGCTGCCGCACGGTGAGGAGTTGGGGGTGGACGGTGGACCGGGAGAAGGACTCTCCCACCACCCACAGGGTCTGCGGTGCCGTCATGCCGGGCTCCCTCGTACGGGCCGTCGGATCAGGGGTGTCGGGGACGTTGGGGACGTCGGGGATCTCAGGGGTGCGGGCGAGCGGGGGGAGCAGGGGCGTCAGGCCGGGATCATCGGCTTGGGGTGCCCGGCCAGGCCGCCGTCCGGCAGGGTCAGCCCGCCGTCGACGACCAGCGCGTGGCCCGTCACGAAGGAGGCCGCGGGGGAGCACAGGTACACCGCCGCCCCGGCCACCTCGGCGGGCTCCGCCCAGCGGCCCATCGGGACGTGCCCGAGCAGCCAGGCGGAGAGCTCCGGACTGCCGTGCACGGGGGCCGTCATGTCGGTGCGGACCCAGCCGGGGCAGAGCGCGTTCACCCGGATGCCCTGCCGGGCCCAGCCGACCGCGAGCGAGCGGGTCAGCGAGAGCTGGGCCGCCTTGGTCACGCCGTACGCCTCCATGGTCGGTACCGAGATCAGGCCCGCGACGGAGGAGACCAGCAGGACGCCGGCCCGGGGTGACACCGCCAGGTGCCGGTGGGCGGCCCGGCAGAGCGCGGCGCTCGCGAGCAGGTTGACGGCCAGGACCGGTTCCCACTCCAGTGGGGTGGAGTCGGCGAACGGCTTCATGACGGTGTCGCCGTTCGCGTCCACGGGCAGCACCCCGGCGCAGTGCACCAGCAGGTCCAGCCCGCCCAGCAGGGCCGCCGCCTCGTCGACGACCCGGGCCGGCTCGGCGGGGTCCGCGAGGTCGGCGGCGACGGACTCGGCGCGGCGGCCCGCGGCGGCGACCGACTCGGCGGTGCGCTTCAGCCCTTCGGTACTGCGGGCCGTCAGTACCAGGTCGGCGCCGGCCCGGGCGAGGGCGGTGGCGATCGCCCTCCCGATGCCCCGGGAGGCGCCGGTGACGAGCGCGCGGGCGCCGTCGAGGCGGAAGGGGTCGGCGGGCTCGGCAGGGGCGGCGGGTTCGGTGGCGTTCATGGCAAGGTCCTTTCGCGGGGTGCCGCGGGCAGGCCGGGCAGCAGTGGGCTGTGCGCGGGGCGGGCGGTGCCGCTCCAGGTCAGTACGGTGCTGCCCCAGGTGAGGCCGGCCCCGAAGGCGATCAGCAGCACCCGGTCGCCCGGTTTCATCCGGCCGTCGGCGGCGGCGTGGGCGAGGCCGAACGGCAGTGATCCGGCGCCGATGTTCCCGACCTCCTCGCCGATCACCACCAGGCGGTCCGGGCCGAGGCCGAGGGAGCCGCCGACCGCGCGCAGCAGCACCGGGTTGGGCTGGTGGGTGACCACCAGGTCGATCTGGTCGAGGGTCAGTCCGGCGCGCTGGAGCGCGGTGTGCACGGCTCTGGGCACGATGTCCACGATGAAGTCGCGGACGGCCCGCCCGTTCATCGCGATCCGGTGCCCGCCGTCGGCCAGCGTGGCGGCGGTGGCCGGGCGGCGGCTGCCGCCCGCCGGGATCAGGACCTCGCCCGCGTGGTCGCCGTCCGAGCCGAGTACGACGGCGCCGAGCCCCTCGCCGGGTGCCACCGGCCCCAGCACGGCCGCCGCCGCGCCGTCGGCGAAGAGCACCGCCGTGGCCCGGTCGGCCGGGTCGATGAACGGGGAGTACACCTCGCAGCCCACCACGGCGGCGTAGCGCGCGCCCGGATCGGCGGCCAGCCAGTCGCGGGCCACCCGGACGCCGAACAGCCAGCCCGAGCAGGCGGCCGCGACGTCGAAGGCGACGGCCTGCCGTGCGCCCAGCAGTGCCTGCACCCGGCAGGCCGTCGAGGGCCCCAACTCGTCGGGTGTGGAGGTGGCGAGGACGAGCAGGTCCAACTGCCCGGGATCGATGCCGGCGCAGTCGAGCGCCGCCCGGACGGCCTGCGCGGCGAGATCCGAGCAGGCCTGGCCGGGCGCCGCGTAATGGCGGCGGCGGACGCCGGTCCGTTCGAGAATCCATTCCGGACTGACGCCCGAGCCGGCTGCGACGTCATTATTCGTTCGTATGATCGGCGGAAGATATGCGCCGGTTCCCAGAATTCCCGTACGGATTTCCATCGTCTGACCTCTGGGGTACGTGTACGTCCATGCTGTGAGGGGAAGTCATCCACTGCGGTACCAATGCTTCACCGTCGCGGTGGGCGACGGATAGGGCATCCGGCTCCGGGGTGGGTAAGAATCGGCGCGCGTTAAGCGCCGGGTCGAGGAGACGCTGTGGCTGAACGCCACCGGCCCAACGCGCCGTTGCGGGCGCTGCTGGGCGAGGCGCGCTGGACGGGTGAGGACCTGGCCCGCGCGGTGAACGCGGCGGGGGAGGAGGCCGGGCTCTCCCTCCACTACCAACGGCCCTCGGTCGCCCAGTGGTTGGCCGGAGGAGTGCCGCGACGGCCGGTGCCCGAGCTGATCGCGGAGGCCCTCTCACGACGGCTCCGCCGGGTCGTCACCCCGGCGGCGGCGGGCTTTCCCGCCGCGCCGCGCCCGCCCGGGCAGGACCGCTCCCCGCCCGACGGGGCCGACCGGCTGGCGAGGCTCACCGCGGCCGTCGCCGTACGGGGGCGCCCGCCCTCGGTCGCCTACTCGGCGCTCGATCCGACGCTCGATCCGACGCTCGACCAGTACGTGCCGGAGGAGGGCCTCGACCCGGCGGCCGCACCGGGCCGGAGCCTCTCGCAGGCGCACGTCCGGGCACTGCGCGAGATGGGCGGGGTGTTCTCCCGGGCGGACCACCTCTCGGGCGCGGGCCGGGTCCGACCGGCGCTCACCCGCTACCTGTCGACGACCGTCTCGGCCTGGCTGCGGGCCGGCGCGCCCCCGGCGGTCCGCCGTGACCTGCTCGCGGCGGCCGCCCCGCTGGTGTACCTCTGCGGCTTCGCGCACTTCGACGACGGCCTGCACGGCCACGCCCAGCGCTACTACCGGCTCGCCGCCTCCCTGGCCGACGAGGCCGGTGACCGGGTCGGGCGGGCCGTCGCCCTGCGGGCGCTCAGCGTCCAGGCGCACCAGCTCCGCTACCGGCGCCGCGCGTACCAGCTGGCGGAGGCCGCCGTCAGCGAGGGGCGGTACGCCGAGCCCCGGACCAGGGCCTTCCTGTACGGGCAACTGGCCGTCGCCCAGGCGTCGTTGGGTGAGCGCCAGGACGCCCTGCGGCACCTGGGCACGGCGGCGGACGAACTCGGTCGCGGGGCCGGCCGGCCGCAGCCGCTGATCGGGGCGTACCACGAGGCGTCCCTCGCCCACCAGCGGGCGGTCGTCGTCGGCCACCTCGGGGACCTGCCCGGCGCCGTCGCGGCGCTGCGGGAGTCGCTGCGCCACCGGTCCGCGCAGGAGAACCGCTCGCGCGCCCTCACGCTGGCCAGGCTCGCCGAACTCCAGCTGGCATCGGGCGCGGTCGACGCCGCCTGTCTGACCTGGCGGCAGTTCCTGCTCTGCCAGGGGCAGTTGTCCTCGCACCGGGCGGACCGGGCTCTCGTCCTGATGCGGGCGCACACCGCGCCGCACCGCACCCACCCGGCCGTCCGGGCGCTGCTGGGCCTCCTGCCGGGGCCCGGCCGTACCGGCTGAGACCGGTGCGGCCGGGCCGTTCGCCGGGCGCGGCAGTAGTTCTGACGATGCGTCAGGTCGTGAGGCCCGCCGCTGCCCGGGCCGCCGCGCCGCGGGCGGCGGCGCGCCTGCCGTAGCGGATGGTCCAGGTGATGACCAGGAAGATCGCCACGAACGGCAGGAAGGCGTTCACGGTGACCATGGTCGAGACGGACAGCACGTACGTCAGGGCGATCCGGAGCACCGCCTCACCGAGGAAGACGGATCCCCAGACGATGGTGATCACCTTCTGGTTGTGCCGGAAGGCCGGGAACCTCCAGAGCCCGTTCCACCACTCGACCGCCGCCGGGCTGCCGTCGGTGGCGAACCTGCGGCCGAAGTAGAAGCAGAGCGGCCGCGGCGCGAGCAGGCTGGCGAACAGGACCAGGCCGAACAGCCCGGTCAGTGCGGAGTCCTTGACCAGCACCAGCCGGGGGCTGTTGAACGCCAGCGAACTGAGCAGGCCGAGGGCCAGGAAGGTCAGCACGATCATGGCCATCTCGTCGATGTGCCGGCGGACCAGGAACACGACGAGGGTCTCCACCGCCGGCCAGAGCCCGGAGAGGACCAGCGAGCTCACCTCGCCGTAGTGGTGGCCCTGGAGGTAGTTGTACGTCAGCACCGGAAGAACGGCGCTGAAGATGATGGACGGTCCCCATTGCAGGAGCACCGCGCGGAACCCGCCGTGGGCGGGCGGTGCCGGCTCCAGCTGGCCGGGCGTGGTGTGGCTGTCGGTCATATCTCCCCCGTGGTCTGCGAAAGCGCAGGAAACAGAGGCGGAGGCTAGCAGCCGGGCGGACCGGCGGACAGCCGGGGAACGGCGCGGTCCGCGCCGCAGGGGCGGAATGCCCGGCTTCCGCCGTGAAGATCCCCCGCCGGTCGCCGGAGGCCGTTCGGGGACGGCCGGCCGGGAGCGCCGACGTGGCCGGCCTGCCGGTCGTACACACCCGCTGAGGTGCGGCGGGGTCAGCTCTCGGCAGGGGCGCCGCAGCCGCAGGAGCGCCGGATCACCAGCTCGGCCGGGAAGCGGCGCAGCGCGCTGCCGGCCCCGGTCGGCGGTTCGAGGCCGAGCGCCAGGCTGACGGCGGACCGGGCCATCGCGTCCCGGTCGGAGGAGACGGTGGTCAGCGGCGGGTCGGCGAAGGCCGACTGCTTGATGTCGTCGAACGCGGTGACGGCGAGGTCCTGCGGCACCCGCAGGCCCAGCTCGCGGGCGGCCCGCAGGACACCGATCGCCTGGTCGTCGGTCGCGCAGAACACGGCCGTCGGCCGGTCGGCCCGGCGGAGCAGCTCCACCGCCACGCCGAAGGTGCCGGTCCGGTTGAACGGCGCGTCGACCAGCAGGCCGTCGGTGTCCAGCCCGGCCTCCGCCATCGCCTGGGCCCAGCCGGCCACCCGGCCGGTGACCGGGTCCCCGGCGCCGAGCGAGCCGGCCGGCTTGCCGAAGCAGGTGACCGACGGGTGGCCGTGGTCCAGCAGGTGGCGGACGGCCAGCCGGGCGCCGCCGGTGTCGTCGGTGACGACCGCGACCTTGTCGGCCGCGTCCGAACGGTGGTGCAGCAGGACGACCCGGGTGGTGTCGTCGGCCGCGACCTCGGCCGCCACCCGGTGGGAGGGGATCTGGCTGATCAGGATGAGCCCGTCCACCCGCATCCCGAGGAACTCGCGGACGTAGTGGTCCTCGCGGGAGTCGGTGTAGTCGGAGTTGCCGATCAGTACGAGCTTCCCGTGCTCCAGGGCGACCTGTTCGACGGCGTGTGCCAGCTCCGCGAAGAACGGCTGGCGGGCGTCCGGCAGCACCATCCCGATCAGGTTGCTCCGGCGCCTGGCCATGGCCTGCGCCATGCTGTCCGGGCGGTAGCCGAGTTCCTCGATGATGCTCTTGACCCGTTCGCGGGTCGCGGAGGCCACCGGCCGTGGTCCGTTGTTGATGACATAGCTGACCACCGCAGTGGAGACCCCTGCGAGTCGGGCTACATCGTCACGCGTCACCTTGGCCACCGGGGGAGCCTACACGGATGATCGGACAAGTCGGGACCTGTCCACGCCGGACCGACAGGCTACCCGTCGGTACGAATTGGCCACGCGGGATCCGCAGAAGGTCCACACCGGGTCCACCGGAGGTCCACGGCGGGCCCGGGGCGGCTCCACGGCGGCCCCGGACCCGGGCGGGGTGGGCTCCGGGCGCGCGGGCCCTGGATAGGATGGGGCCTGCCCACAGCAGACCAAGACTCCTGTGGTGCCCCGGCGGGACGAACCCGCCGGCCGCACCCCGGAGCTGCCCCCGTCGCGGCGCTCCTGGGGCGCCGCAGGAGAAATTGGAGCATCCGAGGATGGCTCGACACCTGATCACCAGCGCCCTTCCCTACATCAACGGGATCAAGCACCTGGGGAACATGGTCGGGTCGATGCTCCCCGCCGACGTGTACTCCCGCTACCTGCGCCGGCGCGGCCACGAGGTGCTGTACATCTGCGCCACCGACGAGCACGGCACCCCGGCCGAGCTGGCCGCGAAGGAGGCGGGCCTGCCGGTCGCCGACTTCTGCGCCGCCGCCCACGACCAGCAGAAGGCCGTCTACGACGGCTTCGAGCTCTCCTTCGACTTCTTCGGCCGCAGCTCCTCGCCGCAGAACCGCGAGATCACCCAGGACATCGCCCGCGCCCTGCACGAGAACGGGTTCATCGAGGAGCGGGCCGTCCGCCAGGTCTACTCCGTCACCGACGAGCGCTTCCTGCCCGACCGCTACATCGTCGGCACCTGCCCGCACTGCGGCTACGACAAGGCGCGCGGCGACCAGTGCGAGAACTGCACCCGGGTGCTCGACCCCACCGACCTGATCGACGCCCGCTCGGCGATCAGCGGCAGCGCGGACCTGGAGGTCCGCGAGACCAAGCACCTCTTCCTGCTCCAGGCCAAGCTGACCGACGAGGTCGAGGAGTGGATCGCCGCCAACGGCGAGCAGTGGCCGGTGCTCGCCTCCTCGATCGCCCGCAAGTGGCTCACCGAGGGCCTCCAGGACCGGGCGATCACCCGCGACCTGGAGTGGGGCGTGCCCGTCCCGGCCGACGTCTGGCCGGAGCTGGCCGCCGAGGGCAAGGTCTTCTACGTCTGGTTCGACGCCCCGATCGAGTACATCGGCGCCACCAAGGAGTGGGCCGACGCCGCCCCGGCCGGTGAACTCCGCGACTGGAAGTCCTGGTGGTACGAGGCGGAGGACGTCCGCTACACCGAGTTCATGGCCAAGGACAACGTCCCGTTCCACACGGTGATGTTCCCCGCCACGATCATCGGCTCGCGCCAGCCCTGGAAGAAGGTCGACTACGTCAAGGCCTTCAACTGGCTGACCTACTACGGCGGGAAGTTCTCCACCAGCCAGCGCCGGGGCATCTTCACCGACGTCGCGCTCGACCTGCTGCCCGCCGACTACTGGCGCTACTTCCTGATGGCGAACGCCCCCGAGTCGGACGACTCCAGCTTCAGCTGGGAGCTGTTCTCCTCCGTCGTCAACAAGGACCTCGCCGACACCCTCGGCAACTTCGTCAACCGGGTGCTCTCGTTCAGCCGCAAGCGGTTCGGCGACGACGTCCCGGCCGGGAGCGTCGCCGGCGAGGCGGAGCAGCGCCTCGGCGAGCAGATCGCCGAGCTGCTGGCGGAGTACGAAGGCCACCTGGACGCGCTGAACTTCCGCAAGTCCGCGCAGAGCCTGCGCGCGCTGTGGAGCGCCGGGAACTCCTACCTGGAGGAGAAGGCGCCCTGGACCCAGGTCAAGACCGACCCCGAGGGCGCGGCGCTGACGCTGCGCACCGCGATGAACCTGATCTACCTCTACTCGGTGGTCTCCGAGCCGTTCATCCCGGCGACCAGCCGGGCGATGCGGCAGGCGTTCGCGCTGGACGCCGCGGCCCCGGCCGCCGGGCTCGCCTGGGTCGGAGCGGAGCAGGCGAAGGCGCTGGACTTCGTCCCGGCCGGGGTGGGCTTCACCGTCCCGCCGGTGCTGTTCGCGAAGATCACCGAGGAGGACCTCGCCGGGTACCGCGAGCGCTTCGGCGGCGACCCGGACGCGGCGGTCTGACCGGACCCGGTCCGAGCGGCCCGCCCCGACAGATCCGGCGGTCCGGCAGCTCTGACAGGTCCGACACGAACCTTCACCCGAACGAGTGGTTTGGTTCGTCGGAGAACATCGGCCCTTCTCGGCCGCAAGCAGGATGGGCGCGCACTCCTTCGAGTGCCGACGATCCGTATGCCGAGAAGGGCCTCCGCCGTGACCGAGCAGACCGAACCGACCATCACCCCGTTTGGCTTCCTGGCGCCGACGCCGCCGGAGGGGGTCGCGCCCGCCCCCGCGCCGGACGCGACCTGGGAGTTCCCCGGGGGCCGGGCCTGGGTCTACCTGAGCAACAGCAAGTTCGGCCTCAAGCGCCCCGTCCTCATCTCCGACGGCTTCGAGAACGGCCCGAGTTCGCTGAACGTCCTCTGGGACGGCATGGAGCGCAAGGACTTCCCGTTCGTCAGCGAGCTGCGCGGTCGTGGCTACGACCTGATCATCATCGGGTACGACGAGCGCAACGCGTCGATCCTGGAGAACGCCAAGGTCGCCACCGCCGCCATCCACCGAGCGATCGCGGAGCGCGTCGGCCAGTCGCCGTTGGCGGTCGGCGGCTTCAGCATGGGCGGCCTGGTCACTCGCTACGCCCTCGCCAAGATGGAGGCCGAGAACGACGACCACGAGACGGCGCTCTACTTCTCCATCGACAGCCCGCACCGGGGCGCCTGGGTGCCGATCGGCCTCCAGGCACTCGCGCACTTCATGACCGCCACCCCCAAGCTCTCCGAGCAGATCAACAGTGCGGCCGCCCGCCAGCTGCTGTGGCGTCACATCGAAACCGTCGAAGGCACCCCGGCGGAGGACGAGCTGCGGACGAAGTTCCTCGACGAGCTGAAGCGCGTCGGGGGATGGCCGTCCATCCCCCGCAAGATCGGCTTCGCCAACGGCGCCGGGGACGGCACCGGGAACGGCGTCAAGCCGGGCGTCGACGCCGTGAAGGTGACCAGCGGCTGGTTCACCGACACCGACCTGCGGACCCAGAAGTCCGGTGACGGCCAGCTGGTGGCCCGCCTCAAGGGCCTCTTCCAGGACAAGTCGATCCGTACCAGCGGCCTGCCCGACATCGACGGCGCCCCCGGCGGCACCCTGGAGACCTTCGGCATCGCGGGGGAGGCCCTGAAGAAGACCGGCAAGACGGAGATCAAGGAGACCACCGTCTGCTTCGTCCCCACCGTCAGCGCGCTGGCCCTCCGGGACCTGGACGAGACCGAGGACCTCTACGCCCCCGTCGGCAGCCGCGAGGGGGAGGAGAGCGAGCTCGACGCCTTCGCCTTCGCCCCCGCCAACGAGGGGCACTCACACATGAGCGAGCACCTCGCGACCTTCATCTTCCAGAACCTGCCCGAGTAGCCGTAACACGCCGGGCCCGGGCGCACTTCGCCGAGCGTGTGCCCGGGCCCGGCGCGGTCTCCGCAGGCCCTCCCACCTGCTGCACTCCACGCAGTCAGGAGTGCAGCGAGGGAAAGGTCACACCGGCTTGGTCTGCTACCGACCATTGACAGGCCCTAACCTACCCTCATGACGGTCCCGCCCGAAGGGCTCTCCCTGGCCGCCGAGTTCCCGGACGCAACCCGTGAGCAGTGGCAGCACTTGGTCGAAGGCGTCCTGCGCAAGTCAGGCGCGCAGGACGTGGTTGGTACGGCAGCCGAGGACGCGCTCGCCACCGACCTCCAGGACGGACTGCGCGTCCGTCCCCTGTACACCGCGACGGACACGGCGGCGGCTCCCGGCTACCCGGGCCTCCCCCCGTTCGTACGCGGCGGCCGGCCGCAGGGCTCGGCCGTCTCGGGCTGGGACGTGCGCCAGCGCCACGCCCACCCCGACGCACGGGTCTCCAACGAGGCCGTGCTCGCCGACCTGGAGAACGGGGTCACCTCGCTCTGGCTGACGGTCGGCGGCGCCGGGCTGCCGGTCGACGCGCTGCCGCAGGTGCTCGACGGCGTCTACCTCGACCTGGCCTCCGTCACGCTCGACGCCGGTGACGAATTCGCCGCCGCCGCCGAGCGGTTGCTGAGCCTCGGCGCCGAGGTCCAGGGCGCTTCGGGGAACCTCGGCGCGGACCCGCTCGGCCTGCTGGCCCGCACCGGCGACGACAGCCGGACGGCCGAGCACCTCGCCGCCGCCACCGCGCTCGCCGTCCGCTGCACCGGCGGCCACCCGGGCCTGCGGGCCCTGACGGTGGACGCACTCGGCTACCACGAGGCAGGCGCCTCCACCGCCGAGGAGCTCGGCTGCGCCCTCGCCACCGGCATCGCCTACCTGCGCGAACTGACCGCCGCCGGGCTCACCGTGGACGAGGCCGCCGGGCAGCTGGAGTTCCGCTTCGCCGCCACCGCCGACCAGTTCCTCACCATCGCCAAGCTGCGCGCCGCGCGCCGGCTCTGGGCCCGGGTGGCGGAGGTCTCCGGGGTGAGCGCCGCCCACGCCGCGCAGCGCCAACACGCGGTCACCTCCACGGTGATGATGACCGAGCGCGACCCGTGGGTGAACATGCTGCGCACCACCGTCGCCTGCCTGGCCGCCGGGCTCGGCGGCGCCGACGCGGTGACGGTGCTCCCGTTCGACGAGGCGCTCGGCCTCCCCGACGCCTTCGCCCGCCGGGTCGCCCGCAACACCCAGTCGATCCTGCTGGAGGAGTCGCACCTGGCCCGGGTCGTCGACCCGGCCGGCGGCTCCTGGTACGTGGAGCGGCTCACCGACGAGCTCGCGCACGCCGCGTGGCAGTGGTTCCAGGAGATCGAGCGGGCCGGCGGCCAGGCCGCCGCGCTGCGCTCCGGCCTGGTCGGCGAGCGGATCGCCGCGACCTGGGCCGCGCGCTCGGCCGAGCTCGCGCACCGGCGCGAACCCATCACCGGCGTCAGCGAGTTCCCGAACCTGGCCGAGCAGCCGGTGGTCCGCGAGCCCGCACCCGCGCAGCCGTCCGGCGGCCTGCCGAAGGTCCGCCGCTCGGACGCCTACGATGCCCTGCGCACCCGCTCCGACGAGCGGCTCGCCGCGACGGGAGAGCGGCCGAAGGTCTTCCTGGCGACGATCGGACCGGCGGCCGCGCACACGGGCCGGTCCTCCTTCGCCGCGAACCTGTTCCAGGCCGGCGGCGCCGAGACCGTCGTGGGTCAGGTGGAGGCGTTCGCCGCGAGCGGCGCGAGCGTCGCCTGCATCTGCTCCAGTGACAAGCTGTACGAGGAGAGCGCCGAGGAGGCCGCCGCCGCGCTCAGGAGCGCCGGTGCGCGACGGATCCTGCTGGCGGGCAAGCCCGGTGAGCGCCGCGAGGCGTACCGGCGGGCCGGGGTGGACGAGTTCGTCTTCGCGGGCTGCGACGCCGTCGCCGTCCTGACCTCGGTCATCGATGAGATCGGAGCGGTGTGATGATCCCGGACTTCACCGAGATCGGCCTCGAAAGCGACGCCGGCGAGGCCACCGAGGAGCAGTGGCAGGCCGGTTGGCGGCAGGCCACCGGCAAGGACGTCGAGGAACTCGTCTGGGAGACCCCCGAGGGCATCGCCGTCAAGCCGCTGTACACCGGCGAGGACCTGGCCGACGTCGACTTCCTCGGCACGTACCCGGGCATCGCGCCCTACCTGCGCGGCCCGTACCCGACGATGTACGTGAACCAGCCCTGGACGGTCCGCCAGTACGCCGGGTTCTCCACCGCCGAGGAGTCCAACGCCTTCTACCGCCGCAACCTGGCGGCCGGTCAGAAGGGCCTCTCGGTCGCCTTCGACCTGCCCACCCACCGGGGTTACGACAGCGACCACCCCCGGGTGACCGGCGACGTCGGCATGGCGGGCGTGGCGATCGACTCGATCTACGACATGCGCCAGCTCTTCGACGGCATCCCGCTGGACAGGATGTCGGTGTCGATGACGATGAACGGCGCCGTGCTGCCCGTGCTCGCGCTCTACATCGTCGCGGCCGAGGAGCAGGGCGTCCCGCCCGAGAAGCTCGCGGGGACCATCCAGAACGACATCCTCAAAGAGTTCATGGTCCGCAACACCTACATCTACCCGCCGCAGCCGTCCATGCGGATCATCTCCGACATCTTCGCGTACACCTCGCAGAAGATGCCGCGCTACAACTCCATCTCCATCTCCGGCTACCACATCCAGGAGGCCGGAGCCACGGCCGACCTGGAGCTCGCCTACACCCTGGCCGACGGCGTGGAGTACCTGCGCGCCGGGCTCGGCGCCGGGATGGACGTGGACGCCTTCGCACCCCGGCTGTCGTTCTTCTGGGCGATCGGCATGAACTTCTTCATGGAGATCGCCAAGCTGCGCGCGGCCCGGCTGCTCTGGGCCAAGCTGGTCAAGGAGTTCGAGCCGAAGAACGCCAAGTCGCTGTCGCTGCGCACCCATTCGCAGACCTCCGGCTGGTCGCTCACCGCGCAGGACCCGTTCAACAACGTCGCCCGCACCTGTGTGGAGGCGATGGCCGCGACCCAGGGCCACACCCAGTCGCTGCACACCAACGCCCTGGACGAGGCGCTCGCGCTGCCGACCGACTTCTCGGCCCGGATCGCCCGCAACACCCAGCTGCTGCTCCAGCAGGAGTCCGGCACCTGCCGGGTCATCGACCCCTGGGGCGGCAGCGCCTACGTCGAGAAGCTCACCCACGACCTCGCCGAGCGCGCCTGGCAGCACATCCAGGAGGTCGAGGCGGCCGGCGGCATGGCCAAGGCCATCGACGCGGGCATCCCCAAGCTCCGCGTCGAGGAGGCCGCCGCCCGCACCCAGGCGCGGATCGACTCCGGCCGCCAGCCGGTGATCGGCGTCAACAAGTACCGGGTCGCCACCGACGAGCAGCTCGACGTGCTCAAGGTCGACAACTCCTCCGTCCGGACCCAGCAGGTCGAGAAGCTGCGCCGCCTGCGCGCCGAGCGCGACGAGCAGGCCTGCCAGGAGGCGCTGCGCGCCCTGACCGCCTCCGCCGAGGCGGGTCCGCGCAACGACGGCACGCTGGACGGCAACCTGCTCGCGCTCGCCGTGGACGCGGCCCGCGCGATGGCGACGGTCGGCGAGATCTCGGACGCCCTGGAGAAGATCTACGGGCGGCACGCGGGCCAGATCCGTACCATCTCCGGTGTGTACCGGGACGAGGCAGGACCTTCCACCGCGGTCGAGCGCACCCGCGCGCTGGTCGAGGCGTTCGAGGAGGCCGAGGGCCGCCGCCCGCGCATCCTGGTCGCCAAGATGGGCCAGGACGGCCACGACCGCGGGCAGAAGGTGATCGCCACCGCCTTCGCCGACCTCGGCTTCACGGTGGACGTCGGCCCGCTCTTCCAGACCCCGGCCGAGGTCGCCCGGCAGGCGGTGGAGGCCGACGTGCACATCGTCGGCGTCAACTCGCTGGCGGCCGGCCACCTCACCCTGGTGCCCGCGCTGCGCGCCGAACTCGCCGCCGCCGGACGGGAGGACATCACCATCGTGGTCGGCGGGGTCATCCCCCCGCAGGACTTCGACGCCCTGTACGAGGCCGGCGCCGCCGCCGTCTTCCCGCCGGGCACGGTCATCCCGGACGCCGCGTACGACCTGCTGAAGACGCTCGCCGCCGACCTCGGCCACGAGCTGTGAGCCGCTGAACCATGGCCCGGACGATCGATCTCGACGCCTACGTCCAAGGGGTGCTGGACGGCTCGCGCGCGTACATCGCGCGGGCCATCACCCTGGTGGAGTCCACCCGGCCCGACCACCGGGAGCTCGCCCAGCGCCTGCTGGTCGCGCTGCTGCCGCACTCGGGCAAGGCCGTCCGGGTCGGGATCACCGGGGTGCCCGGTGTCGGCAAGTCGACCTTCATCGACTCGTTCGGCACCATGCTCACCGGCCTGGGGCACCGGGTCGCGGTACTCGCCGTCGACCCGTCCTCCACCCGCACGGGCGGCTCCATCCTGGGTGACAAGACCCGGATGGAGCGGCTCGCCGTGGACCCGGCGGCCTTCGTCCGCCCCTCGCCCACCTCCGGCACGCTCGGCGGGGTGGCCCGCGCCACCCGCGAGAGCATGGTGGTGATGGAGGCGGCGGGCTACGACGTCGTCCTGGTCGAGACCGTCGGCGTCGGGCAGTCGGAGACCACCGTCGCGCAGATGGTCGACTCCTTCCTGCTGCTCACCCTGGCCCGCACCGGCGACCAGCTCCAGGGCATCAAGAAGGGCGTCCTCGAACTCGCCGACCTGGTCGCCGTGAACAAGGCCGACGGCCCGCACGAACTCGACGCCAAGGCCGCCGCACGGGAGTTGGCGGGTGCGCTGCGGCTGCTCCAGGCACCGGACGCGGCCTGGTCGCCGCCGGTCCTGACCTGCAGCGGACGTGACGGCGCGGGCCTGGAGACGCTCTGGGAGCACCTCCAGCAGCACCGCCGGATACTCGAAGCCACGGGATCGCTCACCGCTAAGCGCCGCGACCAGCAGGTGGACTGGACCTGGGCGATGGTCCACGACCAGCTCCTCGCCCAGCTCCGCGAGAACCCCGAGGTCCGCCGCATCGCACCGGACCTCGAACAGCGCGTTCGCGAAGGCAGGTTGACCGCCACCCTGGCGGCCGAGCAGATCCTCGCGGGCTTCCAGAAAGCAACCGGCCAACCATAAACAGGGGCGCGGGGAACTGCGCGACGTCGGAAGGCAACGGTCCGCACCTTCCGCCTCGCGCAGTTCCCCGC
>NZ_BAAANT010000005.1:0-241938 GCF_039529945.1 Kitasatospora kazusensis | reverse complement strand
TGAGCCGACAAATCCGAAACAGGACAGCTGAAGCGTCAGTCAGTCGATGGGTCAGACCCACCGGCAACATCACCACGAACATCATCACTGTCAGTCGAGTTCGGCCCAGATGGACTGGGCGGTCGATGTGTAGCGGTGGCCGTACCGGTCGGCGCCGGCCAGTGCGGCCAGGACCGCGAGGTGGGTGACGGCGTCGAGATCGGCCGGTACGGGCGCGACCAGACGGTAGCCGCCGCCCGGGCGTTGGCTGATCCAGGTGAAGCCGTCGGTGTGCCGGGTGAGGTGGAGCGCGAATTCGAGCATTCGCCTGCTCTGTGCCACGCTGCTGCTCACCGCCCGGCCTCCGCGTCTCCCGCCGCCGGGCCGGAAGCGTTCTCGTGTCCGCACTCGCACCAGACGATCTTCCCGATCCCGCCGGCCCGTGGGCAGCAGCCCCAACGGGTCGACAGCCGCTCGACCAGCACCAGCCCGCGCCCGCGCCGCTCGTCGTCGTAGACCTCGCGGAGCACCGGCCGGACCGGGCTCGCGTCGTGCACCTCGATCCGCAGCCGGGTGACATCGACCTCCAGGCCCACCCAGATCAACCTGCCTGGTGTGTCGGCGTGTTCGAGCGCATTGGAGACGAGTTCGGAGAGCAGCAGCTCGCCTGCCCCGGCGAACCGGTGTCCGCCCTCCACCTCGGCCAGCAGCCCACGCAGCAGCCGCCGGGCGAAGCGTGGCGACTGCTGACTGCGCGGCAGCCAGCAGCCTTCCGCGCCCGCCTCGGCGAGTGCTCTGTCGATCGTCTCGGGCATCGCGGATCTACCTCCGGCCGTATGGTCATGGGGGACGAGAACGCGATTCCGGGCAGCAGATGCCCGAGCGCCTGGCACTCACTCAAAGTGAGCGCATTGCTGCGTTCCGGTGACCAGCATGGCGTGCCGCGAGTACCGTGACGAGAGATCAGAAGTTCCACCCGATCCCTGGAACCTGGGGGTTCGCACATGGTCCGTCGTCTGCCCGTCTCTCACGGACTCGGAAGCTCCGCCGAGCTGTTCGGAGCCATGCTCGGTGACGCCCGGGAGGCCGCCGGGCTCTCCCAGGGTGAGCTGGCCGCCCTCATCCCGTGCCACCGGACGCAGGTCACCCGCGTCGAGGCCGCGACGCGCGTGCCGTCGGCGGAGTTCGTGAAGGCGTGCGAGCGGGTGCTCGGCACAGGCGGGCGGTTGTACGGGATGTGGGAGAGGGTCGACTGGTACCGCAAGGTCGAGCACCCGGACTGGTTCCGGCGCTACGCCAAGCTGGAATCCGAGGCCGACACCATTCGTACTTACCAGGTCTCCCTGGTCCACGGCCTGTTGCAGACGGAATCGTATGCGAGAGCTCTGATCGCACGAGCTGTCGGAGAGGACAAGCCCGTGCTGATCGAGGAACGTGTAGCTGCGCGAATGAGTCGTCAGCAACGCCTGTTCAGCGATGACGCACCCACCCTCATCGCAGTGTTGGATGAAAGCGCTATCCGGCGGATGGTTGGTGGCCCCGAGGTTATGCACGAACAGCTCTGCCACCTATTGGTGATGGGGCGGCGGCCGAACGTCGTCATTCAGATAGCGCCGCTCAGCCTCGGAGAGCGGGTCCCGTTCGATACCGCAATGATCCTCGTAGCATCGCCCGACGGGACACAACGGATCTACTCGGAGAGCCTCGATCACGGGCACTTCGTGGAGGCGCCGAACGTGGTCAGGGATTGCGAACGTGCCTATGATCGGCTGAGGGCGGACGCACTTCCGGCTCGTGAGTCAGCGCACCTGATCCGCAGCGCGATGAAGGGACTTCTCAACATGAGCACCACCACACCTGACCTCTCCGGCGCACCGTGGCGGAAGTCGACCTACAGCGGTGGTAACGGCGGCGACTGTGTCGAGGTCGCGGATGGTTTTGCTGGTCTGATGCCGGTGCGTGACTCGAAGGATCCCGAGGGTCCGGCGTTGCTCTTCGCCGCTGACGCCTGGCGGGCGTTCGTCGCGGGCGTGCGTGGCGGGGAGTTCCCCGTCGGAGGTTGAGAAGAGCGTTCAGGATGCCGCCGTCGGTGTACCGACGGCGGCATCCTGCTGTCCGGGCACGGTTCCGCAGGTCGCGGTGGACCGGGGGAGTGCCGGTGAGGGGTGGCGGGTGACGCTCCGCGCCGGAGGGGGATGACGGAAAGTCAGCGGGCGGTAGCCGGGAGAAGTGGACGGCGCGTGACTCTTTCGCAGCCATGTGATGTATGCAATGGTACATGTCACACTCCCCACCGTGTGCACGACAGAACGGGAATCACCCCAACACCCGCTGCTGACACGGTCCGCATCATCATGGCCGCGCCCCTACGCGCGGCCGCAGACCGGCCGGGAGGCCCCCCACATGAAGACCGCCCCTACGCGGCAAGCCGTGCTCCTACGGCAACAGCTCGGCAGATTTCTGACCGCGCTCCTGGCGTGCTGTCTCGGCATAGCCCTCTTCGCGCCCGCCGCCCAGGCGAGTACGCTCACCGCCCCGTCCGGCGGTAAGAGCGGCAAGGCCCCGGCTCCCACGCCCACCGCCCGTCCCGGCCTCGCCCCGCAGCCGTCCGCTGCCACGGTGCTCGCCAAGTCCGCTGCCGAGGAGGGACGTTCGACCGGGAAGCCGGATGCCGCCGCCCACCGTTCGCCGCTCCAGCCCTCCGTCCGCCCGGACGCCCGTGCGGCCGCCACTGCGCACGCCGCCGTCGCGGCGGCCTGCGCGGCCGGTGACTTCGGCAACGTGAGCGGCGCTGCGCTCGTCCAGCTGGTCGAGTCCTCGCCCCTGGACTGCATCAACTCGCTGTTCACCGTCACCGGTCCGACCGCCCGCGCGGTCTTCCAGGAGCCGCAGATGGTGAGCGTGGCCAACGCGCTGCGGGACGCCTCCGTCTCCTACCCGGGTGACGACAGCACCGGCGTCGGCCAGCTCGTGGTCTTCCTGCGCGCCGGTTACTACGTCCAGTGGAACCACCCCACGGACGTGGGCACGTACGGCGGCACGTTGCAGACCGCGATCCGTGGCGGGCTCGACGGGTTCTACGGCAACCAGCACTCGCGGGACGTCACCGAGGCCAACGGCGCGACGCTCTCCGAGGCCGTCACGCTGATCGACAGCGCCGGTGAGAACGCCCGCTACCTGCCGGTCGTGGAGCGCCTGCTCTCCGGGTACAACAGCTCCTGGAACAGCTCCTACTCGATGTCCAACGCTGTCAACAACGTGTACACCGTGCTCTGGCGCGGCCACCAGCAGCCGGACTTCCTGCCCGCCGTCCAGGCGGACCCGGGCATCCTCACCCTGCTGCACGACTTCGCCGTCAACAACAGCGCGTTGCTCGGCACCGCCCAGGACTACCTGGCGTCCAATGCCGGCATCGAGCTGAGCCGCTTCCTCCAGCACCCCGAACTGCTGTCCACCGTACGGCCATTGGCGAAGGACCTGATGGACCGGTCCGCGATGACCGGCCCGGCCTCCTCGCTCTGGGTCGGCGTGGCCGGCCAGGTCGACGCGTACGACCAGGCGAACTGCTCGTACTTCGGCGCCTGCGATCTCGCGAACCGTCTGCACACGGCAGTCCTGACGATCCGTTACGTCTGCAGTCCGAGCATCACGATCGTCGCCCAGGCGATGACCGCCGACCAGCTCGCCAGCACCTGCACCAGCCTGCGCAACCAGGACGCCTACTTCCACAGCCTCGTGCGCGACAACGGTCCGGTGGCGAACGACCACAACTCGGCCATCGAGGTTGATGTCTTCAACTCCAGCGCGGACTACAAGCGTTACGCCGGGATCATCTTCGCGATGAGCACCGACAACGGCGGGATGTACATGGAGGGCGACCCCTCCGCCGTCGGCAACCAGCCGCGTTTCGTCGCCTACCACGCCGAGTGGGTCCCCGACTTCTCGATCTGGAACCTCAACCACGAGTACACCCACTACCTGGACGGCCGGTTCGACACCTACGGCGACTTCAACGCCGCGACCAGCATGCCGACCGTCTGGTGGATCGAAGGCTTCGCCGAGTACATCTCCTACTCCTACCGGAACGTCGACTACACCGACGCCCGCACCCAGGCCGGCCTGGGCACGTACAAGCTGAGCACCCTGTTCGGCACCACCTATGACAACGCCGACCAGACCCGGATCTACAACTGGGGCTACCTGGCGGTCCGTTACATGCTCCAGTCGCACCGTGCGGACGTCGACACCATGCTCGGCTACTTCCGGGCCGGCAACTGGGCCGCCGCCCAGACGCTGTTCAACACCACCATCGGCACCCGTTACGACGCCGACTGGGCGAGCTTCCTGGCGGCCTGCTCGGTCGGCAACTGCGGCAGCCTGAACCAGGGCAACCAGCCGCCGACCGCCGCGATCGCGGCCGTGGTGAACGGGCTGGCCGTGAACTTCACCGACGCCTCCACCGACGCGGACGGCACCATCGCCTCCCGGGTCTGGAACTTCGGTGACGGCACCACCTCCACCGCCGCCAACCCGTCCAAGACGTACGCCAAGGCGGGCACCTACACCGTCTCGCTGACCGTCACCGACAACCAGGGCGCCACCGCCACGGCCACCCAGGCCGTCACCGTCGTGGGCCTCCCGGAGTGCGGTGACAACGACACCCGGCTGCTGGGGCAGAACTGCGCGCGCAGCAACCAGGCGGCGGCCACCGGCAACTACAGCTACCTGTACGTGTACCTCCCGGCCGGGGTGAAGCAGCTGAAGATCAGCGCCTCGGGCGGCACCGGCAACGCCGACCTGTACTTCAGCCCGAGCGGCTGGGCCACCAGCAGCAACTACTCGGCGAAGTCGGTGCACAACGGCAACACCGAGTCGCTCACGGTCAAGAACCCGCACGCCGGAGCCAACTACATCAGCCTCTACGCCCACCAGGGCTTCGGCGGGGTGCGGATCACCACCGCGTACTGATACCGGCACAGAACACCGATGTTGACTGCTGACACCGATCGTCGGCACACGGCGTGACCGGGCGGGACCGATCATCACCGATCGGGCCCGCCCGGAGTCGTTCGATCCGGTTCATCTGCACGGGCTTGTCGCCGTCTCAGATCCCGTGGGAGGCTTGGTGATCATCACCGTGGAGGCGCGAATGTCGAACGAACTGTGGGCTCGGACGGAGTCGGAGCCCGACTGGGAGCCTCCCGCCATCGACACCACGGTGGCCCACTCGGCCCGGATGTACGACCACTGGCTGGGCGGGAAGACCAACTTCGCCCCGGACCGCGAACTCGGCGACGCCGTCGAGCGGCTGATCCCGACCATCCGCACGATGGCCCGGGAGAACCGCCGTTTCCTCGGCCGCGCCGTCCGGCACATGGTCCGTGAGCAGGGGATCCACCAGTTCCTCGACATCGGGACGGGCATCCCGACCGAGGGCAACACCCACGAGGTCGCCCAGCTCGCCGACGAGACCGCCCGGGTGGTCTACGTCGACAACGACCCGATCGTGCTCGCCCACGCCCGCGCGCTGATGAGCAGCACCCCGGGCGGCCGGACGGCCTACCTGCACGCCGACCTGCGCGACCCGAAGGCGATCCTCGACCACCCCACCCTGCGCGAGGTCCTCGACCTGGAGCAGCCGGTGGGCCTGATGCTGCTCGGCGTCCTGATGCTGGTCGCCGACGCGGAGGACCCGTGGCAGCAGGTCCGGGTCGTCCTGGACGCCCTCCCGGTCGGCAGCTGCGTCGCCATCTCGCACGTCACGGCGGACTTCGACCCCGGCGCCGTCGGTGCGGTGGTCGACGCCGAGGGCGAGGGGCGGATGACCCTGGTGCCCCGCACCCGGGACGGCGTCGGCCGCTTCTTCGCCGACTGGGAGCTGCTGGAACCGGGGATCGTCCCGGTCATGGCCTGGCGCCCCGACGGCGAGCCGCCGGTGAACCCCGAGGCCGCGTACTACTGGGCCGGCGTCGCGCGCAAGACCGCCTGACCAGCCTGACCTGCCGCCTGGGCGCGGTCGGGCTGCCGGGCTGCCGGGCTGCCGGGCGGCGGGCCGGCCGCGCGGCCCGGGCGTGTGCGCGGCTAAGGCGTGTACAGGTACGGGGTGGTGACGCTCAGGGCGGCGAAGCCCAGGCGTTGCAGGATCGGGCGGCTCCGGTCGGAGGCGTCGACCTGGAGGTAGCGGTAGCCGAGCCCGGCGGCGAGGGCCGCGCGGTGGGCGACCAGGGCTCGGTAGATGCCCTTCCCGCGCCAGGCGGGGAGGGTGCCGCCGCCCCACAGGCCGGCGAACTCGGTGCCCGGGTAGAGCTCCATCCGGGCCGCGCAGACCGGTCGGTCACCGGCCATCGCGACGGTCATGCTGACCGTGTCCGGGCGCTGCTCCAGCTGGGCGAGCAGCCGGGCGTGCAGCCGGGTGCTGCTGGTGCCGAACGCCTGCTCGTGCACCTCGGCGACCAGCGCGACACCGGCCGGGTCGGTCACCTCGTGCAGGCGGACGCCCTCGGGCAGCTCGACCCGGGTGGGCAGGTCGCCGATCCGGGCGACCATCAGGGTCTCCTCGGGCTCGGCGGTGAACCCGGCCGCCAGCAGCCGGCCGCCGAGGTCGGCGGGCCGGTCGTGCGCGTACGTCTTCCACTCGAACTCGTCGCCCAGCGCGCTGAAGTACCGCACCTGCGCGGCGATCTCGGCATCCGCGGTGTCCTCGTCCAGGCCGGACCAGATCACCCCGTTCCAGGCGCCGTCGGTCGCGACGTGCCGCACCACGCCGCCGGACCGCTCGACCAGGGAGTGCGCGGAGTCGGCGGGGGCGTCCAGCCTCAGCTGCTGGTCGAACAGGGCGAGAACTTCCGCATGATCCATCATCCGCTCATTCCAGCACCGGGCCGGGAACGCGGCCAGCGGATTACCCGCGTTGCCGGGCTCGGTCGCGCCGGGCCGCCGCGCGGGTTCGGCGCGGCCCGTACGCCAGGAGAATGCGGCGGGGGCGAACTAGGATGAAATGCGCATCCCACCCGAGGAACTCCACCCGAGGGATCCCACCTGAGATCCCGTCCGAGGATCCGGCATGAGAGCCAACAGAACGGCGCTCGCCGCAGGAGTGGCGGCCGGTGTGCTGGCCGCCGTCGCCGCGTGCGGAGGCTCGACCACCACCGGCTCGGCCGCTTCCGGTCCCGCCTCACCCGCGAACCGCCCGACGCCCACCGTGACCGTCACCACCCAGGCCCCGACGCCCGCGCCGGTGGTGACGCCGACTCCGGTCGTCACGGCGACGCGCGTGGTGACCCCGGCCCCCGTCGTCACCCCGGCGCCGGTCGTCACGGTGACCCGCACCGCCGTCGCCACCGTACCCGCCACGCCGACGGCGGCCGTCCCGCACCTCACCAACGCCTCGGCGGTGGTCTCGCAGTACTACCAGGACATCACCAACCACGACTACGCGGCGGCCTGGGCCCTCGGCGGGAGCAACATCGCCGGTGAGACCTACGCCCAGTACGTGGCCGGGTTCTCCACCACCGCGAGCATCACGCTCGGCACGGTGAGCGATTTCGGCGCCTCGCAGGTCCAGGCCGTCCTCTTCGCGACCCAGACGGACGGCACGGTCAAGCAGTACCAGGGCACCTACACCGTCGCCAACGGTGTGCTGACGGCCGCTTCGATCCGGCAGACGGGGTAGCCGTCCCGGCCCCCCGGGGGGCGGGCGGCCAACCCGCCGGGCCGCCACCGCTACTTGATGCCGATCTGGGAGCAGGCGTCCGCGTACTGCTGGTTGCAGAGGTCCGACGCCTGGTAGAGCCCGCCGGCTATCACGGTCCGGGCGACCGTCGGCTTGGTGACCACCAGGGGGGTGAGCAGCATCGACGGGACCTGGATGCCGCCGCTGTTGACGACCGTGCTGGCCACCGAGGTCGCGTCCAGGCCTTCCAGCAGGTAGACGGCGATGTCGGCGGCGGCGTCCGCCTCCGGCTTGTACGGCTTGTAGATGGTGTAGGCCTGCTCGCCCGAGATCACCCGGCGGACGGCGTCGACCGAGGCGTCCTGGCCGCCGACCGGGACGTTGTTCATGCCGTTGGCCTGGAGCGTCTGGATGATCGAGGTGGCCATGCCGTCGTTGGCGGAGTACACCGCCTGGATGCCGCTCTTGCCGAGGCTGTGGATCGCCTCGGTCATCTTCTGGGCGGCCACGTCGGGCTTCCAGTCGCCGGACTGCTCGTAGGCGATGCTCTTGACCTTGCCGTCCAGGGCCTTGTGGGCACCGGCCTTGAAGCTCGCGGCGTTCGGGTCGGACGCGGCGCCGTTGATCATCACGACCTGGGCGTCGCCGGCCTTGGAGCCGAGCGCGTCCAGCAGTGCCTGGCCCTGCATCTCGCCGGTGCGCTCGTTGTCGAAGGACACGTACGCGGCGACCTTCCCGGCGGCGAGCCGGTCGTACGCGATGACCTTGGTGCCCTTGGCGGCGGCCTCGTCCACCCACGAGGCGGTGTTCTGCGCGTTGACCGGGTCCAGCAGGATCACCTTGACGCCCTTGGCCAGCAGCGCGTCGAACTGCTGCTTCTGGGTGATCTCCTCGCCGTTCGCGTTCGAGTAGTCGACGACGCACTTGCAGAGGCCGCTGATCGAGGCCTCGATCAGCGGCTTGTCGAACGACTCGTAGCGGGACGAGGAGGCCTTCTCGGGGAGCAGCAGGCCGATCGTCTTGGTGCTCGCCGACTTCGAGCTGCTGCCGCTCTGCCCGCAGGCGGCCAGAGTCAGTGCCATCGAGACGGTGGCCGTGGCGGCGATGGTCCGACGCGTCATCGCGTTCATGGTGGGTGGTGCCTCCCTGAGTGCGCCGCAACGTCGCGGCTAGAGGAGGGAGTCAAGCTGGAGCGTCGACTTGGCGTCAACAATTAAACCATTTCGGACAGTCATGCTGGTCAAGTCGTTACCTTGTTGGAGGTCTGTGGAGACTTTTCCTGCACAGATTCCGCAACTCGGACTGTGATATCGACAACTCTTCAACTCTACGCGCATCAACTCCGGGCCGTCGTGGCAAGGGTGGTGCGAATACGAAGCATCTGCCCGGCGGCCGCCCCGGAGGTAAAGGGTTCCCAGGGTCCGGATTCCGGACGAACCTCCCCCTGGCTGTCCGGCCAGGGGGCGTCGTGGCCGATGCGCTCGGCGCTCGGTGCCTGCGGTGCTGAGTGCCGAGCGCTCAGTGCTCCGTACGGACGACCAGGCAGACCCCGCCCACCACGATGGCGCCGCCCAGCAGGATGGGCCAGGTCAGCCGCTCGCCCAGGACCAGCCAGCCGAGGAAGACGGCGACCACCGGGTTCACGTACGCGTACGTCGCCACCAGCGGCAGCGGCGCGGTCTGGAGCAGCCAGGCGTACGCGGTGAAGGCGACCAGCGAGCCGAAGACCACCAGGTAGGCCAGCGCGATCCAGGAGCCGGTCGAGATCGCCGACACGTGCAGTGCCTGCGGCTCACCCCGGACGGCGGCCAGCGCCAGACAGCCCAGGCCACCGGCGACCATCTCGTACGCGCTGGCGCTCAGCGCGTTCGCGGGCATCGGCAGGCGTGACGCCAGGAACGAGCCGCCGGTCCAGAGCAGGGTCGCGCCGAACACGATCAGCACGCCGAGCAGCTTCACCTGGCCGCTCAGTCCGGGCACCGTCAGCACCCCGAGCCCCACCAGGCCCACCAGTACCCCGGCGACCGTGCTCCGCGAGGTGCGCTGCCCGGTCATCCGCCGCAGCACCACGACCCACAGCGGCACCGCCGCCACCAGCAGTGCGGCCAGCCCGGAGGGCACCGAGCGCTCGGCGAGCGAGATCAGGCCGTTGCCACCGAACAGCAGCATCAGGCCCACCAGTGCGGCGGAGCCCAGTTCGCGCCCGGTCACCCGGAGCGCCCCCGGGCCCTGGCGCCAGGCGACCAGTGCCGCCAGCAGCAGGCCGGCCGTGACGAAGCGCGCGCCGGCGGCCAGGAACGGCGGCATCGTCTCGACCACGATGCGGATGCCGAGGTAGGTCGAGCCCCACACCACGTAGACGATGCCCAGCGCGGCCCAGGTCCGGCCGGAGGTCCGGACGGGCGCGCCGGAGCCGGGCGTCTCTGGGCCGGGTGTGTCCGGGCCGGGTGTGTCCGGGCCGGGCGGGGAGGCGTCGGCGGGCGAGGGGGAGGGATCTGGGCGGGCCGAGTCGGCGGTGGGCTGCGGTGACGCCGCTGTCATCTGTCTCTCCGGGGTTTGGTCCTGTACATCGCTCCTGTAGGGCGTATGGCACCACAGTCGACCCGCCCGGCGCGAGTGCACCGGCGGACCGGTGCGGGGCGCGGCCGGAGCGGACGGGGCGCCGCAACGCTCCCCGGCGCCGCCGAGCGGCTGAACCCGGCCCGCCACCGCCCGGCGCACCCCGGGGACGGGTGAGGGAGGTGGTACCTATGGAGCCTGCGCGGGAGGAGCGGTGGGCGTGGAGTGGTTCGCGGCACCTGACTACTGGTTCGGCCGACTGGTCTGCCAACGGCTGATCGCTGCCCTCTACTTGACCGGCTTCCTGGCCGCCGCCAACCAGTTCCGCGCGCTCATCGGCGAGCACGGCATGCTGCCCGTCCCGCGCTTCACCGCCCGGGTGCCGCTGCGCCGCTCGCCCAGCCTCTTCCACCTGTACTACTCCGACCGCGCGTTCGCCGCCGTCTGCTGGACGGGCGCGGCCCTCGCCGCCTCGGTGCTCGCGGGCGCGGCCGACCACGTCCCGCTCGGGGTGGCGATGGCGGGCTGGGGCGTGCTCTGGCTGCTCTACCTCTCGATCGTCAACGTCGGGCAGACCTGGTACTCCTTCGGATGGGAGTCCCTGTTGCTGGAGGCGGGCTTCCTCGCCGCCTTCCTCGGCAACGCGAGGACCACGCCGCCGGTGCTGGTGCTCTGGCTGCTGCGCTGGCTGCTGTTCCGGGTCGAGTTCGGGGCCGGACTGATCAAGCTGCGCGGTGACAGCTGCTGGCGCGACCTGACCTGCCTGCGCTACCACCACGAGACCCAGCCGATGCCCGGCCCGCTGAGCTGGTTCTTCCACCACCTCCCCGGCCCGCTGCACCGGGCCGAGGTGGCGGCCAACCACTTCGTCCAACTGGTCGTGCCCGTCGCGCTCTTCCTGCCCCAGCCGGTCGCCGGCCTGGCCGCCGCCGCGATGATCGCCACCCAGCTCTGGCTGGTCGCCTCCGGCAACTTCGCCTGGCTCAACTGGCTCACCATCGCGCTCGCGGTCTCCGTCGTGGACGCACCGTCGGCCGCCGCCGTCCTCCCCGTCCCGGGTCGGCCGGGCTTCGCGGCCACCCCGCTCTGGTACGAGGTGATGGTGCTCCTGCTGACCGTGCTGGTCGCGGTGCTCAGCTACTGGCCGGCCCGCAACCTGCTCTCCCGGCGCCAGGCGATGAACCGTTCGTTCAACCGGATCCACCTGGTCAACGCGTACGGCGCGTTCGGGTCCGTCAACCGGATCCGGCTGGAGGTGGTGATCGAGGGCAGTGCCGAGCCCGCGCGCGCCGGGGGCTCCGCCGGGCGTGCGGTGGGCTCCGCCGGGCGTGCCGGGGACGGCGGGGGCGATGGGGACGGCGGGGGATCCGGGCATGCCGGGCATACCGTCTGGCACGAGTACGGGTTCAAGGGGAAGCCCGGCGAGCTGCGGCGGATACCGCGTCAGGTGGCGCCGTACCATCTCCGGCTGGACTGGCTGATGTGGTTCGCCGCGATCTCCCCCGAGTACGCACGGCCCTGGTTCAGCGCGTTCCTGGCCAGACTGCTGGCCAACGACCCGGCGACGCTGCGGCTGCTCCGGCACAACCCCTTCCCGCACAAGCCCCCGGTCCGGGTCCGCGTGCTGCTGTACCACTACCGGTTCACCACGCCGCGCGAGTTGCGCGCGACCGGCGCGTGGTGGGAACGCACGCTCGTCCGGGAGTATCTTGCGCCGGTGACACTCCGCGACCTGGCCCACCTCGGCCCGCACCGGGCCGTGCGGAGCAGGCCGTGAAGCGGCCCCGCGAGCCGGCTCCGCCACCCGCCACCACGCCACGGCGAGCCGTAGCCGACAGGTTGCGTGCGCCGTTCGAACGCCCACCCGTATCCTGGGCGTCCGCGCCGGGCTCCAGTCCTCCAGCCCGCGCCGCCGGACGCCGGCGTCCCGTCCCTTGCCTGCCCTGCCACGAAGCGGACTTCACCATGACAGTGAGCTACCTGAACGACACCGACCCCGGGGCAGTCGACCCAGCGGACACCCAGGCCGGTGACACCCGGCCCGGACCGCGCGAGGAACTCGGCCGGTACGCCGAGTTGGGCGGCTTCACGCTGACCGCCGACAGCAACCCCTGGTACGCCGCCGCCGACGTCATCGAGACCCCCGAGGACGCGCGGGCCGCCTCCACCGTGCTCGCCGAGCTGCGCAGCCGCGACATCTCCGCGACCCGTGACGCCGTCCTCGGTCTCACCCCCGAGGGAGGCCTCGGCGAGCCGGACACCGTGGTCGGCCTCAGCCTGGTCGTCGGCGTCCTGCAGCGCGTCTACGCCACCGCCGGGAAGCTGCGGGCCGAGGCGTACGACGCCGACCTCGACGAGCTGACCGCCGCCACGGCCGACGGACGCTGGCGCAAGGAGCAGGGCGTCAAGCTCTCCTGGGCCCGCCGCCGCAGCCTGCGCGCGCAGGCCAAGAAGCTTGTGGTCGGCAAGCGCGGCCGCCGCAGCGACCTGCACGAGGCACTGGCGGCAGCCGCCGCCGAGCGCTCCGACTGGTCCGCGCTGGCCGCCTCCGGCGCAGCCCGCCCGACGGTACCCGCCGACGCCGAGGCCCTCACCGAGGCGAGCCAGGCCGTCGACGCCCTCGGCCAGGCCGTCCGGGCACTCGGGCGACTGCTGCCCGGCCTCGACCCGGAGTCCACCCCGCTGGCCGACCTCGCCGACCTGATCGACCGACTGGCTGCCGACGAGCGCACCCTCTACCTCCTCCCCGCCCGGCACTCGCTCCGGGCCGCCCTGTCCGACCTCGGGCCGGACGAACTCCTGGCGGAGCTGACGGAGCGCCAGGCGGACCGCGAGGCGGCGGTCGCCGCGTACGACCTGCGGGCCGGCACGGAGGACGCTGCCGCTGACGTCGCGGTCGAGGCCGTCGGCGACGTCGACCTCGACGTTGACGCGGACAGCGACGCGGACAGCGACGCGGCGAGTGACGTGGAGGGCGACGCCGAGGAGGCGGCCCGCCAGGCGCTGGCGGCGGGGCCGCGTTCCGAGGCGGTGCCTGCGGCGGAGGAGCTTGCTCCCGTCGAGATCCCGGCCCAGGCGCAGGCCAAGCCTGCGGCGGTCGAGGTCGAGGTCGAGGTCGAGGTTGCGGCCGAGGTCGAGCCCGAAGCCGAGGTCGTCGCTGAGCCGGAGCCGGAGCCCGAGGCAGTGGTTGAGCCGGAGCTCGTTGCTGAGGTTGAGCCCGAGGCAGTGGTTGAGTCCGAGGTCGTCGCTGAGGTTGAGCCGGAGCCGGTTGTCGAGGTCGAGCCTGTGGTGATCAAGGCTGAGGCCGACGTTGCTGAGGTTGAGCCCGAGGCAGTGGTTGAGCCGGAGCTCGTTGCTGAGGTTGAGCCCGAGGCAGTGGTTGAGCCCGAGCCGGTTGTCGAGGTCGAGCCTGTGGTGATCGAGGCTGAGGCCGAGGTCGTCGCCGAGGTCGAGCCCGAGCCCGTTGCCGAGGTGGAGGTCGAGGTCGAGCCCGAGCCCGTTGCCGAGGTTGCGCCTGCGGTGACCGAGGTCGAGAAGGCTCGGCCGGTGCGTCGGCCGAAGAAGCCGTCGCTCACGCCCGGGCGGCCGGTCACCGCCTACACGGCGGCCGAACTGACCGCTCTCGTGCGGTGGATCGACAGCGACGGGGTCGACCGTACCGAGGACGAGCTCCTTCGGGCCGCGATGAAGGAGCTCGGTTTCGCCCGGCTCGGTCCCCGGATCAAGGAGGCGCTCGGCGCCGCCGTCTCGGAGGCCCGCAGCTGACCCCCGTTCCGCTGCAGTGACGGCAGCGCGCCCGCCGGTGGTGGTGAACCCGTCGGCGGGCGCGCTGCTGTCCGGGGGAGTGTTCCGCCTACTCGCCGATGTCCTCGTACCAGAGTTCGGGGCGGGCGGCGATGAACCCGGTCATCAGCTCCACGCAGGCCGGGTCGTCGAGCACGGTGACCTCGACGCCGTGTTCGGCGAGCCAGTCGTGCCCGCCGGTGAAGCTGCGGGTCTCGCCCACGACCACCCGGCCGATCCCGAACTGCCGTACCAGGCCCGAGCAGTACCAGCACGGTGAGAGCGTGGTCACCATGGTCGTCCGGCCGTACCCGCGCAGTCGGCCCGCCGCGCGGAACGCCGCCGTCTCGGCGTGCATCGACGGATCGCCGTCCTGCACCCTTCGGTTGCGGCCCCGGCCGAGCAGTTCCCCGTCCGGCCCGAACAGCGCCGCCCCGATCGGGATGCCGCCCTCCGCGAGCCCCGCCCGGGCCTCCTCGACGGCCACCTTCAGCATCTGCTCCGGGTCCAAGGCTGTACCTGCTCTCCGGTCGGCGGGAACGTCGCGGTCCGCTCGGAACGTACCCCGCCGAGCCCGGCACGTACCGGGTGACCGGCCGCTCGGGCGTTACGGACGCGGGCGTGGCAGCCGGGTCGCCGCCGTGTGGGCGAGCCCGCAGCAGGCCGCTCCCACGGCGTACCAGAACAGGTCGGGCGGGTTGAAGGTGGTGCCGAGGACGAGGCGGGCGACGGTGCTGTGCCGGGACAGTTCGGCGGGGAGATCGCTGATCTGGAGGAACTCGACCGCCCAGCTGACGCCGAGCGCCACGGCGGCCGCCGTGACCGGCTTCACCCGGGGCGCCACCAGGACGACCAGGGTGTACACCAGCACGGTGTAGAGCGCGTCACCGGCGTACTTGGCGAAGTCCCCGCCCCCGTCGGCTCGGACGCCGAGCCCGGTGGCGACCGTCATCGCGGCGGCCGCCGCCGCTGCCGCCCGGGTGGCCCAGGGGTGTGCGGCGCTCCGATGATCATTCATGCCGACACTTTAGAGCGACCGGGCCCGGCGGCCCGCAGGTCTCGCCCAGGAAGGCGGCCCGGCCACGCGCCAGGGGCGCGGGGACCGGCGCGAAGCGGAGGGCGCCGTGTCGGCGCTTCCGGTTTCGCGCGGTCTCCCGCGCCCCTGTGGTCACCCCTGTCGTGCAGGGCGGTGGTGTCAGACGGCGACGGCGTGGGCCCGCAGGTAGGCGATCGGGTCGACGTCCGAGCCGTAGTACGGCGTGGTGCGGATCTCGAAGTGCAGGTGCGGGCCGGTCACGTTGCCGGTCGCGCCGGAGAGGCCGATCTGCTGGCCCGCCTTCACGGCCTGGCCCGCGTGGACCTGGATGACGGAGAGGTGGGCGTACTGGGCGTAGTGGCCGTCGGCGAGCTTGATGACGATCTGGTTGCCGTACGCGCCGCCGTTGCCCGCCGTGACGACGGTGCCGTTGCCGACGGCCTTCAGGCTGGTGCCGACGGAGGCGGCGAAGTCGACGCCGGTGTGGTGGCCGCTGGCCCACATGTGGCCGGGGACGCCCCAGGCCTCGGTGATGTGGGTGTTGGTCACGGGGGCGGTGAAACCGGCCGAGTTGACGGCGGAGGCGGCGACGGCCGGTGCGGCCTGGGCGCTCACGGCGCCGACCAGCGGGAGGGCGAACGCGGAGGCTGCCAGCGCGGCGCCGACGCCGATCCGGGCGAGGCGGGGCAGGCGGGTGCGGCTGTGGTGACCCAGTGCGGTCATGGATGTGTTCCTCTCCGACGCCGGCGAGGTGAGCTGTCGGGTTCGGGCTGGAGTTGCCCGGCCGCAGGAAGCGCGGCTTCACCCCAAGCCGTCCGGTGGTACCGGACGGCGACTTACCTGTGGTTCCCCCGCTCCTGCCGTACAGAGCTCAGTGGTGGCCGACGGGCGCCGGCAGGACTAGGCGTTGCACCCGTGGTCTCGCCCGGACAACTGGCCGGGCGGTCGTTGAAGCAAAACCGATCGGGGTGGGCGAAGGCAAGGATGGTGATCGAACTAATCGGCTATTTCCGGCATTCACCAGGAATTCGGTCACTCTCCGGACATATGCCCATGCCGGGGGTGCCCGAACCGGCTACCGGGAGCCACCGCCCGCATCGACGGGCGTGATTTCGGTACCGGTCCGCGCACCCCCGGTGCCGGTCCGTGACCGCCGGGCCGCGCCGCCGTGAGGCTCACCACGTTCGGCCCGGCGGGCCCGGCCGACCGGGGTCAGCCCCGGGAGAACGCGCTCAGGAAGTCCTCCAGCACGGCCAGGTCGCCGAAGGTCTCCAACTGGTCGGCGCCGCGCCGCCTCCAGAGCAGGAGCAGCAGGTCCGAGCGGGTGCCCCGGACGGCCACCGCACCCTTGCCGTGCTCGCGGTCCACCCGCCAGCCGCCGTCCGCCGGACGGATCCACCACTCGCCGGGACCGTCGGTGGCGTGCAGGTGCAGACCGGCCTCGGGCAGGCCCGCCGTCTCCTTCGCGCGGGCGAAGTGGGCGAGGAACTCGTCCACGCCGTCCGCCGCGAGCGCGGGCTCGACCGGTTCGTCCCGGCCGGCGGCGGCCAGGCCGTCCCAGGTGTGGACGGCCTGCTCCTGTGCCATCCGCCGCTGGATGAAGCCGACGTCCTTCCGGTCGGACCAGGTCCAGCGCGGCAGCTCCGGGTCGAGCGTTTCGAGGGTGGCCGCGCACAGTTCGAGGCCCTCGGTGAACCACTCGATCAGCCCGTCCTCCGCCGGGCGCGGCAGCGGGGCGTACCCGCTCGGGTCGGTCAGCTCGCCCGAGCCGACGGCCGTCCAGAACCGGTGCACCGCACCGGTGTGCCCGACCAGGTCGGCGACCGTCCACTCGGGACAGCTGGGCACCGGGGCGGCGAGGTGTCCGGCTGCCGCCTCGGCCAGCCGGGCGCCGTCCCGGCGAAGGGCGTACATGTAGTCAGTTCGGTCCATGGGACTGGACGTTAGCCCGCGTTCCGCTGTGCCGCCGCGCATTTCTGTCCCCGTGAAGGGCCCCGGCCGCAGGCCCGAATGCCCGCTGCACCCCGCTGACCAGCCGCGATTCGTACGGTTTGGCCGCTCCGGTTGTCCGTTCCGGTGCGGGCGGGCCACCCGCGCCCGCCCTTAGCGTTCCCGGCACCAGCAGGACGTCGGCGCCAGCAGGACGCCGGCACGCCGGCACGGCGTCACCACGGCGCGAGGACGGCGTCACCACGGCGCCACCACGGCGCAGGAGAGGCGGGTCCCGTGCAGCAGGCCAACCACGAGTGGCTGATCCACGACTACCGCGAGGACGACCTCGCGGCCGTCGTGCACCTGATCGACACCACGGCCGAGCTCGGCCAGGAGTCGGTCTTCTCCCTCGCCGAGTGCATCACGGCCCTGACCTCGCGTCAGCCGGCCGTGGTGGCCGTCCGCCAGGGGGCGCCGATCGGCGCGGCGCTCGCCCACCTGGCGGGGGACCGCGCCTGGGTGATGCGGATCGCCATCGCACCCGGCTGGCGCGGACGCGGCCTGGCCAGCGCGCTGCTGCGCGAACTGGAACGGCGGCTGCTGGCCCAACGGGTGCGCCGGATCGCGTACGTGCTGCCCGAGGAGGAGCAGCTCGGCGAGGGCCTGCGCAACGCCGGGTACACCCGCCGCCCGGCCGTCGCCTACTTCGAGAAGGCCGAGCCGCCGACCGGGCCCGGCGCCAACCTGCTGGAGGAGTTGGGCGGCAGGCTGCTGCCGGGCGACCTCTGGGACAAGGTCGCGGGCATGGAGGCGGAGAAGAACCTGATCGAGCGCCGGATCGTGCTGCCGCTGGCCGAGCCGGAGCGGGCCGCCCGGCACGGGGTGCGGCCGCCGCGCGCGATCGCGCTGTTCGGGCCGCCGGGCACCGGCAAGACCACCTTCGCCCGGGCCGTCGCCTCCCGGCTCGGCTGGCCGTTCGTGGAGCTGCTGCCCTCCCGGCTCGCGGACGAGGGCAACCTCGCCGCCGCGCTGCGCACCGCCTTCGCCCGGATCTCCGAGCTGGAGCGGGTGCTGGTCTTCATCGACGAGGTCGAGGAGATCGTGCCGGTCCGGGGGGAGGGGCCGCCGTCCGGGATGCACGGGGTCACCAACGAGCTGCTCAAGCTGATACCCGGCTTCCGGGAGGGCGAGGAACGGCTGCTGGTCTGTGCGACCAACTCCGTCCGCTCGCTCGACCCGGCCTTCCTGCGCCCCGGCCGCTTCGACTACCTGATCCCGATCGGCACGCCGGACGCCGCCGCCCGCGCGGCCATCTGGTCCCGTTACGCCGTCACGCGCTCCGACGTCGACCTGCCGGTGCTGGTCGCGGCGAGCGAGCTGTTCACCCCGGCGGACATCGAGCACGCCGCCCGGACCGCCGCCCAGGCGGCGTTCGAACGGGACCCGGGCGCCTGTGAGCCGGACGGGGTCGGCGCGACCACCGCGGACTACCTCGCGGCGATCGCCCGGTGCCGCCCCACGGTGACCCCCGACCTGATCGAGGCGTTCACCGCCGACATCACCTCCCACGCCCGGGTCTGAGCCCCGGGAACGCGACCGCCCCCGGGGCTCGGCCCCGGGGGCGGTCGTCGGTGCGGAGGCTGCCGGGCACCGCTCAGGACGCCCGGCACCGCTCGGGACGTCCGGCACCGCTCAGGACGTCTGGCGCTCGCCCGGATGCACACCGACCGCGTCGCGGATCTGCTCGCCGAGGCCGCCGTCCCGGCGGGCGCAGTTCGCGCAGCAGAAGAACTTGCCGGACACCTCGACCCCGTGGCCGACGATCCGGACGGTGCAGTACTCGCAGCGCGGCGCGAGTTTCTCCATCGCGCACTCGAAGCTGTCGAACATGTAGCTCTCGCCGGTGACCGTCCGGATCTCGAACGCCAGCCAGTAGTCGTTGTTGCACACCACGCAGACCGCCATCGGGCAGGTCCTCTCTGTTCAGTCCGTTCAGCTCGTCTGTTCGGCTCCGCTGTACGCCTTCCCCAGCTGTTCCGAGTCTTCGGCGGGCTCCTCGGGTCGGCAATCGGCGCGCGGCCGAACGGATACTGGAAGGAGCCGCACGAGGAGGCAGCCATGATCGTCCGAATTTGGGAGGCGCACGTCTCACCGCAGCTGGTGGACGAGTTCTGCGACCGCCTGCTGAACCAGTCGCTCCCGGAACTGGCCGGGGTGGACGGCTTCCTCGGCGCCGAGCTGCTGCGCTCGGTGACCGAGGAGGACCACCGGGTCCTGATGCTGGCCCGCTGGCGGGACGAGCGGGCGCTGCTGGCCTACGCCGGGACGATGTGGCGGATCCGCCCGGTCTGGGCGGCCGGCGAGTTCCGCCACCTGGAGCACCCGCCGGTGGTCGCGCACTACACGCCCGTCACACCCGCCACGCCCGTCACACCCGCCACGCCGGTCGTACCCGCCAAGCCCGTCGCGCCCGTCGCCCCCGGCCCGCCCGGCGGGGTCGGCTGACGGCGCCGACCGGGATGACGGCGCCGACCGGGACGCCGCGCCCGGCCGGGACGCCGCGCCCGGCCGGGGGCGGTGCGCCCGCGGCCGGGCCCTGGGGCGCTTCGTCGGTCGGTGAGGTCGTCAGTCGGTGAGGTCGTCCTCGTCGAGGGAGTAGAGGTCCATGGCCTCGGTGGCCTCCTGGTCGCGCTGCTGGGCGCGTAGCGCGTGGACCAGGGCGATCGCCTCCTCCCAGGCCTCGTCCTCCGGGTCGTCGAGGAGCGCCAGGGCCGCGCGGGCGGCCTCCTCGGCGGCGGGCGGGTCGGCCAGGGCCAGGTGGGCCTCGGACAGCAGGGTCAGCAACTCGCCGAGATCCCCCGGATCCCCGTGCCGCTCCATCGCCGGGCGGGCGGCGAGCAGGCGGTCGCGGGCCTCCGCGACCAGGCCCTGCCCACGGAGCAGCCCGGCGGCGGCGACCCGGAACTCGGCGACGGCCGTCAGCAGCCCCGGGTCGTCGGCGTCGCTACCGCTACTGGCACCGGCGCCGGTGAGCGCCGCCACCGCCGCGTCCGCCTCCGCGAGGGTGTCGAGGGCGGCCGGGCCTTCGAAGGCCGTCAGCGCCTCGACGGCGTGCCGGTAGGACTCCAGCTGGGCGCGCGCCCGGCCTGCCGCGCCGTAGCCGCGTGCCGCCAGCAGGTGCTGCTCCGCGGCGTCCGGGTGGTAGCCGTAGGTCCGCGCGATCTCCCGGTGCAGGTCGGGCCGGGACGGCACGCCGGGCACCCCGGCCGTGCCGGGCTCCAGCAGTCCGGACAGTTCGGGCAGCTCCAACAGTTCCAGCAGTTCCAGCAGGGCGGCGCGGGCCGGCTCCTGCTGGTTGTCCTCCAGGTACAGCTGCGCCAGCAGGTAGTGGCAGGCCGCCGTGTCCGCCGTCAGTCCGGCCCGGGCCAGCGCGCGGACCGCCTGCTCGGCGGCCTCCAGCGCCTCCCGCTTCCGCCCGGCGTCCTGGAGTGCGGCGGCGACCAGCGCCTGGCTGCGCGCGGCCGCGGCCGACTCGCCGGCGGCCGTCTGCCGCGCCACCTGCTCGACCAGCTGCCGGACCGCATCCTGTTCGCCGGACGGCAGCCGGCGCTCGAAGACCGAGAGCGGTACGGGGGCGCCGAGCGGACCGGCGGCGAGCCGCTCGGCCAGCAGGCGGCCGTGGTGGTCGTTCCCGTTGCGGGCGTCGAAGCGGTCCGCCAGCAGGCGGGAGCGGGTGCGCAGTTCCTCGGCCAGCTCGGCGACCGTGCGGTCCGGCAGACGCCTGCCCGCCACGGTCGGGAAGCGCAGCCCGCGCCCGCCCTCGCCCCGGGCCTCGAACTGCGTCAGCACCGCTGCCGCCGCCGAGGTGAACTCCAGCTCGTCCAGCGGTGTCGGGACCTGCTCCAGCAGGGGCAGGTGCCGTTCGACCAGGTCGAGGCCGCGCTCGGGGTTGCCGCTGTGCACGCAGAACATCACGTTCTGCGCCAGCTCCGCCAGGTGCTTCGCCTCGCCGCGGATCGCGCGGTAGGCGATCCGGTGCGCCTCGGCGGCGTCCGACCCGCGCCCGGTGTGCAGGTAGGCGAGCAGCAGGTCGGAGTTGATCGCGTGCGGCTGTCGCTCGCAGCCCCCGCTGGTGCGGGCCGGTTCGCCGATCCGGATGGCCTCCTCGTACCGGCCCAGCTCCGTCAGCACCCGTACCTGGCTGCCCGGGACGCAGCCCGAGCAGTCCGACAGGTCGTCCCGGCGGGTGCGGTTCATCTCCTCGTACCAGTGCTGCGCCCGCGCCGGGTCGCCGAGGGCGTGTGCGACGTCGCCGCGGTGCTGGAGGACGGCGTGCATGCTGTGACCGCCGCGCTTGAAGCGCTGTTCCATGTCCTCCAGCAGGGCCAGCGTGCGGGCCAGCGGGACCTCCGGGAAGTCCGACAGCCCGCCGACCATCCACTTGAACTGCCACAGCAGCTGGTGGTGGTCGTGCCCGCCGAACCGGGCCGGCTCGCGGTCGTAGGCGGCCAGGCACCAGGCGAAGGTGACGTACGACTTCGAGGGCGCGCCGCCGAGCGCGTACACGTCGGTGGCGCGCATCCGCACCTCGAAGGCGAACTCGGTGAGTTCCAGGGCGTCCGCGTGCCGGATCACCTCCTCCAGCGCGGCGAACAGCACCGGGCCGCCGGGCAGGCTCCAGGTCTTCTGGTAGCGCGTGCGCAACTCCTGCTCGCTGTGGCTCACGCGGCACCCCCGGCGGCGACGGCCCGGCCGATCAGGCCGAGGAAGGACTGGTTCAGTACGGCGGTGTCGGCCGGCCGCAGCGGGTGGTGCCCGAGCAGCAGCGCCTGGACGTAGAGGCCCTCCAGGCACATCCCGGTCAGCTCCGGTTCGCCGAGCGTGAGCACCTGGCGGACCAGCGGGTTGCGGTGGTTGAGGATCAGCCGGGGGCGCGGGTCGGTGGCGCTCTGGAAGCTGCCGAGGATCGCGGCCCAGGTCTCGTCCACCTGCTCGCGGGTGGAGCGGACGTCGACCTGGAAGGCGGTGTCCTCGTCCAGCAGGTAGAGCGCGGGCAGGCCGGACGGCTCGAACGAGCGGACCAGCACGTCACAGCCGAGCCGCCCCAGCACCCGGTCGGCGGTGGCCAGGAAGGGGCCGAGCGAGCCCTCGTCGGCCACGTCGAGCCGCTCCAGGTGGGTGGTCAGGTCGGCCGCGCGCAGCGGCTCCACCACCAGCTCGCGGTCGAGGGTGGCGACCCGGTCGATCAGCTCGCTGTCGTACACGTAACCGGCGTTCAGCACGGCCAGGCCCTGGGCCGCCGCCACCGGGGCGAGCTGGCGGAACTCGTCCAGCTGCGGGGTGAAGCGCAGCAGGCCGTACCGGGCCCGGAACTCCGCCAGGGTGAGCGGGCCGACGTTGGTCTCCATCGGCCAGAACTCCTCGACCAGCCGGAGCATCTCGTCGTCGTGCACGGCTATCGCCTTGACGCCGAGGTGGTGCACCCGCAGGAAGCTCCGCAGCCGGGCCGGGTCACCCGTGCCGAGCCGGAGCAGCCAGCCGCGCAGCCGGTCGCCCAGCGCGTCCCGGGTCGCCGCCAGCAGCGAGTCCTCGTAGAGCGCCTCCCGGCTCGCGGTGGGGCGCAGTTCGGTGGTGTCCACCACGCAGCGGACGAAGAACGCCCAGTCGGGCAGCAGCCGTTCGGCGCCCTCGGCCAGCAGCATCTGCTTCAGGTAGACCCGGTGCGCCGCCGGGACGGCGGGGTTGGCGGGCATCGGCAGCACGAACGCGACGCCGTTCAGGCCGGCCTCGGCCGACGCGATGTCGATGACGTCGAACGGCGTGAAGCCGAAGACCTCCTCGCAGTACCGCTCCAGCCGGACCCGGCGGGTGGCGGCGCTCTCCTGCTCCGGCCGGGCCCAGGGGGCCGTCCCGCCGGTCAGTTCCGTGCCGTCGACCGTGACGGGGAAGGGGAGTTGTGAGCCGTAGTGGCCGGCCAGCCGGGTGATCGCGGCCCGGGTGAGCAGGTGCTCGGTGCCCGGGCGGGGGCGCAGGGTCACGGTGGTGCCGGGCTCCGCGCGCTGCCGGTCGGCGGCGGCGAGCTCGACGGCGTAACTGCCGTCGGAGCGGCCGTGCCAGAGCACGGTCGGCTCGTCGCCGCGCCGGGTGCTGACCCTGATCTCGTCCGAGACCATGAAGCAGGAGAGCAGGCCGATCCCGAACTGGCCGATGAACTCGTGCCGGGCGAAACCGAGTTCGTCCCGCTTGGAGCTGCGGCCGATGGTCGCCAGCAGCTCGTGGACCTGCCGCTCGCCGAGGCCGATGCCGTTGTCACGGATCTCCAGCGAGCCGTCGCCCGTCAGATCACCGGAGGTGATCGAGATCCGGCCCTGGTACTCCGGACGGTCCAACTGGACGGCGGTGATCGCGTCCACCGCGTTCTGCAGCAGCTCGCGGCTGTAGACCTGCGGGCTGGTGTAGAGGTGATGGCTCAGCAGATCGACGATCCCGCGCAGGTCTACGCGGAAGGATTCGGACACGGTGTGGCTCCCGGTGCTTGACTGGGCAGCACCCTAGGTCCTCGTACCGACAGCGCGGCAGTGGATTTTCCGGGCTCCGCTCCGGGCCGGTACCGGGGGCCGGTGTCGTCACCGGACGCGACGGCCCGCCGGACATCCCTACGCCACCCCGTTGACGGATCGGCTCAGTAGACTCCGGCGGTATGACGCAAGAAGGGTGGGGGACCCTGCCGGCCGATCCGTTCGGCGACCCGCGAGTCGGGAACCAGCGGTCCGGAGATCAGCAGGTCGGAAGTCAGCAGGTGACAAGTCCGGACGCGGGGCCGGACGGTGATCCGGGCGGTGATCCGCAGGAGGGCCCGTACGCGGGGCACTACGTGGTCTGCGGCGGGAACGCCCTCGCACACCGGCTCATCGAGGAGTTGATCGAGCACTACGAGGTCCCGGTGGTCGCCGTGGTGCCGGACCTCGCCCGTGACCACGCCCCGCAGATCGGGCAACTGCCCGGGGTGGTGGCCGTGCTGGAGTACGGCACGGTCACGGCGGAGGCGCTGCGGGCGGCCCGGGTCGAGACCGCGCGGGGCATCGCGCTGGTGGACGGCACCGACCAGGAGAACATCCACGCCGCACTGAGCGCGCAGGGCCGCAACCCGGGGATCCGGATCGTGCTGCGGATGTTCAACCAGCGGCTCGGCGAGCACATCGAACGCCTGCTGCCCAACTGCGCCTCGCTCTCCGGCTCCGCCACCGCCGCGCCCGCCTTCGCCAACGGCGCGCTCGGCCGCCCCAACAGCGTCCGGGTCGGGGACCGCTACCTGTACGTCGCGTACGACGACGACATCCAGTCCAACCAGATCTGCGTGGTCGCCGACCGGATCGACCGGCAGGACCTGGGCAGGCTGCGGCTGCTGCCCGAAACGGCCGGGCGTGCCGCCGAGTTCATCGCGCTGGCCCGCCGGACGGACTCGGCGGGGCCGCTCGGGGCCGGCCACACCGACGGGGATCCGGCCCCGGTCGGCCCGGACGCCCTCGTGCCGGGCGGGATCGCCGCCCTCCAGGCGCTGACCAGCGAGCCCCCGCTGCACATCCCGTGGTGGAGCCGGGCCCGCTGGTGGCTGATGGACACCTTACGGTTCTTCACCAGCGCGCGGCTGCGGATGCTGCTGATCGTCGCCTTCAGCGCGGTGGCGGCCGGGGCCGGGGTGCTCTGGTACTTCAACGGGCAGCTGGACTGGGCGGTCTACCTCACCCTGCTCGACATGGCGGGCGCCGCCCAGCCGGACCAGCAGGGCGTCCCCGTGCCGGGGGCGCTGTGGACGCGGATCGCCCAAGTGGTCATCACCTTCTGCGGCATCACCTTCGTGCCGGTGGCCACCGCGATCGTGGTGGACGCACTGGCCACCGGCCGGCGCGGCCTGCCCAAGGCCCCCGGCGGCGGTATCCGGGACCACGTGGTCGTGGTCGGCCTCGGCAACGTCGGCACCCGGGTGGCGGCGCTGGTCCGCGAGGCCGGCGTGCCGGTGGTCTGCATCGAACGCGACCCGACCTCCCGGGGGATCGCGGCCGTCCGGGCCCTGGGCCTGCCGGTCCTGGTCGGCGACGCGCCGCTGGAGGCCCAGCTGCGGCGGGCCAGGGTCCAGCGCAGCCGGGCCCTGGTCGCCGTCACCAACGACGACGCGACCAACCTGGAGGCGGCACTGGAGGCCCGCGCGGTCCGGGGGGAAGTCCGCATCGTCGTCCGCCTGTTCGACGACGACTTCGCGCACCACGTCTACGCGACCCTGGGCAACGTCGCCTCCCGCTCGGTCTCCTACCTCTCCGCGCCCGCGTTCGCCGCCGCCCTGATGGGCCGGGAGGTGCTCGGCACCCTCTCGGTCTTCCGCCACGTGCTGCTGATCGCCGAACTCGCCTGCGACTCGGGCTCGGGCCTGGTCGGCCTCAACCTGCACGACATCGAGGAGCCGGGCGGCGTACGGGTGATAGCCGTCCGGCTGGCCCGGCGCCCCGAGGACTACCAGTGGAACTACGCGGACCGGGCCCGCCGCCTGCTCCCCGGCGACCACGTCGTGGTCGCCGCCACCCGCAACGGCCTGGCCCGGATCAGCACCCCGGTCCCGACGGAGACCTGACGGTCCACCCGTGCTGGCGGTCAGCCACTGACAGGGGCGCGGGGAACTGCGCGAAGCCGGTAGCGACGGCGCCGCACCTTCCGCCTCACGCAGTTCCTCGCGCCCCTTGGGTTCACCTGTGCTCGCGGTCAGGCACAGACAGGGGCGCGGGGAACTGCGCGAAGCCGGTAGCAACGGCGCCGCACCTTCCGCCTCGCGCAGCGACTCAGCGGTTCTGGAAGGACGGCGGCCGCTTCTCGGCGAACGCCGCCATACCCTCCTTCTGGTCGGCGGTGGCGAAGGCCGCGTGGAAGAGCCGGCGCTCGAAGCGGACGCCCTCGGCGAGGGTGGTCTCGAAGGCCCGGTTCACGCTCTCCTTCATCATCACGGCCGCCGGCAGGGACATCGCGGCGATCGTCTCGGCGGTCGCCAGCGCGTCGGCCAGCAGTTCGGCGGCCGGGACGATCCGGGACACCAGGCCGGCCCGCTCGGCCTCCTCGGCGCCCATCATCCGGCCGGTCAGGCAGAGTTCCATCGCCTTGGCCTTGCCGATCGCGCGGGTCAGCCGCTGCGAGCCGCCGATCCCGGGGATGACCCCGAGCTTGATCTCCGGCTGGCCGAACTTGGCGGTGTCGGCCGCCAGCAGGACGTCACAGAGCATGGCCAACTCGCAGCCCCCGCCGAGCGCGTAGCCCGCCACCGCGGCGATCACCGGCTTGCGCAGCTGCCCCAGCCGGTCCCACGGGCCGAGCCAGTCGTCCAGGTAGACGTCGGGGAAGTGGTTCTCCTGCATCTCCTTGATGTCGGCCCCGGCGGCGAACGCCTTCTCCGAGCCGGTGATCACCATCGCGCCGATCTCCGGGTCGCGGTCGAAGCCGGTCGCCGCGGCCACTACCTCGTTCATCAGCCGGCTGTTCAGCGCGTTCAGCGCCTTCGGGCGGTTGAGCGTGATCAGCCCGACCCGTCCCTTGCGCTCGACCAGGATCGTCTCGTAGTCGGTCATCGCCGTTGCTCCATCCCTGAAGTCCCTGCGCCCTGCGCGGGCGTCCATCTGCCGCTGCCTACCTTCGCGGACGATACCGGCGGCGCGCCAGTCTCGACAGGCGAGACAGTCGTCACCCGGGGCGGACCGCGTGGACCTGACGGTAACGGTGTGCCGGCCGGGAAGGGCTTGCCCGATCGGCCGCGTCCTGCCGAGACTGGGCGGCGTGGACGAATCCGCCTCACCCTCACCGTCATTCCCACCGTCACCGCGCCCCGCAACGCCGCGCCCCGCCGCGCTGCGCTTCGCCGACCTGGTGCTCGACCCGGGCACCTTCCGCAGCTGGGACACCCCGCCCCGGCACCCGGCCACCGGCCCGTACGCCGAGGCGCTCGACCGCGCCCGGGCCCGCAGCGGCGCGGACGAGGCCGCCCTGACCGGCGAGGCCCGGCTCGCCGGGCACCGGGTCGCGGTGGTGCTGAGCGAGTTCACCTTCCTCGCCGGGTCGATCGGCACCGCCACCGCCGCCCGGCTGCTGGCCGCCATCGAACGGGCCACCGCCGAACGGCTGCCGCTGCTCGCCTTCCCGGCCTCCGGCGGCACCCGGATGCAGGAGGGCACCCCGGCGTTCGTCCGGATGGTCGCCATCGCCAACGCCGTCACCGCCCACAAGGCCGCCGGGCTGCCGTACCTCGTCCACCTGCGCCACCCCACCACCGGCGGCGTGCTCGCCTCCTGGGCCTCGCTCGGCCAGCTCACCACGGCCGAACCGGAGGCGCTGGTCGGCTTCCTCGGCCCCCGCGTGTACGAGGCGCTGTACGGCGAGCCCTTCCCGGCGGGCGTCCAGCGTTCCGAGCACCTGCTCGCACGCGGGACGGTCGACGCCGTGCTGCCCCCGGACGCGCTGCGGCGCCGGCTCGCGGACACCCTGGGCGTGCTCGCGGCCCGCCCGGGCCCCGGGCAGGCCCCGCCACCCGCGCCCGCGCCTGAGCCCGAGTCCGCGCCGTCCGCCGGGCGCCCGGCCGGGTACTCCGCCCGGCACCCGGTCTGGGAGTCCGTCACCCTCACCCGCTCGCCCGACCGCCCCGGGCTGGCCGAACTGCTCGGCGCGGCCGGCACCGTCGTCCCGCTGGCCGGCACCGGCGCGGGTGAACGTGACGAAGCGCTGCGTACGGCCCTGGTCCGGTTCGGTGCGACGGGCTGCGTGCTGGTCGGCCACGACCGGGCGGCGGCCGCCGCGCACGGGCCGGTCGGACCGGCCGGGCTCCGCGCCGCCCGGCGCGGCATGCGGCTCGCCGCAGACCTGGGCCTGCCGCTGCTGACCGTCATCGACACCCACGGCGCGGAGCTGAGCCGGGAGGCCGAGGAGGGCGCCCTCGCGGGCGAGATCGCCCGCTGCGTCGCCGAGTTGGGCACCCTGCCGGTCCCGGTGGTCAGCCTGCTGCTCGGCGAGGGCACCGGTGGCGCGGCGCTCGCGCTGCTCCCGGCGGACCGTACCGTGGCCGCCGAGCACGCCTGGCTCTCGCCGCTGCCGCCGGAGGGCGCCTCGGTGATCCTGCACCGCACCCCCGACCGGGCCCCCGAACTGGCCGAACAGCAGCGGATCGGCGCCGCCGAACTCTTCCGCGAGGGCATCGTGGACCGGATCCTCCCGGAGCCCGTCCCGGCCTCCGCGGACCGGGCCGGCTTCGTCAGCCGTACCGTGGCCCTGGTCGAGGCCGAACTCGCCGCCGCGGCCGCCACCCGCTACCCGGCCGCCCGGCAGGCCCGCTTCCGCCGGCTGGCGCAGTGGGAGTGAGGGCGGTGGGGGCGGGGACGGCGGGGGCGGCTCCGGGTCAGCTGCTGCCGTTGACGACGGCGCTCTGCACCGCGCCGGCGTCCAGCTGCCGCTTGGCGAGGATGCCGTCGTACGTCCGGTCCACGACCAGCGACTCCAGCGCCTTCGTCATCACGTCCCGGAGCGCGCCGTCGGACTTGCGGAAGGCGATCCCGTAGGGGCGGGGCTGCAGTTGCTCGCCGACGAGTTCGAGGGTCTGGCCGCCGTCGACGGTCTGGGCGTTGTAGAGCCCCTTCGCGTAGTCGGTCAGGGTGGCGGCCGCGCTGCCGTTGCGCACCTGGTCGATCGCCTGCGCGTCGGTGTCCACCTCCGAGACGGTCAGGGTCTGGCCGAGGCGCTGGCAGACTCCCACCTGGCTGGTCGCCAGGTCGTCGTGGATGGTGCCCTTCTTCACCACGACCGTCTTGCCGCACAGGTCGTCGAGCTTGGTGATCCGGCCGGGGTTGCCCTTGTGCGCCACGATCGAGATGCCGGCGATGAAGTAGTCGAGGAAGTCGACGCCGTCGTTGACCTGCTTGCCGTCCTTGTCCACGCCCTGCTCGCGCGCCCGGGTGTCGGTGATGCCGGACATCCCGATGTCGTACTTCTTGTCCATCACCCCGGGGAGCACGTTCGCGAAGACCCCCGCGTCCTCGAACTCGATCTTGACGCCGAGCACCTTCTCCAGGGCCGCCGCGATGTCGGGGTCGAGACCGTCCGGCTGCCCCTGCTGGTTCTTGAACACCACCGGCACGGAGGTGAACGAGGCGCCGACCCGGATCACCCCGGCCTTGCGGACGGCCGCGGGCAGCTGGTCGTGCAGGGAGGTCTTGCCGCCGCCCGAACCACAGCCGCCCAGCATCAGCGCGCCGACGGTGGCGGCGGCGACCGCACCGAAGCGGCGTCGGGTGGAAGCAGTCATCTTTGATCTCCCGTGGGGTGGAGGCAGAGCGCCGCGAGTGTCCGGTGACCGGCGGAGGCAGCTGATGCCGGGGCCGCTCATCCGTACGCGGACAGGGCTCGCCAGCTTATGACTGCCCTGGTCACGGCAGGGTTAACGTTGGTTCACGGTCAGCTCTCGCTCTTGTGGGCACAGTGTGCCCCGCTCCCGAGGGCACGGCGCGGCCCGCCGGGGCGGCGGCGACCGCCCCGGCGTCGGCCCCGGCCGTCCCGGTGGTCCAGCACCTCGACCGCATCCCCGTTGGACCACAGGTAGGCCGTCCGACCTGCGGCCGGAACCCAGGCGGCGGTCACCTCGCCACCTCCACCCGGACGTAGTGCGAGCGCCCGGCGATGGCGAAGGTCAAGGTCAGACACCTGTCGCGTTCCAGGAACTCGGTCACCCGTTCCTCGGCTCCGGGGGTGTCGAAGAAGTAGCGGTAGGCCTCGTACTGCGTCCACCCGAGCGGCAGGGGACGGAGTGACTCCCACACGGCCGCCACAGCGTCCCCCAACTTCTTGAACTCCGTCGGGGCCATGACGCCCTCGATCTCCACGACGACTCCGCCCGTCATGCCGTCACCGTTGCGGCGGGCCCAGCGGCCAAGAGCCCAGGGGCCGCCGCGCAGGAGCCGCAGGAGACGACCGCCCACTCTCGGACGACGCCTTCCCCGACCCGAGTTGCCACCGCCCCAGCTGGGCGGAGAGGGTGCTCGGCGGAGCCACAGTCGATACACGCTGCGCCACGAAGGCGAGCGGGGCTGACACCCTCGACGATCCGCGGGTGGGCCCGTGCAGGTTCCCGGTGTGCTGTCACGTCACCATCGTGGCGACCGAGCGGGGTCTCGGGTGACACAGTGTGTGTCACCACGAGGTCACACCGCGCGCACCCACTGGGCGAACGACAGCAGTTGCTGATCCCGGCCTCGGTCGAGGCGGACCATCGTCCCGAGCTCTGTTCGGACCTGTCCGTGCTCGCGTACGTGCTGCGGCGCGATCGACCGGGCGACGAGCAGGGACTTCAGTGCGTGCTTCGGCTGCCCGAGCTGCATCTGTGCACGACCGAGGTCGATGTAGTAGTGGGACCGGCGTTCCGACGGCAGGTCGTGGGGCGGCGACCATGTGTTGCCGACTGCGACGGCGTCGCGCAGGTCGGTGGTCTCGTTGAGCTCGACGGCGACGGCCAAGCGGTGGATCTGCAGGGAGTCGGGGCCGACGGCCGTGCCGCAGTAGACGCCCTCACGGATGCCGCTGGTGAGCCGGACGGCTTCGGTGAGGTGGAGGCGGGCGGTGTCGGTGTCACGCATTCGGCCGGCGACAACGGATGCCCGCATGTGGAGTGCGCCGATGGCGGCCCGTAGCCTCGGTGCGGTGGCCGGCGGGGCGGCGTCGATCGCGGTCTGAAGGGCACGCAGGCCGGTGGACAGGGCGCCGCCGGCGAAGTATGTCTCTGTACGAACGTAAGCGGTAGCGGCGTCGAGCTCTGGGCTCTCGGCGATGCGGGCGGCCCAGCGCATCAACTCGACCAGGCGGGCGGACAGGTCGCGGTACCCGTGTTTGAAGGCGACGGCATCGGCCGACCGGTACGCGGCGGCGAGCAGCCGGGCGGCACGCTGCCGCTCGGCACCTCGGTGGACGTCAACGGCGCGCGCCAGTTCACGCAGGAGGTCCGGCATCGTCTCGGCAAGGCGCACGTACTGTGCGTTGACGCGGCGTTCGACGGCAGTCCGCACGTCGGTGGAGAGCTCGGCCAGCGACCGGACGGGGCCGTCCTCGGGGAGATCGTACGTCGCGATCGCAGCCCGGACGGCGGGGAGAGCGAGGTGCACGCGGCTGTCGCCGTGACCGGAGCTGTCGAGGAGGTGCTCGGCGGTGACCTGTAGGGCCTCGGCGATCGCGTGGAGGATGTCGTCGCCGGGGGTGCGGCGGCCTTGCTCGATCTTGCGGATCATGCTGAGGGAGACCGACGTGAGGTCGGCGAGTTCTTGCTGCGTCAGTCGGCGGGCGCTGCGGAAGGTGGCGATTCGTAGGCCGAGCTCACTGTTGGTGCTTCCCGACATGGCGCTCTCCCGTTCCGTGCCCGACCACGGAACGGTAGCGCTTCGGAAGGTCCGGTCAGTGCTGTTCGGTGAGCAGGTCGGCCAGCTCGGTCAGCGAGTTGACGGTCCAGTCGGCGTCGGGTGCGGCCGTGGTGAGGCCGATGGGCCCACGACGGATGTGCGCGGTACGCAGGCCCGCAGCGCGAGCGGGGGTGATGTCGTTGGCGGGGTGGTCGCCGACGTAGACGGTCTCGTCCGGCCCTGCGGGTACCCAGGCGCTGATGTGGTCGAAGAACGAAGCCGCAGGCTTGGCCACCCCCCACTCGGCGGAGGTGGCAAGCTCGTCGACGGGCAGCCGGAGTCCACGTAGGAGCTCGCCTGCGCGCTTGTTCTGGTTGCCTGCGACGCCGACCCAGACGCCGGCGTCCTTCAGACGTTGGAGGGCGGGACGGACGTCGGGGTACAGGTCCGTCTCGTCGAGGTACTCGTCGTGGCCGGTGGCGCGACGGGCCTCCCATTCGGCGGGGACGTCACACCCGGGCTTGACGATGCGGATCGCCTCGCCGTTGTCGAGACCTCGGGCCAGAACAGTGCCGACCAGTGCGGACATGGTGTGGGCCGGGACGCCGAGCCAGCTCGCCCAGTCCGCCCAGTAGCGGGTGTCGGAGGTGAGCGTCTCGCCGATATCGAACACCACTGCACGAATCATGGCGGTCAGCCTAACCCTGGTGGGCGAGCGTCGGCGTGGACCGGGTGAGACCGGGCGGCCGCTCGGCTCGGCACGGTGACTGCTCGCTCAGCAGCCGAGTTCGTCGGCGCCCAGCGGGGCGAAGAAGCGGGCCACCTCGGCGTCGGTCACCTCGGCGAGGGTGGCGGGGGACCACTGCGGGTTGCGGTCCTTGTCGACCACCTGGGCGCGGATGCCCTCGACCAGGTCGGGGGTGGTGAGCGCGGTGCAGGAGACCCGGAACTCCTGGTCGAGGGTCTCGGCCAGGGAGGTGTGCCGGCGGGCCCGGCGCAGGGCGGCCAGCGTGACCTTCAGTGCGGTGGGCGACTTGGCCAGGATCTGCTCGGCGGCCTCCTTGGCCTCCGGGACGCCGCTGTCCCGCAGCCGCTCGACGATCTCCTCGACCGTGTCGGCGGCGTAGCAGGCGTCGATCCACCCGCGCTGGGCGGCGAGTTCGGAGTCCGGCTCCGGCGCGGCGGCGGCGTGCACGGCCGCGACGGGGTCGGCGGAGGCGAGGACCGGGGCGAGGCCGGGCGAGGGGACGAAAATGTCCGCGAACCCGCAGAACAGCGCATCACCCGCGGTCATCGAGGCGGCGGTGAGAGCGAGGTGGGTGCCCGTCTCGCCCGGCGCACGGGCCAGCAGGTGGCTGCCGCCCACGTCGGGGACCAGGCCGATCCGGGTCTCCGGCATCGCGATCGTGGAGTGCTCGGTGACCACCCGGAGGCTGCCGTGGGCGGAGAGGCCGACCCCGCCGCCCATGGTGATCCCGTCCATCAGGGCGACGTACGGCTTCGGATAACGCGAGATCAGGTGGTTGAGCAGGTACTCGTCGCGGAAGAACGCCCGCGCGCCCGCCCCGCCGAGCTTGGCGTCGTCGTGCAGCGCCCGGATGTCCGCCCCCGCGCACAGCCCGCGCCCACCCGCCCCGGAGAGCAGCACCACCGCCACGTCGTCGTCCACGGCCCAGGCGTCCAGCGCCTCGCGGACGGCGAGCAGCATCCCGTGGGTGAGCGAGTTGAGCGCCCGGGGCCGGTCGAGGACGATCCGGCCCACCCGTCCGTCGGTGTGCAGCTGTACGTCAGTGGTCATCGGGCCCGCTCCGTCGGTCGCATGTCCTGATCTCCGGGACACCGTACTCGGCCCGGTGGCAGCATGGATCCGCGCCCGGGGGCCGCCCGGCCGCCGACCGATCGGAGTCCAGATGTTCCGCAGCCCGCCGGGGTCCCCCGCGCCGAGGATCCCCGCCCCCCAGGAGCTGCTGAGCGGCTTCGGACGCCGGTTCGCGATGGTCGCGGCGCCCGCGCCGGACTGGCGGCTGCTGGTCGGTACCTGCGCGCAGGACGACTTCGTCACCGAGCTGGACGTCACTTACGTGCTGGGCGGCCGGTCGGTGGCGATGGTCAGCACCAGCCGTCCGGTGCCGGAGCACTTCCGGGTGCGGTCGGAAACCACCCTGTGGGGCACGCTGGCCTCCTTCGTCGCAAACGCCGGTGCCAGGGACGGGAGCCGCGGTTCGGAGCTCTTCCGGGAGCTGGAGACGACGTCGACCCCGCTCCTGGTGGACGGGAGCGAGGTCGAGGGGTCGGGCCTGGTGTACGGGGACTTCTTCGGGGTGCTGGCGGACCTGGGCGACGAGCGGATCATCGTCTGCGGCCGGTCGGATGCCCGGGAGGCCGCCTGCGCGGTGGTGTTCGGGACGGAGCTGCGTGGCGAGCTCTGGAGCCGTACCCCGCCCGCTACTTGACCGAGCCGGCGGTCAGGCCGGAGACGACCTGGCGCTCGATGAAGGCGAAGAGGACGACGACCGGGAGGATGGCGACGACCGAGCCGGCGAAGAGGTAGTTCCACTGGACGGTGTAGTTGCCGATGAAGTTGTTGATGCCGACGGTCAGCGGCTGGCTGGACGGGACGGTGGTGAGCCGCAGGCCCATCACGAACTCGTTCCAGGCCGAGATGAAGGTGAAGATCACGGCGGTGACGATGCCGGGCATGGCGAGCGGGATGGTCACCCGGCGCAGCGCGCCGAGCCGGCCGAGTCCGTCGATCTGCGCGGCCTCCTCCAACTCGACCGGGATGGAGGAGATGTAGGCGGTGAGGATCCAGATCGCGAAGGCCAGGTTGAAGGCCGCGTTGCAGACGATCAGCGTCCAGACCGAGTTGAGCATGTCGAACTGGTAGAACTCGCGGTAGAGGCCGACCAGCAGCGAGGTCGGCTGGAACATCTGCGTCACCAGGACGAGCAGCAGGAAGGCCTTGCGCCCCCGGAAGGTCATCCGCGCGGTGTAGTACGCGGCGGGCAGCGCGACCAGCAGCACCAGCAGCGTCGAACCGCCCGCCACCAGCAGGGTGACCCGCAGGTTGGTGCCGAGGGTGGAGTCCCGCCAGACGTCGACCAGGTTCGACCAGGCGAAGTGCGTGGGCAGGTAGGTCGGGTCGCGCAGCTCGTCCGCCGGGCGCAGCGCGGTGACCACCATCTCCAGGTACGGCAGCAGGAAGAGCGCGGCCAGCAGCCAGGCGACCGCCGTGATGACCATGGTGCGCGGCCTGAGGCCGCGGCGGGTGCGGATCACCGGGAGCACGGGCCGGGTGTCGGCCGGCGCGGGCAGGGTGTCGGTCTGCTGGGTCATCAGCTCTCCTCGTTCCAGCGGCTGACCTTGAGGAAGGCCAGGACCATGACCACGATCAGGGCGAAGTTGACGACGGACATCGCGGCGGACTCGCCGATGTCGGTGTTCATCAACTGGAAGGCGAAGACCGTGGTGGTCGCGGTGGCGCTGTCCGGGCCGCCCTGGGTGGTGCCCCAGATGACGGGGAAGGAGTTGAAGACGTTGATCAGGTTGATCACCAGGCCGACCAGCAGCGCCGGGCGCAGCAGCGGCAGGGTGATCAGCCGGTAGGTCTGCCAGGGGCCGGTGCCGTCGACCCTGGCCGCCTCGTACACCTCGCCGGGGACGGTCTGCAGCCCCGCCAGCAGGGTGTACGTGGTGAAGGGGAGCGAGACGAAGACGGCGATCAGCACCATCCACGGCTTCGCGGTGGAGGGGTCGCCGAGCCAGTCCTTCGGGCCGTCGATCAGGCCGAGGTCGGTCATCGCGGTGTTCAGGACGCCCGCGGTGCGGTCGAGCATCCACTTGAAGCCGATGGAGGTCATCAGCACGGACGCCGCCCACGGGGCGATCAGCGCCCAGCGGGTGAGCCGGCGGCCGGGGAACTGCTGGTTGAACAGCTGGGCCAGCGCCAGCGAGATCACCATGGTCAGGGCGACCACGACGACCGTCCAGATCACCGTCCAGCCCAGCACGCCGTAGAAGTCGGGTTCACCGAAGAGCTTCGTGTACTTGTCGAAGCCGGCCGAACCGCGGACGAAGCCGCTGGTGCTGATCCGCAGGAACGAGGTGTGCACCATCTCGTAGACGGGCCACAGCACCACCAGCAGGATCAGGACGACGGCGGGGGCGATCCACGGGAGCGGGCCGAGCCGGGCGAGGCCGGAGCGACCGGCCCCTGGTGCGCCGGATTTGAGCGACACGGGTACTGCCTTTCCTAAGGGTGCGCGGGAGGCCGGGGCAGGTGCCGGGCCTCCCGCGCGCTGCTCAGAGCCGGGGCCGGCGGATTACTTGTCGGCGACTGCGGCTTCGGCCTTCTTCTGCAGGTCGCCCAGGACCTTGGCCGGGTCGCCGGAGACGGCGGTGCCGCCGCTCTTCTTGATCTCGGCGGAGACGGCGTCCCAGGTGGTGTCGCCCAGCGGGTAGAAGGAGGCGTTCGGGAGCAGCGAGAAGAACGGCGCGAGGTCCGCGTGCTTGCCGCTGCCGGTCATGTCGGCCAGGGTGTCCTTGGTGACCGGCATCAGGTTGTACTCCTCGTCGAACTTCAGCGTGTTCTCCTTGGAGTACGCGAAGTCGAGGAACTTCCTGATCTCGTCCTTGTGGCCGTTCTTGTTGAACGCCATCATCCAGTCGGCCACGCCCAGCGTGGACTTGAGCGGGCCGTCCTTGCCCGGGATGGCGGTGGCGGCGTAGTCGACCTTGCCGTCCTTGGCCATCTGGATCAGGGAGGGGTGGCCGTTGAGCATGGCGGCCTTGCCGGCGGCGAAGTCCGCGAAGGCGGTCTTGCGGTCGGTGGTGGCCGGGTTGGCGTAGGTCAGGCCGGCGTCCACCAGGTTGCTCTTCAGCCAGCTGAAGGTGTCGATGTTCGCCTGGCTGTTGAGGGTGTACTTGCCGGAGGAGTCGGTGTAGCCGCCGCCGTTGCCGAGCTCCCACATCATGCTTTCGCCCTGGGCCTCCTCGGGGCCGAGCGGCAGCGCGTACGGGGTGACGCCGGGGACCTTGGCCTTGATCAGCGCGGCATCGGCCTTGACGTCGGCCCAGGTCTGCGGTGCCGAGGCGATCCCGGCCTGGGTGAAGATCGCCTTGTTGTAGAAGAAGGCGCGGGCCGAGGAGACGAACGGGATGCCGTACTGGGTGCCGCCGACCTGGCCGGCCTTGGCGAAGGTGTCGATGAAGTTCGCCTGGGTGGCGGGCGAGAGCACGTCGCCGGCCGGGTAGAGCAGCTTGTCGGTGACCTTGTCGGCGTAGCCGCCGGTCTGCAGGATGTCCGGCACGTTGCCGCTCTGGATCATCGTCTTGACCTGCTTGTCGATGTCGTTCCAGTTCACGACCTGCAGGTCGACCTTGATGGTCGGGTTGGCGGTCTCGAAGCTCTTGACCACGTCGCCCCAGTAGCCCTGCGAGGAGTTGGACGCCTTGTCGCCGTAGTCGGCCGCGACCAGCTTGAGCGTCACCGGGCCGCTCGCCTTGGAGCCGTCCCCGCTGCCGCTGCTCTTGCTGCTGCCGCACGCGGTCAGGGCCAGGACACCCACGGCACAGAGCGCGGAGAGGTTGAGGACCTTCTTGTTCATCGTGGGAACCGCCTTCGACATGGGGGAGGGGAGGCCGTGACGGCGCCGTCGGCTCGGCAAGCAGCGGTGCGCTGGCAACGGTGCTTGAGGCACGAGCAGTTGGGACGGGCAGAGCGGGTGTTCCCCGGAACGGTCCCAGAGTGCAGGTAGGGCGGATATAGGTCTACACCAGTTATGGAAGTGAGGGAGTTCGTTGCAGCCTGTGCAATCCCAAAACGGGCATGCGGCCCATAACGTCGATTGGTACGGACCAAGTTGGCCGTCTCCTGGATGCCCCCGCCGCCCGGATCGGGCCCGGACATGCCACCGCCTCCGCTCCCTGCCCTTGGGCGGGCGGGAGCGGAGGCGGTCGGCCGGATCGGGCCGGGTGAGGCCCGGGTTGGGGGGTGCTATGCGGGGGTGCTACTCGGTGGCCGCGCACTGGCTCAGGGCCGCCACGGCGGACTGGACCTGGGTCGGCAGGGTCTTGAGGTCGGGGCTCTGGTTGCTCTTCGCGCTGTCGGCGAGCTTCTGGTAGACCTCGCCGAGCTGCTTCGCGGCGTTCTTGGCGTCCGGGTTCTTGATCTTCTCCGCGTCGGCGGCGAACTGCTTGGCCACGTCCTGCAGATCGGCGGCCGCCTTCGCGTGGTCCTTGGCGTCGGTGCTGATCTTCTGGCCGGCGTCCGTGATGTGCTTGATGGCGTCCCGGCACGGGCCGCCCGAGCCCTGGGCGGCCGCACCGGCCGCGCCGGCCGCCCCGGAACCGGCGGCCGCCGACGAGGCGGCCTTGCCGGCGGCGGACTCCGTTTTCGCGGAGGAGCAGCCGACCGCCCCCAGGAGAACGATCGCTCCCAGAGCGATCGCGGACAGGGCACGCCCTGATATCTGCTTCGTCACCATGTGTCTGATTCCCCGTTTCGAGCCGCGAGTCGGCGCCGCCGATCATAGCGGCCGCCTTTCGGTCCTCCCCGCCTTCACCGGTTTCCCAGGGTTGTCCGGTGCGTCGTGGCCGAGAGGTGATGGATCGTCATCAGTGCTCTGAACAGGAGCGGAGTGCTCTGGCGGTGGCCGGTGGCGGGTGGGAGCAAACCTGTTGCCGGTCGGTAACTTGTCCTGTAGTTTGCGATCGTTTTAGATCACATCGGATGTCTTCGTTTCGGGGAGCAAGACTCCAACGGGCGCACGTGCTACGGCTGTCAGCCGCGTGCGCGTGATGTGCGCTGCGCGAGTGCCGTTCGCCGGAACGGGGTTCGCGAAGGGCGAGCAGTGTTTTCGTACAGAACCGGTCGAATACGAGGGGCATCGCGGGTGGTCGCCTCGGCGGCCGTCCTGGCCATGACCGCCTCGCTGGTCGCCACCACCGTGGGCACGGCGCACGCCGCCCCGGTGGTGCACACCGACGCGGCGCCGCCGCCAACCGGTCAGCCGGACCTGCCGACCCGGGTGAAGGCGATGGCCGCCGCGGCCGACGCCCGCCGGGCCCAGGCCGAGGTGGCGCACGCCATGCACGCCGGCGGTCCCGCCATGAAGGCCGGCGCGGGCGCCCTGCTCATGAGCGGCAACCCCGTTGCCGCGCCCGGGGCCCAGCTGTTCTACGGGTCGGCCTCGGCCGAGACGGTCGTCGACTCCAAGGGCAACCGCACCTCGGCCGGCGGGCTCGGTGAGGGTGTCGGCGCCGTGGCGCAGAGCGCCCAGGCCACCCTCCCCAACGGCCACCTGCACGTGGGGATGCTGACCAAGGACGGCAGGCTCTACGACAACGTCCGCCTCGCGAACGGCGACTGGACCGGCCCGATCCTGGTCGACGGCGGCACCCACACGGTGGCGTTCGCCGAGACCGCGCTGCCCAACGGCGAGCTGCACTTCGAACTGCTCACCGACGACGGCATCGTCAACGAGCACACCTACATCCCGGGCGACTACCCGGCCTACAACATGGGGACCGGGGTCGCCGGCACCGTCCTCTTCGACTCCCTTCCGGGCAAGGTCAAGGGCCTGGCGGTCGCCGGGCTGCCCAACAACGACCTGCACCTGGAGCTGCTGACCGCCGACGGCAAGGTCTGGACGAACGTCCGCCACAGCAGCGGCAACTGGGACGGCGTCACGGCCGCCGACGGCGGCGCCACGCCGTCCTCGGCCGTCGCTGCCGCCGCCACGGCGAGCGGTGACGTACGGCTCGACCTGCTCGGCACCGACCGGATCGTCCGGGAGAAGACCCGCCACGCCGACGGCAGCTGGACGGCCGCCTCGGTGGTGGACGGCAGCGGCACGGCCCGCGCGCTGTCGACGGTGAGCGTCCCGAACGCCCAGCCGTACATCGTGACGCTGGCCGCCGACGGCACCGTCTCCGACAACGCCCTCCAGGCCAACGGCAGCTGGACCCGGTCCGCCGTGGCCGCCCCGCACGCCACCGGGCTCTCGGCCGGCGCCGCCGCCACCGGTGAGCTCCAGGTGGACGTGACCGCCGACGACGGCCGGCTGTGGAGCACCGGCCGCGCCGGTACGGGCAGCTGGAGTGCGCCGTTCGTGGTGGACGGCGCCTTCGGCCACACCAAGGACCTCGCGCTCACCGGCGCGCCGGGCGGTGACCTGCACATCGTCTCGCTCGCCGACGACGGCACCGTGTGGGACCAGGCCCGCCGCGCCGCCGCGAACAGCTGGAGCACCAGCTACTCGGGCACCGTCCTGGTGGACGGCTCGCACCACGCCGTCGCCGCCGCGGCGGCCTCGACGCCGAACGGCGACGTGCATGTCGTGGTACTGGGTGACGACAACACCGTGCGCGACATCGTCGGCCACAGCAACGGCAGTTGGGACACCCCGGCGGTCGCCGAACAGAGCGGCACGGCGCGGGCGGTCTCGGCGGTGGGCCTGCCGAACGGCGAGGTCCACCTCGGCGTACTGAAGGCCGACGGCAGCGTGCTGGACACCGTCCGCCACACCGACGGCAGTTGGGCGAGCTCGGCGGTGACGGCCCCGCACGCGGGCCACGTCGCCGTCGCCGCCACGCCGAACGGCGAGCTGCACCTCGCGGTGGTCGCCGACGACGGCAAGGCCTGGGACGTGCTGCGGCACGCCGACGGCAGCTGGGCGGCCCCGGCGCTCGCCGACGGCGGGCACACCGCCAAGTCGGTCTCGGCGGCCGGATCCGCCGCCAACGAGGTCCACCTCGTGGTGCTCGACACCGCCGGCGCGGCCTGGGACAACGTCCGCCGCACCGACGGCAGCTGGGCCGCCAACTCGGCCCAGTTCGGCCTCATCGACGCACGGGTCAGCGACGCGCCGGTGGCCTTCACGGCCAGTGGCGACCTGCACGTGAACCAGTTCGTCACCCCGCGCATCGACAGCGCGTTCGTCAAGGACTCCACCGACGCGAAGACGGCCTCGGCCGCCCGCTACGCGCACGACACGGGCCTGGAGAAGTACCTGGCCCCGTACGCGACCTCCTCCGACACGCACCTGCCGCAGTACGACACCGACGTCACCGACTACATGTCGTTGGCCGGTGTCAACGCCCGCGACGCCTCCCTGACGGCTCCGCCGGTGGCCAAGGCGAGCCAGGCCGCGCAGGCCAAGGTCACCGCGATCGTGAAGGACCTGATCGCCAAGAACGGCGGCCAGGACCCGTTCGGCCTCTACACGATCCTCGGCACCACCACCAACAACGGCTCCGCCGACGACGTCCGGCGCTTCATCGAGTACAACGGCATGCCGCAGACCGCTCCGGTCAAGGGCACCCCGGAGTTCCGGATCGAGGTCGAGGCGCTCAAGGCCCGCTGGGCGAGCGGTGACACCACCAACCCGGTGGACTGGCAGAACGTCCTGGTCGAGGCGGAGGAGACCGCCTCCGCCGAGTGGCTCGCCGAGCAGGCCTCGCAGGCCAAGCCCCGGGCCGACATCCTCAGCGCGGAGCTGCGGTCGCTGACCGCGCTGCAGAGCGGCACCGAGGCGATGCACCAGGCCCTCGGCTACGCCTGGGCCGCGAGCCAGATCCTCAAGTGGCAGGCGGCCAACCCGTCGAAGCCGATGGACAAGGCCACCGCCGACCTGGCGACGGTACGGAACCTGGTCACCGCCCAGGCGGCGATCGCCCGCCAGGGTGCCAACGACGCGAAGGCCGCCGCCGACACGGTGGACCCGGCCGTCGCCGCCTCCAACAAGATCGCTGACGACGCCGGCCTCCCGCACGGACGCGGGCTCGCCTACGCGCAGCAGTCCGGGGACGTCGCCAAGTCCTCCGCCGCCGCCGCGCTGGCCACCGCCAACGCGCTCGACACCGCCGTGGCCGCCACCGGTGCCACCGCCGCCGACAGTGCCACCCTGCTCGCCAACTCCCAGGCCCAGGCCGCCGCCGCCCGTGCGCAGTACCTGCGCCAGTCGGCCCAGGACAGCGCCGCCACCGCGGCCGACCTGGCGGCCGGTGCCAAGACCCGGGCGGCCGCCGCCGCCTCGGCCGCCGCCGACGTCGCCACCGCGAAGGGCCAGGCCGTCCAGGACCAGGCCGACGCGAGCGCGGCGAACGACCGGGCCAAGGCGGCCGCCGCCAACGCGGCCACCGAGCGGCAGAACGCCGCCAACGCCAAGGCGGACGCCGAGACCCAGCGGACCGGCGCCAAGCAGGCGCTGGCCGGTGCGCTGGACAAGGCCAAGGCCGCCGGCGACAGCCGCGGCAAGTCCCAGGCCGCGAGCAGCGACGCCGCCACCAAGGCCTCGGCGGCCAAGCTGGCCGAGGACCAGGCCGCCGCCGCCCGGAACGCGGCCGCCGTCGCCCAGCAGAAGAAGGACGTGGCGACCGCCGACGCACAGGCCCTGGCCGCCGCCGCGGTGGCCGCCCAGGGTACGGCCGCCGCGGCCGACGCCCAGACGGCCGCTCAGCAGGCCGCCACCGCCGCCGCGCAGGCGGCGACCGCCTCCGACCAGGCCTCGGCCCAGGCGAAGACCGCCACCGACGCGGCGGTCGCGGCACGGACGGCGGCCACCACCGCGGCGGCGGCTTCGGCCCGCGCCACCGCGTGGGCGGCCGACGCCGACGCCAACGCGCTGCTGACCTGGTCGACCGCGATGGACGCGGAAGCCGCCGCGGCGACCGCGATCACCAAGTCGCAGACCGCCGCCAAGAACGCCTCCGACGCGGCGAACCTCGCCTCGCAGGCGGGCCAGGCCGCGCTGGCGGCCGACACCAAGGCGGTGGCGGCCTCCCAGCAGGTCGACAACGCCGTCGCCGCGAGCGCCACGGCCGCCGGCCAGGCGTACGCCACCGCGCAGGCCGCCGCCACCGCCCGGGACGCCGCAGCCGCGGTGACCGCCCCGGCGAATACGGCGATCGCGCTCGGCGCTCCGTACGCGCTGACCGACTCCTCGGCCGGTCTCGCGACGCTCGCCTCGCAGGGCGCGCTGACGTTCGCCCAGCAGCAGACCGCCGTCGCCGACGCCGCCTCGGCGCAGGCCGCAACCCTGGCCACCCAGGCCGCCGCACTGGCCGCCCAGGCGACCGGCGACGGGAAGCTCGCGGCCCAGGCCGCCTCCGATGCGGCGGCCTCCGCCGCCCAGGCCGCCGCTTCGGCGGACGCGGCGCAGCAGTCCTCCGCCGCTGCCGCCTCCGACGCGGCCGCGGCCAAGTCGGCTGCCACGCAGACCGCCGCGATCGACGCCCAGGCCCAGGCCCAGGCGAAGGCCGCGTCCCAGTCCGCGCTGGACGCGAACACCGACTCGCAGGCCGCGGCAGCCGCCGCGACCGCAGGCGAGAAGGACGCCGCGGCCGCCGCCGCAGCCTCCGCCTCCGCCGACGCCGACGCCAAGTCGGCGCGCGGCACGGCGGACCAGGCAGCCGCCTCCGCGACGGCCGCGGAGAAGTCCGCCGCCACAGCGGCCGCCGACTCGGCGACGGCGGAGCAGTCCGCCACGGCCGCCGAGCAGCAGCTGCGCAAGGACGAGGCCGCGCTCGCCGCGCAGGTCGCGGCCGCGCAGCAGGCCGCCCAGGCCCGGCACGACCTGGACGCCCGGGCGAAGATCATGGACAACCAGGCCCAGATCCGGATCGGGCGGGCGAACCTGGCCTACCTGCTGCACGTCGGCGGGGTCGCCTCCAAGACCCTGGCGACCACCCGGCTCGCCGGGCCCGGCCAGGCCGACGCGGCATCGTGGTCCTTCTTCAACCCGGACATGTGGAACGCCTGGAACGCCGACGTCGTCGCCGCCCGCGACGCCGCGAGCGGCCGGTACCAGCGCACCCAGGACCGGCAGCAGACCGTCTGGAAGTACTTCACCACCGATTTCGCCCACACCGAGCCCCAGTACGACACCGCCGTCACCCAGTTCCTGGACACCGGGAACGCCTACCTGAGGGTGGGCCGGGCGGCCGGCTACGGAGCGACCCCGGAGGTGCCGCAGGCCAGCCAGGCCGCGCTGGACCGGGTCGCGCAGATCCTGAAGGACAAGATCGCCGCGAACGGTGATCCGTGGAACCTGTGGTCGATCATGCTCGCCTCGCCGCAGACCCGCGGCTCGGCGGACGACGTCCGGCGGTTCATCCAGTACAACGGCTTCCCGACCGTCGCCCCGGCCAAGGGCAGCGCGGAGTTCCGGCTCGAAGTCGAGAGCCTGAAGACCCGCTGGGCCAGCGGTGACCCGACCAACCCGCAGGACCCGAACCAGGTCATGGTCGAGGTCGAGGAGACCGCCTCGGCCGAGTGGGAGGCCGAGTACGCCGGCCAGGCGCAGCAGCGCACCGACATCGCCAACGCCGAGATCAAGGCGCTGACGGCGCTGCAGTCCAGCGCCGAGGCGATGCACGACGCCCTGGGCAACGCCTGGGTCGCCAACAACCTGATGCAGGCCCAGGCGGACCCGCACAGCGCGTGGAACACGTACATCAAGGACTGGCCCACCACGATGGGCGGGAACTTCTCGTCCGACGGCAAGCCGGTCTCGGTCACCGACGACCTGGCCGCCGTCAAGTCGCGGGTCGACGCCCTGTCGGCGACGGCCACCCAGAACGCGGCCGACGCCCAGGCGGCGGACGACTCGGCCTCGGCCGCGGTCACCTCCGCCGGCCAGTCGGCGGGCGCCAACGGCCTGCCGGCGGGTCGCGGGCTCTCCTACGCGACCGAATCGGCCCAGGTCACCAAGGCCGCCGCGGCCGCCACCCAGGCGACCGCGCTGGCCATGAAGACCGCCGTCGCGGCCACCAACGCCACCGTCGCGGACAGCGGCGCCCTGCTGGCCAACGCCAGCGCCCAGGCGCACGCGGCCCGTGCCGCCTTCCTGCGCGCCACCGCGCAGGACGACGCGCAGAAGGCGGCGGCCGACGCCGTCGCCGCGCAGGACAAGGCGGACGCGGCGGCGACGGCGGCAGCCGTCGCGGCCAAGGACAAGGCGACCATCGCCACCCTCCAGGCCGGCTCCAACGACGCGGCGGCGCGCGCCAAGGCCGCCGCCGCCACGGCTGCGACGGAACGTCAGAACGCCGCCACCGCGAAGGCGACGGCGGAGACCCAGCGCAACGCCGCGGCCACGGCGAACGCGGCGGCGCAGCAGCAGGCCGCTGCTGCGGCGAGCAGCGACGCGGCGGCAGCGACGGACGCCGGTAACGCGGCGAACGACAACGCCACCGCGCAGAAGGCCGAGAGCAACGCGGCGGCTGCCAAGTCGCGGGCCGATGCGGCCCGGACGGCGTTCGACTCGTCCAGTGCCAAGGCTGCTGCCGCCGACGCGGCGGCTGACGCGGCGGTCGGGACGAGCGCGGCGGACGGTGCGACGGCCGCTGCCAAGCAGGCCGGTCTGGACGCCGACGCGGCTGCCCAGGCGGCCGACCAGGCGGACGCCGACGCCAGGACCGCGACCGATGCCGCCGTGGCAGCACGCGCTGCCGCGACCACCAGCGGTGCGGCGGCTGCCAAGTCGATGGCGGCGGCCAAGGTGGCCGACTCGGCGGCGGCCCAGACCCGGGCCAACGCCGCTCAGGGCGACGCCCTGGCAGCCGACGCGATCAGCCAGGCAGGAGTGGCAGCGCAGAACTCCAACGCGGCCAACGCGCTGGCCAAGCAGGCCGCAACGGACTCGGCCAACGCCAAGGCGGCGGCCGACGGAGCCCAGAAGGAGGCCGACGGAGCCACCGCCGACAGCGCCACCGCTGCCGGTCAGGCGTACGCCGCATCGCAGCAGTCGGAGATCGCCCGCGACACCGCGAACGCGGTGACGGCGCCCGCCGACCAGGCGATCCAGCTCGGTATCGCGTTCGCGGCCACCGACGCCACCGCCGGTCTCGCTGTCGCTGTCGCCGACACCTCCAAGACGCTGGCACAGCAGGAGGCGGTCGTCGCGGACGTCCGCGCCACCGAGGCGGCGGCCTTCGCGGCCGCGGCCCAGGACGCGGCGAACCGGGCTAACGGGGACGCCAAGCTGGCGGCCCAGGCGGCGGCGGACGCGGCGGCCTCGGCCGCCAAGGCCTCCCGCTCGGCCTCCGACGCCCTCAAGTCGGCGGCCCAGGCGGCCTCCGACGCCAAGGACGCCAAGGCCGGCGCCGACCAGCTCCACGTCACCGACACCCAGGCCCAGAGCGACGCCTGGAACGCGGGCCTGTCGGCGGCCGCCGCAGGCAACGACGCCGCGGCCGCCAACGCGGCGGCGACGGCGGGCGAGACGGACGCGGCGGCAGCGCACACGGCGGCGGCCAACGCGAGGGATTCGGCGGACGACGCGGCCTCCAACGCGACCGACGCCCAGACATCGGCGAACTCCGCGAATCAGGCGGCGTCCACCGCCCAGGCGGACGCACGGGAGTCCGCGCAGATCGCTGAGGGTGCCGCTCAGTTGGATCAGAATCCGCCCGCGGCGACGGACACCCCGGTGGCCTCGGACTCGGACCTTCCGGGTCTGGTCATCGAGCCTGTGGACCTGAAGGCGGATGCGCACGCCACCGACCAGTGCAAGTGGAACCCGGATCACCCGCTCCACTGCAGCCTGCCGGCTGATGTCCACATCACCGGTTCCGGGATGGTGTACCTGGTGACGTGTTCGCTGCCCAACGCACCTGCGGCCCAGTGCATCCAGACCGGCCAGTACCAGAAGGACTCCTTCGGCTCGGTGCCCATCGACGTCACGCAGCACCGGGTCTTCAACGTCGATATGTGGCAGCAGGACAAGACCTTCACCAAGACGCTCGCCTACAGCATGATCAGCAACTTCGTCCAATGCGCCAAGGACCTCAAGCACCTCGACCCCACCAGCAACGACTGCCTCATGGCGGTCGGCAGCATCGTCATTCCGCTTGCGCTGAAGGCCTTTCTCAAAGCTGCTCTCGCAGTCCGGGCCGCCTGGGTCATCGGCAAAATGGTCGGTGTTGAGGCCGCAGTCAATGTGCTGACCCAGACGGCCAAGGCCGCAGCGATCGACGCGTTCGTAATGTCCAGGTTCAGCCAGGCTCTGAAGCCGGTCATGATCAAGGATCTTCTCCAGACCTTCCTCCCCTGTGTACCTACGCACAGCTTCTCCGCCGGTACCGGCGTCCTGATGGCGGACGGCAGCGTCAAGCCGATCCAGGACGTCCGCGGCGGCGACATGGTCGAGAATGCCGCGCCTGGTGGTGGGGTCGAGCGGCACCGCGTCGAGAACGCGTTCACCACCCGCACCGACACCGAGTTCACCGACCTCACGGTCAGCGGACCGGAGGGCCGGGGGAAGATCACTGGCACCCAGAACCACCCGTACTACGATCTGACCCGCCAGGCATTTGTCGATGCATCCCGGCTGACGGTGGGTGACCGCCTTCAGAGCGCCGGGTCGACTCCGGTGACGGTCCTGGAGGTGCGCAACTACACCTCTGCGATGGTCACCTACGACCTGACCGTCAGTGACCTGCACACCTATTTCGTGCTTGCGGGCCGTACACCGGTGCTGGTGCACAACTTCGACTGCCCGGTCGGTGTCACGGTCGAGGCGACGGAGGACGGGATCACCATCGCCCACCCGGCGAGTGGGACGATGACCATCGGAATCCTCGACGCGTGGACGGGCAAGCTGACCCTGGGCATGGACCGGCTCGACGGTTCGACCATCTCGGGCAAGCAGATGTTCCAGATGGTGATGGAGCACTTCGGCGACCGGGTCGAGATGATCCAGGGCAACTGGTCGTACGGCGACAACCTGGCCGCGTTCAACAAGCTGATTGCGGAAGGGATGCCGGAGAAGACGGCTGCGAGGGCGACCTGGACGGGCCTGCGTGCCGCAGACTACGGGTTCACCAGCGTTCGGATCTCGCGTGCCGTCCCCGCCGCGGATGGCGGGTACGCTGCGGTTTCGGCAGATTTCAGGAGGCCGTAGGACATGGCAGAGCAAGACTGGGTCGCAGAACTCCGGCGATTGGCCGCTCTGGGGATGGACATCGTCCAGATCGCTGAGCACATGCGGGAGAACCACGACGAGTTCAGGCAACGGTCGATCGTCATCCTGAACCACTATCGCGTCGCGTTCGGCTTGTCGATCCCGCAGATGCAGGACATCGGCGGTTGGTATGAAGGCGGTCTCTCCGCCGAATACCTGCGCAACGAGATCCAGCTCTGAACGGCACGGCATAGCGTCGGCCCCGCCAAGGTCAGTCCTGGCGGGGCCGCGTTCTGACTGCGAGCCGGAATTCAGAAGGCCGCACCCTCCAGGAGGGTGCGGCCTTCGCCGTTGTGCCGTCCGGCCGGTCAGGGGACGATGCGCCCTGTCACCTCGCCGAAGCCGATGACCGTCCCGTCCGGGCCGGGGGCGGTCGCGGTGATGGTGACCTCGTCGCCGTCCTCCAGGAACGTACGCGTCGTGCCGTCGGGGAGCTTGACGGGGTTCTCGCCGTTCCAGGTGAGTTCGATCAGGGCGCCGCGGGTCTCGACCTCGGGGCCGCTGACCGTGCCGGAGGCGAACAGGTCGCCCGGGCGCAGGCTCGCGCCGTTGGCGGTCATGTGGGCGAGCTGCTGGGCGGCCGTCCAGTACATCGCGGCGAACGGCGGGTGCGAGACGGGGTGGCCGTTGAGGCGGACCTCCATCGCGATGTCCAGGCCCCAGGCCTCGCCCTCGCGGTCGTCGAGGTACGGGAGCGGCTCGACGTCGCGGGTCGGCGGGGTGACCCGGGCGGCCTCCAGGGCGTCCAGCGGGACGACCCAGGGTGAGACCGAGGTGGCGAAGGACTTGCCGAGGAAGGGGCCGAGCGGCACGTACTCCCAGGCCTGGATATCGCGGGCCGACCAGTCGTTGAGCAGCAGTACGCCGAACACGTGCTCGCGGAAGTCGGCCAGCGGGACGGGCTTGCCGAGCTCCGACCCGGCGCCGACCACGAAGCCGACCTCGGCCTCGATGTCGAGCCGGCGCGAGGGGCCGAAGGACGGCAGGGCCTCGCTCGGCGCCTTGCGCTGCCCCTGCGGGCGGACGACCGGGGTGCCGGAGACCACCACGGTGCCGGCCCGGCCGTGGTAACCGATCGGCAGGTGCTTCCAGTTGGGCGTCAGCGGTTCGGAGCCCGGACGGAAGATCTTGCCGAGGTTGGTCGCGTGGTGCTCGGAGGCGTAGAAGTCGACGTAGTCGGCGACCTCGAACGGCAGGTGCAGCTCGACCTCGCCGCGCGGCAGCAGGCAGGGGCTGATCGCGGCCCGGTACGACTCGTCGCCCAGCCAGGCCGTGAGCGAGGCGCGCACGGCCGTCCAGGCCGGACGGCCCGCCGCCAGCAGCGGGCCCAGCGAGTCCGCGTCGAGCAGCACCGAGGGCTCCCCGGCCGCGCGGGCGGCGGCCCCGGCGTCCAGCACGAAGTCGCCGACGGCGACGCCGATCCGGCGGCGGCCGGGCTGGTCCGGCGCGGTGAAGACGCCGTACGGCAGGTTGTGCAGGCCGAAGGGCGAGTCCTGCGCGGAGGCGAGCCAGCTGGTCAATGGTTCTCCAGGGGCGGGACCAGGCCGAGTTCGGCCAGGTCGACGAGGGGTTCGATGACGCTGCAGGTCCCGAACGCGGTGAAGGAACGCCGCAGGTCGGCGATCTGAGTGTCCGTCAGGTCACCTGCGGCGGAGGCGAGGACGGCCCCGGAGCGCTCGGCCAGCAGCTCGGCGGCCCGGTCCGGCTCCGCCGCCGCCAACAGGACGTTCAGGAAGCCGTGGTGCTCGAACCCGGTCACCGCGTCGGTGTGCCGGACGGCGTTGTGCAGCCCGGCCGTGCACTTGTACGGCAGCCCGCGCTCGGCGCAGCCGGCCAGGAAGGCGGCCAGCTCCCGCTCGGAGGGGAAGGCCTCGGCGGTGAGGCCGCCGGTGCGGTACTTGGCCCGGTACGGCGTCCCGGCGAGCGCGTCCAGCGCGTCCGGCAGGCTTGCTCCGCGCGGGATTTCGACCGTGCCCCAGACGTCCTTCGGCAGGTGCTCGTCCAGCGCCGCGACGGCGGCCCGGACGTCGGTGGCGGCCAGTTCGACCCCGGTCACCGTGAGCGCGGAGGCCGCTTCGAGCGCCGGGACGAGCTGGTCGCTGCCCCCCGGCAGCACCAGCCCGACCCGCAGGCCCGGCTCGGCCAGCCGGGCCAGTTCGCCCAGCAGGCCGGCCCCGCAGAGGAACGGCCCGACCGAATCGGCGTACGCCGCGGCGCGGTGCCCCAGGTGCGCGGGCACCGCCTCGGCGAGCGGCAGGTCCCCCGGCGGGAACACCGCCGCGTCGTCGAACAGCCCCCGGAACAGGGCGGGTACGGTCACTGCCCCGTCCTCCGCCCGCCGGACCAGGTCCAGGCGTAGCCCAGGTCCTCGCTCGCCCCGGCGCCCTCGCCGAGCTCCAGCGGGCGGAAGGTGTCCACCATGACCGCCAGCTCGTCGAAGAACTCCACGCCGATGCTGCGCTCGTACGCACCCGGCTGCGGCCCGTGGGTGTGGCCGCCGGGGTGCAGCGAGATCGAGCCCTGGGCGATGCCCGAGCCCTTGCGCGCCTCGTAGTTGCCGCCGCAGTAGAACATCACCTCGTCACTGTCCACGTTGGCGTGGTAGTACGGGACGGGGATCGACAGCGGGTGGTAGTCCACCTTGCGCGGCACGAAGTTGCAGATCACGAAGTTGTTGCCCTCGAAGACCTGGTGCACCGGCGGCGGCTGGTGGACCCGCCCGGTGATCGGCTCGTAGTCGCTGATGTTGAACGCGTACGGGTACAGGCAGCCGTCCCAGCCGACCACGTCGAACGGGTGGTGCGGCACGGTGTACCGGGTGCCGACCACGCCGGACGGTCCCCGGTGCTTGACCAGCACGTCGACGTCGGTGGCGTCCACCAGCAGCGGCCCGACCGGCCCGCGCAGGTCGCGCTCGCAGTACGGCGCGTGCTCCAGCAGCTGCCCGAAGCGCGACAGGTAGCGCTTGGGCGGCGTGATGTGGCTGTTCGCCTCGATGCAGTACGCGCGCAGCGGCTCGTCGCCGCCGGGCACCCAGCGGTGGGTGGTGGCCCGGGGGATGATCACGTAGTCGCCCTGGCCGACCTCCAGCGTGCCGAAGACCGTCTCCAGCACCCCGGAGCCCGACTCCACGTACACGCACTCGTCGCCGAGCCCGTTGCGGTAGAGCTCGCTCGGCGCGCCGGCGGCGACGTAGGAGATCCGGACGTCGCCGTTGCCCAGCAGCAGGCGGCGGCCGGTGACGGCGTCGGTGTTCTTCCACTCCTCGCCCTGGAACAGCTCGTGCAGCTTCAGGTGGCGGGGGAGCAGCGGCAGGTTCGGGACGGTCGCCTGCTCGGGCAGCTCCCACACCCGGGCGTTCACCAGCGCGGACGGAATGCCCCGGTGGTAGAGCAGCGAGGAGTCCGAGGAGAACCCCTCCTCACCCATCAACTCCTCGTAGTACAGCCCGCCTTCGGGCGTGCGGTGCTGCGTGTGCCGCTTGGGCGGTATGTCGCCCAGCTGCCGGTAGTGCGCCATGACCTGGTCTCCCTCGGGGGCTCAGAGGTTGCCGCGCTTGTCCTGCTCGCGCTCGATCGACTCGAAGAGCGCCTTGAAGTTGCCCTTGCCGAAACCGAGTGAACCATGCCGTTCGATGAACTCGAAGAAGACCGTCGGCCGGTCGCCCTGCGGCTTGGTGAAGATCTGCAGCAGGTAGCCGTCCTCGTCCCGGTCGACCAGGATGCCGCGCTTCTTGAGCTCCTCGACCGGGACGCGCACGTGCCCGATCCGGGCCCGCAGCTCCGGGTCGTCGTAGTACGAGTCGGGGGTGGTGAGGAACTCCACGCCGTTGGCGCGCAGGATGTCCACGGTGGTGAGGATGTCGTTGGTGGCGAGCGCCAGGTGCTGGCAGCCGGGGCCGCCGTAGAACTCCAGGTACTCGTCGATCTGCGACTTCTTCTTGGCGATGGCCGGCTCGTTGAGCGGGAACTTCACCCGGTGGTTGCCGCTGGCGACCACCTTGCTCATCAGCGCGGAGTAGTCGGTGGCGATGTCGTCGCCGACGAACTCGGCCAGGTTCTCGAAGCCCATGACGCGGTTGTAGAAGCCGACCCACTCGTCCATCTTGCCGAGCTCGACGTTGCCGACCGCGTGGTCCAGGGCCTGGAACAGCCGCTTGGGGTGGCCCTCGGGACGCTGCACCTTGGTCTCGGCGGCGACGTAGCCCGGCAGGTAGGGGCCGGTGTAGCGGGAGCGGTCGACCAGCGTGTGGCGGGTCTCGCCGTAGGTCGCGATGGCGGCGCGGCGGATGGTGCCGTGCTCGTCCGAGACGTCGTTCGGCTCCTCCAGGATGCGGGCGCCCTGGGCGCGGGCGTGCTCGATGCACTTGTCCACGTCCGGGACCTCAAGGGCCAGGTCGACCACGCCGTCGCCGTGCCGGCGGTGGTGGTCGAGCAGCTCGCTGTCCAGGGCGACGCCGCCCTTGATCACGAACCGGCAGGAGCCCGAGCGCAGCACGAACGCCTTGCGGTCGCGGCGGCCGGTCTCCGGGCCCGAGTAGGCCACCAGCTCCATGCCGAACACCGACTGGTAGTGGTGGGCCGCCTGGGTGGCGTTGCCGACCACGAAGACGACCGCGTCCTGGGCGATCACCGGGAAGGGGTCAGCGGCCGCGTCGTGCTCGACCAGGCCCACCAGGCGGCGCAGCTGCTCGGCGTCGAGACCGGCCTCCCGCTCCTCGGGGGTCAGTTCAATGGTGTTCGCGGTCATCGGTGGTTCCTCCACGTTGAGGCTTCCGCGCGGCACTGGGGTGGGTGTGCGCGGTTGAGGGGTGAGCTTGCTCCTGTCGGGCGGATTGGGCAACAGCTCCGGTCCTGACTGCTCAATGTGTACAAGATGAGCAGCCTGGCCCTGTTCTCACTGCTCAGATTGTCCAGTGATCGTCCCCGGCCTCCGCGAACCGGGTGAACCACCGGCCGAACCACTCCGCGGCCAGCTCGGCGACGGTCTCCAGCGCGCGGGGCTCCTCGAAGAGGTGGGTGGCGTCGGGGACGACGGCCAGACCACTCTCGCACCGCAGCAGCGCCCTGGCCTGCCGGTTCAGCTCCAGGACCGCCCGGTCGGCCCCGCCGACGATCAACAGCGTCGGGGCGCGCACTTTGGCCAGTCGCTCGCCCGCCAGATCGGGCCGCCCGCCCCGGGACACCACCGCGGCCACCCGGTCACCGTGCTCCGCCGCCGCCCACAGCGCGGCGGCGGCGCCGGTGCTCGCCCCGAAGTACCCGAACGGGAGCCCGTCGGTGCCCGGCTCGTCGGCCAGCCGGCGGGTCGCCGCGCCCAGCCGGTCGGCGAGCAGCTCGGGGTCGAAGACCTTGTGCCGGTCCGGCTCCTCGTCGGCCGTCAGCAGGTCGAGCAGCAGTGTCCCGAGACCGGCACGGTTCAGCGCGGCGGCCACTCGGCGGTTGCGCGGGCTGTGCCGGCTGCTGCCGCTGCCGTGCGCGAACAGGACCACGCCGGCCGCCCGGTGCGGGAGGGCCAGCTCGCCGGCCAGCCGCGCCCCCGGCGCCTGGATCTCCAGCTCGCGCTCCACGGCAGGGGTACCGTCCGCCGCCGCGTCCAGACAGGCGAGCACCTCCGCGTCGCCGGTCTGCCCGAAGTCGGCGTAGAACTCCCCGATGGCGTAGAACCGCGCGGGGGTGAACGGGCAGACCAGCTCGTCGGCCGTCCCCGCCATGGTGCTCCGCCAGTCGGCGGGCGCGACCGGCACCGCGAGCACCACCCGCGCGGCGCCCCTGGCCCGGACGATCCGGCAGGCCGCCTTGGCGGTCGAACCGGTGGCGAGACCGTCGTCCACCACGAGGACGGTACGGCCGCGCAGGTCGACGCCGTCGCGCCCGCGCCGGTACCGGACGGCCCGCCGCTCCAGCTCCGTCCGCTCCGTCCGCTCCACCCGGTCGAGCTGCTCCGCCGTGATCGCGGCCCCCCGGATCACCCGGTCGTTCAGCACCCGCGCCCCGCCCTCGCCGATCGCCCCCATCGCCAGCTCCGGCTGGAACGGCACCCCCAGCTTGCGGATCACACAGATGTCCAACGGCGCCCCGAGTGCCCCCGCCACCTCCGCCGCCACCGGCACCCCGCCGCGCGGCAGCCCCACCACCACCGGATCGGCCCCGCGCAGATGGGTCAGCTCGGCCGCCAGCCGACGGCCGGCCTCCGTTCGGTCGGTGTAGTTCATGGCACGGCCTCCGGGAGCTGGCCTTCCCCCGGTTCCACGGTACGTCGGGGGCGCGTGGGCAGCTGCGTGGGCTCGGGGAGCCCCGGGCGGCCTCGCTCCCGGCCCCCGCGCTACCGTCCCTGAGGTCTCGTTGCCGCCGCGGCCGCCCGCGCGTCGGGCGTGCTCTCCTGGGCCGTCCAGGCGAGCAGCAGGCGCAGGGCGTCCTCGGAGGGGCTGCCGGGTTCCGGGGCGTAGGTGATCAGTGCCTGGGTGGGGTCGTCGACGGCCCGCAGGGTCTCGTAGAACAGTTCGAGGTCGCCGACGACCGGGTGCCGGAAGCCCTTGGTCCCCGAGGCCTTGTCCTGGACCGGATGTTCGGCCCACCAGGTGCGGAACTCGGGGCTTTTGACAGCGAGTTCGCCGATCAGGGCGGTCAGCTCGGGGTCGTCGGGGTGCCGGCCCGCCTCCATGCTCAGGTAGGCGACGTTCTCACGGGCGCAGGCGTCCCAGTCGGCGTACAGCGTGCGGGAGCCGGGGGCGAGGAAGGTGATCCTGGCGATGTTGCGGGCGGCCGGCTCCGCCGTGTCGAAGTCGCCGAGCAGCGCGCTCGCCGCGCGGTTCCAGGCCAGCACCTCCATCCGCCGTCCCATCACCAGGGCGGGCAGCCCGTCGAGGGACTCCAGCAGCACCCGGAGCATCGGCCGTACGCGCTGCGGGCGCGCCGCCCGCCGCCCGGCCGGGCCGCGGGCGGCGGCCGGGCGGGCTATCCGGTGCAGGTGGCGGGTCTCGTCGGCGTCCAGCCGCAGCGCCCGGGCCAGCGCGTCCAGCACCGCCGGTGAGGCGTTGCCGACCCGCCCCTGCTCCAGGCGGGTGTAGTAGTCGACGCTGACGCCCGCCAGCTGGGCCAGCTCCTCGCGGCGCAGGCCCGCCACCCGGCGCCGCCCGCCGAAGTCGGGCAGGCCGACGTCCCGGGGCAGCAGCCGGGCGCGCCGGGAGCGCAGGAAGTCCCGCAGGGCGGTCGTCGTGGTCATGCGCCGATTGTCGCCTGTACGCCGGTGCGGAGCCTGGCCCTGGCAGGACCAGGCTCCGCACCGGCGACGTCCCGACATCCCGACGTGCTCGCCGTGCGCACGGACCGGCCGGTCTCAGGCCGCGTCCCCGCCGCGCAGGACGGCCGCGTGCTCGGCCGCGAACTCCGCGAAGGAGCGCGCGGGGCGCCCGGTGAGCTTCTCGACGTCGGGGCTCACCGCGCTCGCGTGCCCGGCGGCGTACAGGCCGTAGAGCTCGACCATGCCCTCGGCCCGCCAGGTGTCCCAGCCGGCGCCGAGCATCCCGGCCAGTGCGGCGGCGGGCTCGGCGGCCCGGTACGTCACCTCGCGGCCGACGACGGCGCCGAGCTGCCCGGCGATCTCGGCATGGGTGAGGCCGGCCGGGCCGGTCAGGGTGTGGACGGCGCCCTCGTGCCCCTGGCCGGTCAGTACCGCCACCGCCGCGTCGGCGACGTCGCGCGCGTCGACGTAGCTGACCGCGCCGGTGCCGCCCGGGGCGGTCAGCCGGCCCTCCCGGACGTCCGCCGCCATCCCGAGGAAGTTCTGGTAGAAGCCGTTCGGCGCCAGCACCGTCCACGGCAGCCCGCTGGCCAGCAGGTGCTCGTACCCGCTGACGTGCGCGGAGACGAACCGTACGCCCTCCGGCCGCTGCTCGATCCCGGCGGCGGTGTGCAGCACGATCCGCGGCCGCCCGCCGCCGCGCACCGCCGCGTCGATCACGTTGCGCTCGTGCGCGGCCATCTCGGGGTGGACCGCGACCAGCAGGTAGACCGCGTCGGCCCCGGCCAGCGCGGCGTCCAGCGAGGCCGGGTCCGCGAAGTCGGCGGCCACCGGCTGCACCCCCTCGTCCCACTCCGCCGGGACGGACCTGGTGTCGCGGACCAGCGCGCGCACGTTCTCGCCGCGCTCGCGCAGCCCACGGACGATCCTCGAACCCACGGTTCCGGTGGCACCGGTGACCACGATCACGAACGACTCCTCATCGACGGGACTCCACGGCACCGGCCTGACGGTCGGTCAGCCGCACTGCTGTGGAGCTTAGTCCGACGATCAAGGCCGGCTGCGGGCGGGGCATCCGAAGTGATGATCCGTCAGTTTGTCCTGCGGTAGCGGAAGTGCCCCCGGATGTCCCGGCAGAAGTACCGGCCGTGGCTGGGCGCGCCCATCAGTCCGTCGCGGACGCTCACCGGCACGTCGAAGTAGCGGTAGACCGCGCCGCTGGTGAATTCGACCTCCAGCTCGCGGGCGGCCTCGTCGTAGCCGACCGACCGCAGGCAGGACGACTCGACCGGTGTCCGGAGCACGGCCATCCGCGCACCACCCCCGTCGCCTCAGTGGGTGCCTGGTCCCAGTGTGCGCCGCCGGGCCCTGGAGCCGCCGTCCGGGACGCGGTGGGGACCAGGAGCGGACCTGGCGCCCGTGCGTCCGGGACGTCGGGATCGCGACTGTGGGGAGCACCGCAACACCGCAGGACAGCAACACCGCTGCACCGCAAGACAGCAGCACCGCAGGACAGCAGCACCGCAGTACGAGCCCGAAGGAGCCCGACGTGCCTGCCAACCGCATCACCCACCCCCGTGCCGCACACGGGGCCGACCACGGCCTGTTCACTCTGGGGGAGCCGGTCACCGCGTGGACGGTCAGTACCGCCCTCCCCGTCACCTACGAGGTGGCCTTCACCCCCCAGGTCCTCTCCCCGGCCAACCCCGCGCTCGCGCAGGCGGGCGGCCACCCCGGCCGGCGGCTGGTGGTGGTGGACTCCCATGTCCACGAGCTGTTCGGCGACCGGATCCACGGGTACTTCGAGGCCCGGGGGCTGGAGCACCGGATCTGTGTGCTGCCGGCGCACGAGCAGGTGAAGACCATGGACTCGGTGTTCCGGGTCGCCGAGCAGATGGACCGGTTCGGGATCTCCCGGCGCGGCGAGCCCGTCATCGCGATGGGCGGCGGCGTGCTGATGGACGTGGTCGGGCTGGCCTGCAGCCTGTACCGGCGCTCCACCCCGTTCGTCCGGGTGCCGACCACGCTGATCGGGCTGGTCGACGCGGGGGTGGGGGCGAAGACCGGCGTCAACTTCGGCCCGCACAAGAACCGGCTGGGCACCTACCACCCGGCCACCGCCACCCTGCTCGACCCGTCCTTCCTCGCCACCCTCGACCCGCGGCACCTCAGCAACGGCCTGGCGGAGATCCTCAAGATCGCCCTGATCAAGGACCGGCGCCTCTTCGACCTGCTGGAGCAGCGCGGCGAGGCACTGATCGAGCAGCGCTTCCAGGGGCCGGCCGCCGGCGGCGAGGTGCTCGTCCGGGCCGTCCACGGGATGCTCCAGGAGCTGCAGCCCAACCTCTGGGAGCACCGGCTGGAGCGGTCGATGGACTACGGCCACTCGTTCAGCCCGACCGTGGAGATGCGGGCGCTGCCCGAGCTGCTGCACGGCGAGGCGGTCTGCGTCGACATGGCCCTCACCACGGTGCTCGCCCAGCGGAGGGGACTGGTCGAACCCGGGCAGCGGGACCGGATCCTGGCGCTGATGCGCACCCTGCGGCTGCCGCTCTGGCACCCGCTGATGGAGCCGGAGACGCTCGGCGACGCGCTCACCGACACCATCCGCCACCGCGACGGCAGGCAGCGGCTCCCGCTGCCGGTCGGGATCGGCGGCGGCTGCTTCGCCGACGACCTGACGGCGGACGAACTCGGCGACTCCGCCGACGAGTTGCGGGAGCTGGCATGCGTCACGCAGTGATCGTCGCCGACAACCGGCAGCCCGCCGACGTGCACGGTGTGCACGGCACCCGGGGTCTGACCCAGTGGGCCTGCCTGGCCCGCCGGGCCGGGCTCGGGGGCGGCTGGGAGGCGGTGGAGTGGGCGTGCGTCCCGGCTGGCGGGGTCAGCGGGGAGCACCTGCACACCCGCACCGAGGAGGTCTACGTCCTGCTGGCCGGCCGGGGGGAGATCACCCTCGACGGCCGCCCCGTGCCCGTCCGGGCCGGCGACGCGGTCCTCACCGGCCTGGGCACCACCCACGGCCTGCGCAACACCGGGACCGAACCGCTCGAATGGCTGGTGATCGAGATGCCCGCCCGTACGACCGCACCGAACCCGACCCGGCCTGACCCGGCCGCCCCTGACCCGGTCGTCCCTCACCCGGCCGCGCCGGACCCGATCCTGCGGCACGCCGTGATCACCAACCTGCGGCGGGTCGGCCCCGTCGACCCCGGCGCGGTGTTCACCGGCCCGCTGCGCACCCTGGAGGTCACCCGGCTCGCCGCCCGCGAGCGGGCCGTCCTGCGGACGGACGGCGTCGAGCACACCGTCTTCGTCACCCGCGGATCCGGCCGCGCCGCGACCGGTGACGTCCGGATCCCGCTGATGCCGGGCCGGGCGCTCACCCTCCCGCTCGGCACCGGCGCGGCGCTGACCGCCGGGCTGGACGGGCTGGAGTACGTGCACGCCGTACTGGCCGTGCCGGCAGAGGAGTTGACATGATCGTCGCCGACATCGCGCACGCCGCGGTGCACCTCGGGCCCGGCACCCAGCGGATCCGCACCCGCTGCCTGGCTCGCCGGGGGATGCTGCACAGCGAGTGCGAGGCCGTCGAGCACGTCCGGCTCAGCCCGGGTGCCTGCTACGAGCTGGCCGGGCGCTCCGGCACCGAGGCCGCCTGGTACGTGCTGCGCGGACCGGTCGCCCTGCTGGACTGCCCGGAGCAGCCGCAGCGCACCTTGGACGAGGGCGACCTGCTGCTCGCCCCCGACGGCCAGGGCGTCCACCTGCACGGCGGTCCGCTCGGCGCCGAACTGCTCTGCGTGACCGTCCTGCCGACAGCGGTGAGTCGTGAACTCCCGCCCCGCCGACCGGACTTGCTCGACCACTGAGAGCCCCTGGGGCGCGGGGAGCCGCGCGGGACCGGAGGGTACGGCGTTGCCGTCCCCGGTCCCGCGCGGCTGCCCTGCGCCCCCCTCGTGGCCGGGCCGGCCCCAGGCGCATTCCGGGCCGGCCCCGGGCGGGAGACGGGGCCGGGATGGGCACCGGGCCTCAGGTGTCCGGGGCCCCGGGCCTCCCATGGTGAGGAGGTAGGAATTTCCCAGAGGAGGCCCGAGATGGCCCGCTCCACCGAACCGGTCGCACTCGACCGGGAGTTGCAGACCGGCGGCGCGAACTACCGCGTGAAGGTCCGCACCGGCGACCGCTCCTGGGACGAACTGGCCCGGGACCTGGCGGCGCTGGACGCCGACCGGTACGTCGTCATCACCGACGGGGACGTCCCGGCCGGCCTGCTCGCCCGGGTCCCGGCGCAGGTGCTGCGCATCCCCGGCACCTGCACCCTGCAGACCGTCGAGCGGCTGGCCGAGCGGATCCTGCTGGCCGGGGCGACCCGCCGCACCCTCGTCCTCGGCGTCGGCGACGACCGGACCGGAGACGTCGCCGGCCTGCTGGCCGGCCTGCTGTTCCAGGGGCTGCGCCTGGTCCACGTGCCGACCACGCTGTCGGCGATGTGCGGTCCGGCGCTCTCGCTGCGGCACGTCCTGCCCTCGGCGGTCCTCGGTACCCACCATGCGCCCGAGCTGGTCTGGGACCAGCTCGACCTGCTGCGGGACCGCCCCGCCGACGAGCTGCGCGCCGACCTCGCCCACCTGGTCAGGAGCGTCCTGGCGGTCTGCCCGGCCCAGTACGACCGGGTCGCCGCCGTGCTGAACCCCGACGCCCGCTACGGGCCGGCCGAGCTGGCCGCGTTCGTCGCGCTCTGCACCGACGCCCGGGCCGCCGTCACCGCCTACGACCCGCTGGAGCGCGGCCCCGGCCGGGTCCTGGGCTACGGGAGCACCATCGGGCGGGCGGTCCGGCTGCTCACCGGCGGCGCCCTGCGCCCGGGGTACGCCGACGGGCTCGGGATGCTCGCGGCCGCCCGGACCGCCGCCCACCTCGGCCTGCTCGACGCGGCCGGCGAGCGTGCCCACCGCGAGCTGCTGCTGCGCAGCGGCTCGCCCGTCGCGCTGCCGGCCGGGACCGACCCCGACGGGCTCCCCGCCGCCGTCCGGCTCGCCGCCGAGCGCGGCGGCGAGGCCGGGCTGGTGCTGCTGGCCGGGCTCGGCCGACCGTACGTGGCCGACGGGAGCCTGCTGACCCAGGTGGGCGAGGACACCCTGCGGGCCGGGGTGGAGGCGCTGCGGGCCGGGGGTGTCCCGTCCAGCCGTACCGGTGGCGCACCGGTCCCGGCCCGGGCGGACCGGTGAACAGGGAGCAGGACGGGACACCGCTCCCGTGCACCCGGGACTTCGGGCAGGCCAACGTCGTAGGCAGGAACGAACCACCAGTAGCAGCCGGATCGGACCAGGAGCGTCAGCCATGACCAGCACCGCTATCACCGCCCTCCGCCGGGGCCGCGCCGTCGACCCCGGCCGGGTGCTCACCGGGCCGCTGTGCGGCGTCGGGCTCTCCTGGCTCGAACCCGGCGACGGGATCCTGCTGGTGGCCGAGGGCGTCGAGCACACGGTTTACGTCACCGCCGGAGCCGGCTTCGTCACGGCGGTGGCCGCCGACGCGGCCGACAGCGCCGACAGCGCCGCGGACACCGACTCCGCCGTCGCAGACTCCGACTCCGACTCCGACGACATCCCGCTCGCCGAGGGCACCGCCGTCACCCTGCCGCTCGGCGGCCGGGCCACCCTCACCGCCGGGGAGGCCGGGCTGGAGTACTTCCACGCCGTGCTCGCCGTCCGGGCGGCACTCCGCACTCCGCAAGAAGGCGCGTCATGATCATCACCACCGCCACCGCGTCCGCCATGGTCGTCGTCGGCCCGGGCACCGAGCGCACCCGCGTCCTCTGCCTGTCCCGCCGGGACCTGATGCACAGCGACTGCGAGGCGTTCGAACACGTCCGCCTCAGCCCCGGCGCCCACCACCTGCGCGCCGGCCGCCCGGACACCGAGGCCGCCTGGTACGTGCTGCGCGGCCCGGTGGTCGCCGAGCAGCGGCCGGACCGGGCCCAGCACCTCGCCGACCGCGGTGACCTGCTGCTCGTCCCGCCCGGCCAGGAGCTCGACCTGCTGGCCGGCCCGCTCGGCGCCGAACTGCTCTGCCTCACCCTGCACGCCCAGGAGGCCGCCCCGAAGCGGCCCCGCACCCGGAGGACCACCCGCCCATGAGCGCCACCGTGAACTCCGCCACCGTGAACTCCGCCGCCGTGAACTCCGGGCCCGGCACCATGACCGCCCTGCGGATCGAAGGACCGCACCGCGCCGCCCTGGCCCGGGTGCCGCTGCCCGAACCCGGCCCCGACGAGGTCCTGGTGCGCACCGCACTGGTCGGCCTCTGCGGCACCGACCTGGAGATGCTGCACGGCACCGCCTCCTACCTGCGCGACGGCCGCACCTCCTACCCGGTGGTGATCGGCCACGAGTGGACCGGCACCGTGGTCCACGGCAACGCCGGATTCGCCCCCGGCGAAAGGGTGGTGGGCCACACCATGCTGCACTGCGGCCGCTGCCGGATGTGCCTGCGCGGCCGCCGCGCGCTCTGCGAACGCCTGCGCGAGGTCGGCCTGTACGGACAGCAGGGCGCCGCCGCCGAGTACGTGGCGATGCCGGGCGGCTCGCTCAGCCGGGTGCCCGACCCGGTGCCGGACCGGGCGGCCGCGCTGGTCGAACCCGCCGTCACCGTGGTCGGCGGCCTGGAGCAGGCCCGCTGCCGGCTCGCCGACCGGGTCGCCGTGATCGGCACCGGCACCATCGGCCTGCTCGCCGTCCAACTCGCCGCCCGGCTGGCCGGATCGGTGGACGCGGTCGGCATCGACCCGGCCGGGCTGGAGCTCGCCCTGCGCTGCGGCGCCGGGCGCGCCCTCACCCCCGAACAGGCCGAGGACGGCGGGTACTCCCTCGTGGTCGAGGCCTCCGGCGCCGCACCCGCCTTCCGGCGCGGGCTCGACCTGCTGGAACCCGGCGGACGACTCGCCGTGATCGGCGTCGCGGGCGCGCCCGCCGAGGGCTTCGTCCCCGGTGAACTGGCCCTGCGCGGGCTGGAGGTGATCGGCGTACGGCACGGCCTGGACTACTACGACCGCACGCTGCGCCTGTTCCAGGACGGCGTGCTGGACGCCGAGCCGCTGATCGCCACCGTGCTCCGGCCGTCGGACGGGCCGGCCGCGTTCGAGCTGCTCCGGAGCGGCCGGACCGGGCCGCCCAAGATCCTGATCGACTTCGGAGGTTCCCGATGATCCTCGTCCCCGCAGCCATCCCCGAGCGGGCCCCGGCCTTCCGGCGCCTGATCGACCCGCAGCTCTTCCCGCAGGCCAGGGGCGGCCTGACCGTCGAGGCACTCGCCGCCGGCACCCGCGCCGAGGAGGCGGCCGGAGCCGAGGCCGTGACGATCGTGCTGGCCGGTCGGGCCGCCCACGGCGGGCGCGCCGACGGCGTGATCGGCCCGGGCGGCGGGCTCTACCACCCGCCCGGCACCCGGTACGCCCTGAGCGCCGGCGCCACCCCGGCGGTCGTGCTGACCGTGTACGCGCTCCCGGCCCCCGCGCCGACCCCGGCTTCTGCGCAGGGCCCGGCGGCGGCCGGCGGATCCGTCCCGCTGGCCCGTCGGCGGGAGGCGGGCGCCCTCACCCGGGCCGGCGGCTTCGCCGGGATGGGCGTGCACTGGCTGGCCACCGGCGCGACCGTCGGCTCGCGCCGGCTCGCGCTCGCCACCTCGACGTTCACCCCCGGCGGCAGCCACGACCTGCACCGCCACCCGGACGCGGACGAGTTCTTCCTGGTCCTGGCCGGCGGCGGCGACCACCTCACCGACACCGGCCGGGTCCGGCTCGCCCGGGGCGACCTGGCGTACGTACCGGCGGGGGAGTGGCACGGCTTCCGCACCCGGCAGGGCGTCACCACCGTCGCGCTGTACGGCTACCTCGGCGCGGCCGGCCTGGAACAGGCCGGTTACCAGATGAAGGAGGCAGCGGCATGACCGCCATCGTCACCGGCGCCAGCTCCGGCATCGGCCGGGCCACCGCCGTCGCGCTCGCGCGTGCCGGGCACACCGTCGGCATCGGCTACCGCACCGACCGGGCGGCCGCCGAGCAGACGGCCCGGCTCACCGCAGGGCAGGGCATCGTCTTTCCGCTCGACCTGGCCGACCCGGAGGCCGCCGCCGAAGCGGTGGACCGGGCCGCCGAGTGGCTCGGCGGGATCGACGTCCTGGTCAACTGCGCCGGGATCAACCGTCGTTCGCCCGTACTGGAGGAGAGCCTCGGCGAGTGGCAGCGGATCCTCACCGTCGATCTGACCGGCCCGTTCGCCTGCGCGCAGGCCGCCGCCCGGCGGATGGTGGCGCAGGGGCGGGGCGGCCGGATCGTCAACGTCACCTCGGTGCACGAGTTCCTCCCGATCCTCGGCGGCGCCTCGTACTGCGCCGCGAAGGGCGGGCTGGGCGAGCTCACCAAGGTGCTGGCCCTGGAGCTGGCGCCGTACGGGATCACCGTCAACGCCGTCAGCCCGGGGGAGACCGCGACGCGGATGAACGGTGTCCCGGACGGCCAGGACGCCGAGGGCATCTCCCGCCCGGCGATCCCGGCCGGCCGGCCCGGCCGCGCGGCCGAGGTCGCCGCCGCCATCGCCCACCTCGCCGCCCCCGAGGCGGCCTACACCACCGGGATCACCCTGACCGTCGACGGCGGGCTGAGCCTGATGAGCGCCATCGCCAACCAGCGGTACGCCAACGAGCCCGACCGCAACGAGCAGTACGTCACCGAGAACGGAGTCACGCCATGACCGGCATCCCCGGCGCGCTCGCCGTCCACCACGTCGCCTACACCGTGCCCGACCTGGACCAGGCGGTGGAGTTCTTCACCGGCGTGCTGGGCGCCCGGCTCCTCTACCGGATCGGCCCGGTGGAGGACAAGGAGGGCGACTGGATGACCCGCCAGCTCGGCGTCCACCGCGACGCCGCCACCCACATCGCCATGCTGCGGCTCGGCCCGGTGACCAACCTGGAGCTGTTCGAGTACACCGCTCCCGGCCAGCGCCGCGAACTGCCCCGCAACAGCGACTGGGGCGGCCACCACCTCGCCGTCGCCGTCACGGACGTCGACGCCGCTGTCGCCTACCTGCGCGCGCAGCCGGGCGTCGAGGTGCTCGGCGAGCCGCAGACGATCACCGACGGCGGCCCGATCGACGGCGACCGCTGGGTGTACTTCCGCACCCCGTGGGGCCTGCAACTGGAGGTGCTGAACATGCCCCCCGGCATGCCGTACGAGAGCGGGACCGAGGCCCGGCTCTACTCCCCGACCGAGCAATGGAGTTGACGATGCACACCGCCACCGCCGCCGTGGTACGCGCCCAGGACGCGCCGTTCGCGCTGGAGCCCGTCCGGCTGGACGACCCCCGCCCGGACGAGGTGCTGGTCCGGATCGCGGCGGCCGGGATCTGCCACACCGACCTGAGCGTCCGGGCCGGGCGCACCCCCGGCCCGCTGCCCGCCGTGCTCGGCCACGAGGGCACCGGCACCGTCGAGGCCGTCGGCCGCGCGGTGACCAGGGTCCGGCCCGGGGACACCGTGGTGCTCACCTTCGACTCCTGCGGCGGCTGCCCGCCCTGCCGCGCCGGGCAGCCCGTCCAGTGCGAACACTGGCCCCGGCTCAACCTGTTCGGCGGCAGCCGGCTGGACGGCAGCGCCACCCTGCGGGCCGAGGACGGCACGCCGCTGCACGGGCACTTCTTCGGACAGTCCTCCTTCGCCACCCTCGCGCTCGCCAGCGAACGCAACGCGATCCCGGTGCCGGACGAGGTGGCCCAGGACGTGCCGCCCGAACTGCTCGCGGTGTTCGGCTGCGGCGTGCAGACCGGGACGGGCGCCGTGCTGAACGTGCTGCGCCCCGAACCCGGCCACACCCTCGCGGTGTTCGGCGCCGGGGCGGTCGGGCTGGCCGCCGTGCTGGCGGCCCGGCTCACCGCCGCGACCGGGATCGTGGTCGTCGACGTCCAGCCCGCCCGCCTCGCGCTCGCGCTGGAACTCGGCGCGACGGCGGTGGTGGACGCCCGGACGGAGGACCCGGTCGAGGCGATCGCCGCCCTGACCGACGGCCGGGGCGCGGACCGGACCCTGGAGGCCAGCGGCAACCTGCGGGCGCTGCGGCAGGCGGTGGACGCACTGGCGGTCGGCGGCGTCTGCGGGGTGGCCGGCGCCCCGCCGGCCGGCAGTGAGGTCACCCTCGACGTGCCCGCGCTGCTCGGGCGGGCGCCCCGGATCGTCGGGGTGAACCAGGGCGCGGCGGTACCGGAGCACTTCCTGCCCGCACTGGTCCGGCTGTACCGCTCCGGACGGCTGCCGGTGGACCGGCTGGTGCGGACCTATCCGTTCGCCCAGGTGGAGCGGGCGGCGGGGGCCGCGCGGTCGGGGGAGGTGGTCAAGCCCGTCCTCCTGATGCCGTGACGCTCGCGCTGTGCGGTTCGCCCGCGATGCGCTGTCCAGGGGGCGCTTCCAGAACGGGTGCACGGGTGCACGGGTGCCGCGCCGTACCTGCCGGTTTCGCGCAGTTCTCCCCCAGCCTTCGGCCGGGAGGTACCCCCACGCGCCCCTGTTCGGGTGGGCCCTTTACGGTTCGTCCCGGTTCACCCCCATCGGTCAGCATGTCACACTAAGTCACAAAGTGGTCGCTGGTAGTGTCGGCCAGGTGGATGACCAGCAGAGGGACGCTTCACCGGTGCGTGTACTGATCGTCGACGATCACCCGCTCTTCCGAGAGGGCCTCAAGGCCGCGCTGCAGAGCGCCGACGGGGTCGAGGTGGTGGGCGAGGCGGAGACGGTCGCCGCCGTGGCCGACGCCGTCGCGCAGTGCCAGCCGGACGTGGTGGTGATGGACCTGTCGCTGCCGGACGGCTCCGGCCTGGACGCCACCCGCCGTCTCGCCGCGCAGACCCCGGCCGCCCCCGTCCTGATGCTCACCATGGCGGACGACGACGGCAGCCTGCTCGCCGCGCTCCAGGCCGGGGCCCGGGGCTACCTGGTCAAGGGGGCGGGGCGGGACGAGGTGCTGCACGCCGTCCGGACGGTCGCGGCGGGCGGCGCGGTCTTCGGCGCCGAGATCGCGACCAGGATCACCGCCCTGCTGGCCGGCACCCGGCTGCGCGAGGCCGGGCAGCTCTTCCCCTCGCTCACCGCGCGGGAGGCCGAGGTGCTCGGGCTGGTCGCCCGGGGGCTGGACAACCACCGGATCGCGCGCGAGCTGGTGGTCGCCGAGAAGACCGTCCGCAACCACGTCACCCACATCTTCGAGAAGCTGCACGTCGCCACCCGCGCCGAGGCGGTGGCCCGCGCCAGGGACATGGGCCTGGGCGACGACTGAGGACCTCCGCGACCGGCAACCTCCACGGCTGAGGACCCCGGCGGCCTCCACGACCGAGGACCCCCCGCGGCCGGGGGCCTCTCCGCCGCCACCGGCCCGGCCGGCGGTAGGGGCCCGATCGGGACCGGTGGCCCGTGCGTCCGGGACGTCGGGCGGCCGAGGATTCGAGCAGGGAGGCCCATATGACGACCGAAGCCGAAGCCGCCGCACCACCCGTCAACCTCGCCTGGGCCTACCGGGCGGGGGCCGCGGCGCTGCTCAGCGGCTTCGCCTGGGCGGTGCTGGCACTCACCCACCTCGACCGGCCGGAGATCGCCGTCACGCTCTCCCAGGACGGGCCGGTGATGCTGCTGGCGCTCGGCTTCGTCCTGGCCGGCCTGTTCATCCTGGCGCACCGGTCCGGCTTCGGGCTCGGCCGGCTGCTGCTCTCCAGCGGCCTGCTGCTGTGCGCCTCGCGGCTGTTGCTGATCGTCCTCGGCGTCGTGCATGCCGGCCCCTCGGCGGCCTACGTCGGGATGGCGCTGCGGCTGGTCTCGGCCTCGGTGTTCTACTTCGTCACCCTCGGACTGCCGCTCTGGCTGCCCGACGGCCGGCTGCCGGGCGGCTGGGGGCGCCTGCTGTGGCTGGCCGTGCTGCTCTGGTGCATCACCCAGGCGGTCGAGCAGCGCCTCACCGTCCCCGCCTTCTACGGGGTGCCCAACCCCTTGCTGCACAGCGGCCTGGCCGGCCTGGGGCGGACGCTCTCCGGCGCGCTGGAGAGCCGGATCGACACCATCAATCCGCTGGTCGTGCTCGGCGGGTTCGCCGTCGCGGCCGTGCGCCGCCGGCGCTCCCCGGGCGCGCGCCCGGAGCAGGTGCTGCTGCTCTCGGTGTACCTGTTCTGGACGGTCCTGACGTACATCGGGACGGTGACCGGGCTGGCGGGCTGGCCGCTGACGATCGTGGTGTACGTCGCGGCGCTCGGCTGGACGGGCGTGCTCTGCTACGCCTTCGCCCGCGACCGGTCCCGGCTGCTCGACCGGGAGACCCGCCGGGTGCTGACCGCGTTCGTGCTCACCACCGCACTGATCGTCGGCTACCTGACACTGGCCCTGGTGGTCCGCGGCGTCCTGCCGGCCGCCGGGACGGCCGACGCGCAGCTGCTGGCCGCCGGCGCGCTGGCCATCGGCGTGCTGTTCGGGCCCACCGCCCGCTGGGCCATGCACGCCGTCGACCGGATGTACTACGGCAACCGGGCCCGCCCGTACCAGGTGGTCCGGGCGCTGGCCGAGCGGCTCAGCAAGGCCGTCAACCCGGCCGACGCGCCCGCGCTGCTCTGCGACACCGCCGTGCACGCCCTCGACCTGCCGGGCGCCCGGCTGATGATCACCACCCGCACCGGCCTGCGCGAGCTCGCGTCGGTCGGCACGCCCGGGCCCGGCTGCGCGGGCTTCCCCCTCACGTACGAGGGCGCCGTGATCGGCGAACTCCAGGCGCCGCCCCGGTCGGGGCAGCCCGCGCTCGACCCGCAGGACCAGGAGGTGCTGGCCTTCCTCGCCGACCAGGTCGCCCCCGCCATCGCGCTGCTGCGGGCCTACGAGGACCTCCAGTCCAGCCGGCGGCAGATCGTGCTGGCCCGGGAGGAGGAGCGGCGGCGGCTGCGCTTCGACCTGCACGACGGGATCGGGCCCGCGCTGTCCGGCCTCCGGCTCCAGGTCGACACGGCCCGCTCCGGGGTCGCCGAGGGCTCGCCGCAGCAGGCGTCGCTCAAGGCCGCCTCCGAGGGCATCGGCCGGGCGATCACCGAGCTGCGCCGGATCACCGACGGGCTGGCGCCCGCCGCGCTGGGCAGCGAGGGCCTGGCCGGTGCGCTGCGCCAGCTGGCCTCCGGACTGGACGGCCGAGCGCTGCGGATCAACCTCGACCTCGACCCGGATCCGCTGCCCGCCCTGCCCGCGGCCGTCGAGGTCGCGGTCTACCGGATCAGCGGCGAGGCGCTCAACAACGTGCTGCGGCACTCGGGGGCGACCAGCGTCCGGCTGAGCCTGCGGGTCCGGGCCGAGGAGGTCACCGTCGAGGCGCACGACGACGGTGCCGGCTTCCCCGCCCACGAGACCGCCGCCGGGCTCGGGCTGCGCTCGATGGCCGAGCGCGCCGAGGAGCTCGGCGGCCGGTTCTCGGCGGCGAACGACGTCCGGGGGGCGATCGTCCGGGCGGTCTTCCCGCTGGGGGTGCCCGTCGACGGCCGGGACCGTCCCGCCGCGGAGTGAGGACCGTGAGCCCATGCACTCGGGACAGGCATGAGCGGATAGTCGGACGTATCAACCCGGTCGGTCATCCGATCGACCACCCTGCGGACCGTCCTGCGGGACCGGCCCGCCCGGAACGCCAAGGAGCACAGAATGGCAGCACAGTTCGGCCGGTCGCTGAAGACCGTCGCCGTAGTCGCAGGGCTCGCCTCCCTCGCGGTGGCGGTGCCCCGTGTGGTCCGCCGCAACCGGGCCGCCCCGGCGACCTCCACCGGGACCTCTGCGGGCTCCCCCGCAGACGGGCCCGCCGTGGTGGAGGCCCGCTGGCCCGACGACGGATCGGGCGTGGTCTCCGGACCGCCCGTGGTGGAGGCCCGCTGGCCCGACGACGGATCGGGTGCCGTCGCCGGACCGTCGGCGGTCGAGGACCACTGGCCCCCGGAGGGCTCGGGCGACGCACACAGCCCCGGCGGTGCCGGCTCCCGGCCGCCGGAGGAGCCCGAGGCGGTCTGATCCGGAGAAGTTCCGATCCGGAGAAGGTCTGAGCCCGGGAAAGTCTGAGTCCAGGAAAGTCTGCATCAGAGAGAATCTGCTACCGAGACAACGGGACGGGCGGTACGGCGAAAGCCGTACCGCCCGTCCCGCCGTGGGCCGCGCTCACATGTTCATGCCGCCCATGCCGCCCATCCCGGTGAAGTCCTGTACCGCGCCCGGGGTGACGGTGAACGGCCGCATCATGCCGTCGTCCTCGTGGTCCAGCAGGTGGCAGTGGTACATGAACTTGCCGGTCGCACCGGTGAACTGCCCGGCGATCCGGACCAGCCCGCCCGGCGGGATCTTGATGGTGTCCTTCCAGCCCTGGTCGGCCGGGTCGATCGGCGACTCGGCGCTCCAGGTGACGGGTGAGCCGGCCGGAGTGCCGCCGTTCGCCTGCTGGAAGGCCGACACGTCGCAGGCGGCCCGGGTCAGCAGCTGGAAGCGGATCAGGTGGATGTGCACCGGGTGCAGCGCGACGGTGAGGTTGATGATCGTCCACACTTCCCAGGCGTCCTGCCGGACCCGCCAGTTGAGCGTGTCGTTGAAGTCGCCGGAGATCCTGCGGTACGTCTGCACCGGTCCGGTGCCCTGCTGGACCTGGACGATGCCGTCCCGCACGGTGCCCGGCGGCGGCACGTCCCCGGGGGCGGCCTCGGCCGTCTCCCAGAGCTGGAAGGTGCCGCCCGGCGTGCGGCCGAGCATCAGCACCCGGTGGTTGTGGTCGGCCGGCAGGGCCTCGTGGGTCAGCCGCTGGAACGACCCGGCGAGCACGGGCGGCAGCGTGAACGGGTCCGGGTCCGGCTCGGCCGCCGCGACGCGGAACTCCATCACCTCCGGGTCGGGCAGCCGGTTCGCCGGGTCCGGCACGCCGACGGGGTCGGTGTCGCCGATGGTCTGGCCGTCGTAGGGGGCGGGGGCGGAGTTCACCAGCCGCAGGGTCCGGCCCGCCAGGGCGCCGAAGTCCACCAGCAGGTCGGCGCGTTCGGCGGGGGAGAGGGTGAGCCCGTGGCCGGGCAGCGGGACGGGCGCGCCGAGCAGTCCGCTGTCGGTGCCGATCTGCCAGACCGCGTCCGGCACCCGCTGCCCGGTCTCGTCGACCAGGTGCAGCCGGTAGGCGCGGGCGTTGGAGGCGTTCAGCACCCGGAACCGGTACCAGCGCGGCCGGACCTCGAAGTGGGGCCAGATCCCGCCGTTGACCAGGGTGTACCGCCCGGCGAACGGCAGCGGGCCGACGGTCTTGTAGAGCAGCTGCCCGGTCGGTGACCCGTCCGGCGCGGTGGCCAGGTTGCGGTCGCAGAGCACCAGCGGCACCTCGAACTCGTCGCCGGGCAGCCCGAGTCCGTCCTCCTCGTCGTCCCGGACGAGGTAGAGCCCGGCCAGTCCGGCGTAGACGTTGAGCCGGGTGATGCCCATCGCGTGGTCGTGGTACCAGAGCGCGGTGGCCGCCTGGTCGTTCGGGTACTCGGAGAGCTGGGAGCCGCCCGGCAGCACGGCGTTGTCCGTCCAGCCGTCCTGCCCGCCGCCGGTCACCGCGCCGTGCAGGTGGGTGACCGTCCAGGACGGGAGCGCGGCCGCCTGCTGGTTCAGCAGGGCCGGGTCGATGCCGGGCACGTTCTCGGCGGGCGGCATGGTGATGGCCGGGATGTTGCCGACCTGCGCCGGGTACGGGGTGGTGATCCGGTTCTCCCAGGCGACCCGGAGCCGCTGCCCGCGCCGCACCTGGATGGTGGGACCGGGGAAGCTCCCCTGGTACGTCCACATCGGGGTCGGCGGCAGCTCGGAGTGCAACCGGACCTCGGCGGCGGTCAGCAGGACGGTGACGTCCGTGCCGCCGTCGTCCCCGGATCCGGGGTCGGGGGTGATGGTCGGCGGGATCCGCAGCGGGTCCGCGAACTTGGTGAGTTCGCCGGGCGCGGCGTCCGTGGTGGTTCGGGCGGGCTGGACGAGTTGGGTCATCAGGGCTCCCAGGGTCGGTGACGCCTCCCCAGGTTCGGTGGCCCGTTGTCCCAGGCACATGAGGCAGGTGTCCCGGTTGTCCTGCGGAGCGTATCGAGTCGGGTACGCACCGAAGGGGTGCCACGCCGCCGTGCGGCACCCCTTCGGCCGGTCTCGTCACGGCCGCGCCGCGCTACCGGCGCACCGCCTCACCGCTGAACCGCGTTACGGCTGCATCTCGTACGCGCCGGACAGGCCCTCGACCTGTGCCCAGACCCGGGCCGCGCGCTCGGCGTCGGCGACCGGGCGGCGGACGTGCGCCAGCGCCCAGGCGGCCTGCTCGTCGGTGGTCGAGCTCTTGCCGTGCAGCTCGGTGGCGTGGGCCGAGAAGTCCCGCACCAGGACGTCGAAGACCCCGTCCAGCAGGTCGGCGTCCACGCCGGTCAACTCGGCCTGCTCCAGCACCAGCTGACCGTAGACCACCAGTGCGAACAGCTGGCCGATCTCCAGCAGGAAGTCGAGGTCCTGCTGCTGCTCGGCGCTCGGCGCGTGGCTGAGCAGCAGCGCGCAGAGGCCGTCGGCCTGCTCGCGGAACCGGGCCACGTTCGGCAGGTGCGCGTGCGCGTCGTACGCCGTGCGCCAGTCGTGGAAGCGGATCGCGCCGAGGCCGCGCGCCGGGCCCTGCTGGAACAGGAAGGCGTCGTCGGCCGGGTCGAGCCGGGTCGGCACGGCCGGGTACTCGGCGGGGTTGAACAGGTAGTTCGCCATGAACTTGAGGATCAGCGCGAGGTTCACGTGCACCGTGCCCTCAAGCTTGGGCAGGCCGCGGATGTCGCGGGCGGCCTTGTCGAAGTAGGTGTCCGCCTCGAAGCCCTTGGCCGCGATGACGTCCCACATCAGGTCGATGACCTTCTCGCCCTCGGTGGTGACCTTCATCTTGGTCATCGGGTTGAAGAGCAGGTAGCGACGGTCCTCGGGCGAGGCCGAGCGGAAGTAGTCGACGGCCCGGTCGGCGAACAGCTTCATCGCGTTCAGGCGGATGTACGCGTCGGCCAACTCACGGCGCACGTGCGGGAAGTCGGTGACCTTCTTGCCGTACAGCACCCGGTTGTGGGCGTGCGTGACGGCCTCGTACATCGCGTGCTCGCAGATGCCGACCGAGGCCGTGCAGAGGTTGAACTTGCCGACGTTGACGGTGTTCAGGGCGGCGTCGAAGGCGGCCTTGCCGGTGTGCAGCACGTCCTCGGCGCGGACGGGGTACTCGTCGAGGCGGAACTCGCTGACGTACATCTGCGAGTTCACCACGTTCTTCACCAGGTGGTACGCCTCGTGCCGGCTGTCGGCGGCGAAGAAGACGTAGCCCTCCGGGCCGTCGACGTCCGAGCGGCGGCCGAAGACCGAGACCAGGCCGGCCACGTTGCCGTTGCCGATGTAGTACTTGGAGCCCGACGCGGTGAAACCGCCCTCGCCGTCGGGGGTGAGGATCATGTCGGTGGAGTAGATGTCCGCACCGTGCGAGCGCTCGGAGAGGCCGAAGGCCATCACGTGGCCCTCGGTCAGCAGCTTGGCCGCGCGGGCCCGGACGGCCTCGTTCTCGCTCTGCCAGACCGGGCCGAGGCCCAGGATGGTGACCTGCCAGGTGTACCAGTACCCCAGCCCGTAGAAGCCCAGGATCTCGTTCAGCTCGGCGATCCGCGCGGTGTCCCAGCGCTTGCCGTCGGTGTCGGCGGCCGAGGCCGGCGTCAGGAACTCCGCGAACAGGCCCTCCTTGGCGGCGAACTCCAGGAAGTCGCCGTACCAGGCCCGGTCCACGTAGGTGTCGATCAGGGCCTTCTTGCCGCGCGACTCGAACCAGTCCACGGTCGCGCGCAGCAGGCGGCGGGTCGGCTCGTCGAACTGCACGGGGTCGTAGGTGCGCGGGTTGAAGAGCATGGGAACTCCCGGTCGGTGAGGGTCGGTGAGGGTCGGTGAGCGGTGTGGGCGGCGTCGTGCCGCGCCCACCGCCCGCCGGTGCTTTCAGTGGGCGAGGCGGTGCAGGGTGGCGAGCACGTCGTCCAGCCAGGCGAGGGTCATCCGCTCGTACTCGATGCCGCCGCGCAGCACCACGTGCTGGAGCTCCTGGCGGGCGTCGAGGGCCGCCAGGTCGGGGAAGTCGCGCTGCTCGCCCGTGAGGTAGCGGTCCAGCAGGGCGGCGTGGCTCTCCCGGTGCCGTTCGACCTCGGAGATCAGCGCGGCGGGGTCGTCGAAGGCGGCGGCGCGGATCTTGACGGCGAGTTCGTGCCGGACGGTCTCCGGCTCGACGGGCTCGCGCAGCCAGTCGGCCAGTGCGGTACGGCCCGGTGCGGCGGCCGCGTAGACCTTCTTGTCGGGCCGGCCGTCCTGGGCGACCTCCTCGGCGACGATCCAGCCGTCCGTCTCCATCCGCCGCAGCACCCGGTAGATCTGCTGGTGGGTGGCGGTCCAGAAGCGGCCGATGGACCGGTCGAAGCGGCGCGCCAGCTCGTACCCCGAGCCGGGCTGTTCCAGCAGGGAGACGAGGATCGCGTGCTCAAGGGCCATGCCGCCATCCTGCTATGCAACGAGTTGCATAGACAATGCGACCCGCTGGGGTTGAGACGCGGATCACGCGAGAACGAGCGCTGCGGGCGGGGACGCGCAGGGTGAAGAAGTGGGCGGGAGCTGATGTGAGCAAATCAGGACGAACCGTTATTTTTGGCACAGAATGGGTAGTGGCTATGCGGCTGTCATGTCCCTAGTCAAGGAGGTGGTCCCGGTGTCGACCCAGCTTCCGATGAGCATGGAGACCCATCCGGACATCCTGGAATTGCGTGACCGTGCCGAGCGGGTGGTGGCAACCCCCCGGGCGCAAGCGGTCGAGGCTCTGGCGATCATCGCCGGTCTGTTCCTGGCAGCTTCTCCCTGGGTGGTCGGCTACAACACGGCCTTCTCCACCCTGGCCATCACCAACCTGATCGTCGGACTGGCCTACACGGTGCTGATGGCGGGCTTCGGCTCCGCCTACGAGCGCACGCACGCGCGGGCCTGGGCCGCGTCCCTGCTGGGTATCTGGACCGTGGTCGCACCCTGGGCGATCAACGGTGGCGCGCACGTGCGTCGGACGATCCTCACCAACACGATCACCGGCGGCGTGATGCTCTGCCTGGGCATGGCGGCAGTCGCCATGACCGTCACGCTGGGCAGCGGCATGGCACGCCGGCGCGGCTCCGCTTCGAGCGGCGGATGACAACCGGGTAGGCACTCGATCAACCACAGCTCGGTCAACCACGGAAAGGGGCGCGGGGAAGATCCCCGCGCCCCCTACCTATGGTCGGCGCCTCAGGGGTGCGTCATCCGCAGGACGTCCAGCGCCTCGTCGAGCTGCGCCTCCGTCAGCTTGCCCTGCTCCAGGTAGCCGCGCTCCAGCACCACCTGCCGGATGGTCTTACGCTCGGCCAGGGCCTGCTTGGCGGTCTTGGCGGCCTCCTCGTAGCCGATGTACTTGTTCAGCGGTGTCACCACCGAGGGCGAGGACTCGGCGTACTCCCGGGCCCGCTCGACGTTGGCCGTGATGCCGTCCACCGTGCGGTCGGCCAGCAGCCGGGCGCTGTTGGCCAGCAGCCGGACGGACTCCAGCACGTTGCGGGCGATCACCGGCAGCATCACGTTGAGCTCGAAGTTGCCGCTCGCGCCCGCCACCGTGACGGTCGTGTCGTTGCCGATCACCTGCGCCGCGACCATCAGCACCACCTCCGGCAGCACCGGGTTGACCTTGCCGGGCATGATCGACGAGCCCGGCTGGAGATCCGGCAGGTTGATCTCGCCGAGCCCGGTGCGCGGGCCCGAGCCCATCCAGCGCAGATCGTTCGCGATCTTCGTGAAGCCGACCGCGACCGTCCGCAGCTGGCCGCTCAGCTCCACCAGCGCGTCGCGCGCGCCCTGCGCCTCGAAGTGGTTCCGGGCCTCGGTGAGCGGCAGCCCGGTCGAGCGGGCCACCTCGGCGATCACGGCGGCGGCGAAGCCCGGCGGGGTGTTGATGCCGGTGCCCACGGCGGTGCCGCCGAGCGGCAGCTCGGCGACCCGGGGGAGCACCGCGTGCAGCCGCTCGATCCCGTACCGGACCTGCGCCGCGTACCCGCCGAACTCCTGCCCCAGGGTGACCGGGGTGGCGTCCATCAGGTGCGTCCGACCGGACTTCACCACCTCGGCGAACTCCGCCGCCCGGCCCTCCAGCGCCACCGCGAGGTGGTCCAGCGCCGGGAGGAGATCAGCGGTGACCGCCGCCGTCGCCGCGATGTGGATCGAGGACGGGAAGACGTCGTTGGAGGACTGGCTGGCATTGACCTGGTCGTTCGGGTGCACCGGACGGCCCAGCCGCTCGCCCGCCAGGGTGGCGATCACCTCGTTGGCGTTCATGTTCGAGGACGTCCCCGAACCGGTCTGGAACACGTCCACCGGGAACTCGCCGTCCCAGCGCCCCGCCGCGACCTCCTCGGCCGCCGCCTGCACGGCCGCCGCCGTCTCGCCGTCCAGCACCCCGAGCTCGGCGTTGACCCTGGCGGCGGCCGCCTTGATCCGGGCCAGCGCCGCGATGTGCGCCCGCTCCAGCCGTTGGCCCGACACCGGGAAGTTCTCCACCGCCCGCTGGGTCTGCGCCTGCCACTTGGCCGCGGCCGGCACCCGCACCTCACCCATCGAGTCGTGCTCGACCCGGTACTCCTGCTCGTCACCCATGGCGCGACACACCTCCTGGTGATCAGAGCCGCGCAGGAGCCCCAGGTATTTCCTCCCTCGCGTCCTCCGATCGGGTGGCTCTCGCGTCCGGCGGTTCTCGCGTTCGGGCGGCTCTCGGCAGACCCTAGGACTGCTGGTGCATGAGCGCGCGGCGGTCGACCGTCGCGACCACCGTGTTGACGGCCGCGACCACACCGAAGACGGTGGCCAGGGTGTGCCGGTCGATGGCCCACAGGCCGGCGGTGGCGGCGGCGAACACCAGGAACTTGACCAGCAGCACACCGGCCAGCGGCACCTGGAACCGCGCCTTGGGCGCGGCGAACATCCCCCAGAGCACGGCGGCGACCAGCGGAGCCCCGATGCCCAGCAGCAGATGGGTGACGGCGCCGCTGCCGGTGCTGAAGCCCCACCAGCAGAGCGCGGCGAGCGCGGCGACCTCGATGACGAAGGCCAGCCCCTCGTTGACTACGTGCAGCGGTGCCGGGATCATCGGGCCCCCTCCTTCGTCTGACGCGGACAGTCTGACAGATCGTCAACTGTCGGGTCGTGCGGTTTCCTCATGCGTCCATGGTTCCCCTGGGGCGGCGTACGACACCCGGTTGATCCGCTTTCAGCGGTGGCAGTTGTAGTCGCGGCCGACGTACGGGCCGGTGTCAGGACTCCGGCTCCGGCCGGGCCCGGTCGCCGAGCGCGCGCCGGACGAGCCGGTCGGAGAGCCTGCGCAGCCGGTCGCGGGCGGCGGCGTCGTAGGCCTGCGGGTCGGCCCGGGCCTCCCGGGTGCCGTCGTAGTAGCGCCCGGTGGCGCCCGACGCGGCCGGGCCGGCGACCAGGCGGAGAACGGCCCGGCCGCTGAACATGACGACGACTCAGGTTGAAACCGGCTCCCATGCCTGGGCCATCGTCCAATTTTCATTTCAGCTGACGCCGACCGATCGGAGGCCTAGGCTTCCTCCGGATGAGTCCGGACGAGGGGGCCACGGATGCAAAGGGCAATTCGGCAAGCAGTTGAGCAGATAGCACTGGACGCGATGCGCAATTCGCCCGACATTCCCGAAATGGCCCGGGAGGCGGCGAACGAGACGGTCCGCGGTGCCATGCCGGAACTCAAGAAGATTATTCATGAAAGGGTCGTCGAAGCACACCGGAAAGCGGCCCCGGTCACCCTTTCCGTGCAACTGCCCGGCCGCCCCGAAGTGACAGTCGAGCGGGAGACCCACCGGCTGCTTCCGGACGTCCTGCTCGCACTCGGCGCCGCCTGCCATCTGCTCCTCGTCGGGCCCGCCGGCACCGGAAAGTCCCACATGGCGAAGCACGCCGCCGCCGCCCTGGGTCTCTCCTTCCACGCCCTGTCCCTCGGGCCGACAACGCCGATGAGCAAGGTCTTCGGCTATCTCGACGCCGAGGGGAATTATCGGGGCACACCATTTCGTGCAGCCTACGAACACGGCGGCGTCATGCTCCTGGATGAGCTGGACAACGGACATCCGGGCCTGCTGGCCGAATTGAACCAGGCCCTCGCAATCGGCTGCTGCGCCTTTGCGGACGGCATGGTGGACGCCCACCCCGAATTTCGACTGGTCGCCACCGCGAACACGTACGGACACGGCGGAGATCACCAGTACGTGGGGCGGCAGGCCCTGGACGCCGCCACCCTGGACCGCTTCACCGTCATCGACATACCGGTCGACCCCGGCCTGGAGGAACGGCTGGTGGCCGCCCACGCCCCCTCGCAGCTCGCCGAGGCCCTCCGGCTGCTGGCCGAGGTGCGCAAGCTGCGCGCCACCGCGAAGCGCAAGCGCCTCCCGCTCGTCTTCTCCCCGCGCGCCTCGATCGACGGAGCCAAGCTGCTCGAAGCCGGGGCGACCTGGGAGCAGGCACTGAGCTGGCGGGTCACTCGCGGGCTCTCGAACGCCCACCGACAGGCACTCGGGCTCGGCTTCGCGAACGACGCTGCGCAGTGAACGGCCTGATCCTGCCGCCGTTCTACTCCTGGCAGGAGTTCCTCGACGCAGCCCAACTGCCCTCGTCCATCAGCAACGGCGCCGGCCGGGACAACCGCACCGCGTGCACCGCGTGGGCCGGAGCCACCTGGGAGGAGGCACTGGAGCTGGCACGCGACGGCTGGCACGAACCACTGGAGGAGGTGGGGCTGTCCATCGGCGCCCTGCGCCGACTGGCCGGTCTGTCCGGCCGCGGTCCGGTCTTGGAGCCCTTCTTGGACGTGACCGGCGGTGAGGTCGACATCGCCGCGTATCTGTCCGGTGCGCCCGAGTGCATGGTCAATGCGACGGTGCAGCAGGTCTCCAGACGCGGCAAGGTCATCACCTTCCTCATCCCTGGGAGCTACCCCAGCACCACACCGCACCGCGAAGTACGCAACCGGGGGCTGGCCCTCGCAGCCCTGTGCGCGGGCATCATCGGGGCCGGACACAGCGTGGAGATCTGGTCGAGCAAGTCGGGCGAACTCCGAGGCGACCCCATCCGCTCGCACAGCTCGGTAGCCCGAATCGTCTCGCCCGGAGAACCCCTCAACGTCGGACGGCTGATCTTCGCCGTGGCCCATCCGGCGATGCTGCGCAGACTCTGGTTCAGCGTCTGGGACGCTCAACCCCGCGACATCGCCCGCCTGTTCCCCCCAACCTACGGCAGCTCCACGGACAGGGTGCCCGGCAACCTCCCCGCGGAGATCCGCGACCCCTACATCTTCCCGGTCCTCCGCCCGGGCGAACCCCACTGGCAGAGCCTCGACCTGGCGATGGCCTGGTGCCGCACCACCTTCACCGACCTCGGCCTCTCCCTTCCTTGAAGGCTGAGCCCCGTCGGCCACGGGCCGCCAAGTGAGTATGGATGACACCCTCTGAGAAGTTGAGTTGACGACCACTCGGTCGGGCCGAGGGGTCATCACAGGTCCGAGGCGTCAATCCAACAGATCGTCGCCACCAGATCGGGAGCCTTGTCGGTCGCTTCGGCTGCCAGCAGTGCCCAGTCCCGGCAGTGGGCCACGATCCGGGCCCAGGACGACTGGCGGTCGAGGTCCCAGTCGATGCCCGGGCCGGGGCCCCCGGAGGCCCCGTTGTCCGGCCTGATCCGCCATACCTGGAAATAGAGCACCGCCTGATCGTGAGCGGCGAGATCCTCGATGACTTCGGCAAGGTGAGCCGTCGGCCAGGCGGGGTCCAGGTTGCCCAGCGAGGTCCGCAGGGCGGCGGCCCGAGGCGGGATCACGGGCTCGCGGGCTCCGAGATCCGTCAGTGCCCAGCGAAGTGCCACTCCTTCGCTGTCGTCGGGGGCCTCGCCTCGCCGCCGGAAGGCTTCGTAGGTTCGTTGGAGAGCCGGTACGGCACGCCGGATCTCCAGGTCCGCCAAGGCTCCGGCCGCCCATTGGCGAACGGTGGCGTTCTCGCTGTCCAACAGGTCGATCAGCACGTCTCCCGGTCGGGGGTCCTTCAGCGCGGTGAAGACGTCGATGGCGCAGAGCTGCCCGAAGACCCCGAGGTGAGGCGTTGCCGCAATCACCTCGTCCAGTACCGCCGGCCCCATGGCGATCAGCGAGTACTGGGCGTCCTCTGCCACCTCGCTCGAATCCGCGTCGAGCTCGCCGACCCGCTGAGTGATCATGCTGTCCATGGCCACGAAGTCTCGCTCGTCCGATCCGTTGCGACCAGTCAATAAACCGGAAGCCTCGCGCCCAGGGCGGATGCGCGCCTTCGGCCCGTCGGCTCCGTGGCCTCCGTCCGGCCCGCTGAGGGCGGTGCTCGCACCGAGCACCGCCCTGTTGCCGCGACCGTCGGTGGATCAGACCGTCTGGTAGTAGCCGAGCAGGTCGACGATGAAGTCGGCGTTCTGCCCGCTCTGGTTCCAGATGTCGACGATGCCGCCCTTGCCGCCGGGGGTCTGTGCGACGTTCGGGACGGTCGCGCCCGCCGTCCAGTTCAGCGTCGAGGAGCCGGGCCGCTGGGGCGTGACGGCAGTGCCGTTCTGGTAGGCGGACCAGAAGTTCGGGTCGGGAGCGACCGACAGGTAGCCCGGACCGGTGGTGTCGGTGACGGTGGTGTTCAGCACCCAGCCGTCGACGCGGGGGGTGGTGGTGTCGCTTTCGAGCCGCATCGCGTAGAAGCTACGGGCCGCCAGCGGGCCGGCCTTGCGGCCCCAGCTGTCCTTGCGGCTGTCGACGATCCGGAACGGCACCGTGGCCGCCACGAAGGCGGAGCGGCTGTCGGGGCTGTAGTAGCCGACGACGTCGACGACCACGTCCGCCGGCTTCGTGCTGCCGTTGCGCAGGGTGATCCTGCCGTCCGGGCCGACCGGCACGATCACCGCGTTGGCGATGGTCTGGCCGGCGGAGAAGTTCACGCTGGACGTGGACGGTGCCGGCTGCCCGCTGGGGTAGGCGCTCAGGTAGCCGGCCTGCTGCGGGTTGGTGACCGTCAGGTTGAGTGCCACGGCGGTGACGCCCTTCGGCACGCCGTTGCGGCCGGCGATCTCGGCGTCGAAACCCGTCTGCCCGGCGACCTGCCCCTTGGCCGTCCCGAGCCCCTCGCGGGTGTCGACCGCGCGCACCGGCGGCAGTGCCCGGTAGCCGCTGGCGGGCGAGGGCGTGAAGAAACCGGTGATGTCGGCGATCAGGTCGACCGACTCCCCGCCCGCGTTGTACAGGTGTACGTAGCCGTCCTTGCCGACCGCCGTCACCACCAGGTTCGGGACGGTCTGGCCGGCGACGTAGTTCAGGTTCGACGTCGCGGCGTTCTCGGCCAGGGCCTTCTCGGACTGCACCGAGATGTGGCCGGCCGCCGTGGTGTCGGTGACGGTGACGTTGAGGACCACCGCGGAGACCCCGGTGGGGACCTGGGCGGTACCCGCGACCTTCAGGGCCACCGAACTGTGCCCGGCGACCTTGGCCTTGGCGGCGCCGACGCCCGCGCGCGTGTCCAGCAGCCGGGTGGGCTTGTGCGGGGTGAACTCGGCGCCCGAGGTGACGACCTGCACCTCGTTCGTGGCCTCGTTCCCGTGGGTGGTGTCCTTCACCGTGACCTTGACGTCGTACGAGCCGACCGCCGCGTACGTGTGCGTGGTGTGGCGCATGTCGGAGGGGTAACCGGCGACAGCGGCGGAGAAGGTGTCCTTGGCCCCGTCGCCCCAGGTGATGGTGACGTCGACCGCGGAGTCGTTGAGGACGGTGATGATGGTCTGCAGATCGACCGAATGTGCGGTGGGAGTCGTGGCGTTCAGGTCGACCGCGAGATACTGGGCCGACGCTGCCGGACCGCTTCGCCCGTCGGACTTCGGCGAGAGCACGGTACGGTCGGCAGGGCTGCTGAAGGTGCCGCCCGGCAGCCCCGGTGCCACGCCCGAACCGGCTTCGACCGGTGCCCCCTGGGCGGCGCGCGCCGCAGACGCGGCGGCGGGCCCCGCCGCCTGGGCGAGCCCGGGAGTGAGACCAACACCGGCCGCCACGAGGGCAGCTGGAACCACGAGTCGGCGAATGCGCACCGATCCCCCACGTTTCTGTCAACGGTCAAGCAATTCGATTACACGCTCAGCGTACAAGTCGTCAGGGGAGCGAACGGCCTCGGGGGAGGGGGCCCATCTGCGGGAACATCGAGGTGCGCCGCGCGGGGCGTATCCAGCCCTGGGCGGGGTTGTCACAGCACGAAGCCCCGCCCTTGCCGCCGTGGCCGGCGGTGGGGACGGGGCTCCGCGCTGCGTCGGTGGCCGTCCGTCAGACGGCGTCGAACTCCCCCGACTTCACGCCGGCCACGAACGCGGCGAACGCGTCGGCGGCGAAGAGGAGGGCGGGGCCGTCGGGGTCCTTGGAGTCACGGACGGGCATGATGTCGGCGAAGCCCGGCGCGACCTCGATGCAGTTGCCGCCGTTGTTGCTGTGCCCCGACTTCACCCACCGAGCGCCGGTCAGGTCGATGTTCGTCATTCAAGTTCCTTCCTAACAGCGCGGATCATGGCGAGAGAGGCCACCTTGGACAGCGACTCCACTTGCAGCTGATCGTAGTCTCTTTCCCAGGCGGCAACGGCTTCGCGTCCACGCTCAAGGTGGCCCCGGGCCTGGGACTCGGCGTAGCCGAAGACCGTATGGTCGGGCAGCGTCAGGAGAACGATGGGCATGGTGAACGGGACGTGTTCGGCAAGGCTGAACGGGGCGACCTGGATCGTGATGTGCGGGCGGCGCGACAGCGCCTCAAGGTAGTCGAGTTGTTCGAGCATGACCTCACGCCCTCCCACCGGGCGGACCAGACAGCTCTGGTCCATGACAGCGTGGATGACCGGCGCTGATGTCCGTTCCAGCAGACGCTGGCGATGGGCAAGGAACGCCACCCGCTCGTCCGCCTGATCCTGGGTGATGCTGCCCCGCTGTACGGCGGCCAGGGCAAGGCCGGTTGCGTAGGCCGGGGTCTGGAAGAGGCCGGGCATCACGCTCAACTCGAAGGTGCGCAGCCGCCGACAGCGAGCCTCGGCCTCCGCGAACTCCGGGAACCCCTCCAGCAGGCTGGCGCGCGAGTAGCGCCGCCACAGCTCGTAGAAGGTCCCCGCCGTTTCGAACACTTCATCGGCTTTAACCGCGAATTTGCTCGTTGGAGGACGTTTCGCCCGTTCGATGTACGACACCAGGGTGTTGGAGTAGCCCATCCGCTTCCCGAGCTCGACCTGGGACCAGCCCCTCGCCCGTCGTGACCTGCTCAGTTCCGCGCCGAACCTCGCCATGGGCGATGACGCGGGGTCAATCTCGCTGTCGCTCAAGGTCACCAGAACCTTTCACATGAAAGTTCCGTCAAGGTCCAACCTCTGGTGATCGTAGCTCTGCGTGTCGATGCTGGTACACAGAACGACGAAAGGGGGCGCGATGAGCGCTCGGAACACACCGGCCAGGCAGGTGCCGGCCCCGTCCGGGGCGGCAGAGCGAACCTCCAATTCACCTGGCGGCCCGCCGGGTTGGTCTCCTCTGGACGACTACGACCCCGAGCTCTCCCGGCGGGCGACGGGGCTCGTCCCGCAGGCGTACGAGGGCTGCCGCTGCGCCAGGTGCAGGAGCTTGCTGGGGGCGGCGGGATGACCGGGCCCGCGCTGATGGTCCCGAAGGAAGAGCCCACCTGAGCGGCCTCCCGGGCTCCCGTGCCGGTCCGGGGTGCGGGTGGGGTCAGGGAGTCCCGCCCGTGCCGCCGCCGGGTTCCTTGTGGCGTACGGCACGACGACTGGGATGCCCCGGCCGACGTCGTGCTGGAAGGTGTCCGCGGGGGCCTGCTGCCCCGCGCCCTGGCCGCCCTCGCGCCCGGCGGACGCATGGCCTTCTTCCGGGGTGGCCGCGCACGGGCCGAGCCTCCGCGCTCCACTCGCGACCCGAACACTACCTCTTGGCAAGTGTTGCCTCATGCAATACTTCTCGCATGGTTGACACACCCGAAGAGCGGCCCGGCTCCGGAGCCGAACCGCAGGAGGCCGAGATCGAGGCCTTCCAGACCGCGACCCGCGACCTGATAGGCGTGGCGCTGCGCAGTCTGGAGACGCTGGAGGGCGAGGTCTCGCTGCCGCAGTTCCGGCTGCTGCTGGTCCTGGGGGACCTGGGGCGCTGCCCGTCCTCCCGGGTCGCGCACGCGCTCGGCCTCGGGGCCTCGTCCGTGACCCGCCTCGCGGACCGGCTCTTCGCCTCCGGGCACGTCAACCGCGGCACCGACCCGCACCACCGGAGTGTGGTCACCCTGGAGCTCAGCCCGAGCGGCGCCCAGCTCGTCGAACGGGTGCTGCGCTGGCGCCACCAGGAACTGGAACGCGTACTGCGCCGCCTGGAACCCTCCGAGCGCGCCGCGACCGCCGCCGGTCTGCGCGCCTTCCACACCGTCCTCGGCGAGGCCTATACGGCCGAGCTGCACGGGCCGGTGCCGCTGTGAGCGCCGGACAGCGCCACCGCGCCGCCCACCTGGGCGACTTCACCGTCCAACCCCGCATGCTGCTGGTCACCGCGTGGGCGCTGGTGGTCGGCGGCGCGGGCGCGCTCGCCGCGCTCGCCCTGCTGCGCCTCATCGGCCTGGTCACCAACCTGGTCTTCTACGGCCGTTTGAGCACCGCGCTCGTCGCACCCGGCGCGCACCATCCGTGGTGGCTGGTGCTCGGCGCGCCCGTCCTCGGCGGCCTGGTGATCGGGGTGATGGCCCGCTTCGGCTCGGAGAAGATCCGTGGTCACGGCATGCCGGAGGCCATCGAGGCGATCCTGACCGGCGGCAGCCGGGTGGCGCCCCGGGTGGCGGCCCTCAAGCCCGTCTCCGCGGCGATCAGCATCGGCACCGGCGGCCCGTTCGGCGCCGAGGGCCCGATCATCATGACCGGCGGCGCGATCGGCTCCATCCTCGCCCAGGCCCTGCACTTCACCGCGACCGAACGGAAGACCCTGCTGGTCTCCGGAGCCGCCGCGGGCATGGCCGCCACCTTCAACTCACCGCTGGCCGCCGTGCTGCTCGCCGTCGAGTTGCTGCTCTTCGAATGGCGGCCGCGCAGCTTCGTACCCGTCGTCGCCTCGGTCGCCGTCGCCACCGTCGCCCGCGGGTTCCTGCTCGGGACGGACCCCGTCTTCCCCGTCCCCACCGCCGGCATCCACCTCACCCCGGCGGTCGAGGCGCTGTGCCTGGTGTCCGGACTGACCGGCGGCGCCCTGGCCGTCGCGGCGACCTGGCTGGTCTACCGCGCCGAGGACGCCTTCGCCCGGCTGCCCTTCCACTGGATGTGGTGGCCCGCCATCGGCGGCGCGATCATCGGTGTCGGCGGCCTCGTCGAGCCCCGCGCGCTGGGCGTCGGCTACGACGTCATCGACCAGCTGCTCACGGGCCGCGCCACCCTCTCGTTGATCATCGGCATCCTGGTCGTCAAGACGCTCATCTGGTCGCTGTCCCTGGGGTCCGGGACCTCCGGCGGTGTCCTGGCGCCGGTCTTCATGATCGGCGGCGCGCTCGGCGCAGCCGAGGGCATGCTGCTCCCTCAGGTGATCCCCGGCTTCTGGGCCATGATGGGCCTGGCCGCCGTCGTCGGCGGAGTGATGCGCTCCCCGCTGACCGGCGTGGTCTTCACCCTGGAACTCACCCACGCCTGGCCGGCCGTCCTTCCCCTGCTGATCTCCTCGACCGCCGCCTACGGCCTGTCCGCGCTGGTCCTGAAGCGCTCGGTGCTCACCGAGAAGATCGCCCGCCGCGGACTCCACCTGACCCGCGAGTACTCCACCGATCCGCTGGAGACCTTCTTCGCCGGTGAGGTCATGCGGCCCGCACCCCGCATCCTCGCCGCGCACAGCCTGCTCGACGACGAGTTCCTGACCGCTCTGGGCGAGGGACGGCACGCCGATCAGAGGCTGTTCCCCGTCACCGACGCCGCAGGCACCCTGATCGGTGTGGCGACCCGACGCGGACTGTTCGGCACGGCGACCGGCAGCGGTACGGGTACGGGTACGGGAACCGGCACCGGTCGGGCGAGCACCGGTCGGTCCGTCACCGTGGCCGACGCCACCGTCCCCGCGCAACTGGTCGTCCGCCCCGACGACACCCTGCGCCGCATCGCGTACCTCTTCGCCGAACACGAGGTCACCAGCGCTCCCGTCGTCCAGGACGGCCCGTCCCGGGAGGTGCTCGGGATCATCACGCTGCGCCACCTGCTGACCGCGCGCCTGCACGACCTCACCGAGGAGCACCAGCGCGAGCGCCTGCTCACCCGTCGGCGGGACCGGGGCACCGTCGTCGTGGCCGGCAGCGGCCGGCGCTCCGCCGCCGGACCGGGCGAGGGGGCCGCCCGGCCGACGGGCAGCAGGACGGCGGTAGATTGATCATCGGACTGCGCCGCCCGGGAGCCGGAGCCGAGCGCAGGACCCGGCCGCGTCGACCACGCGCGCCCGCCGCAGCGACCCGGTCGCCCGGTCGCCCGGCCGAACCGTTCCCGAAACCGCACACCGCCGGACCTTCCGCCGGTCCGACCGTCCCGGAGTCACCTTGCCCACCGACCAGGCCACCCGGCCCCGCCCTGCCCTGCGACCGGTGGCCAGCCGTGCCCCTGCCGCACCCACCGCCGGTACCGTGCTGCACGCCACCGCCGGATCCATCGCGGTGCTCCTGCTACTGGTCGCCGCCGGATCCCTGCTCCACCAGCCGATGCTCATCCCGCCGCTGGCGGCCAGCGCGGCCCTGGTCCACAGCACCCCCACGCTGCCCCTGGCGCAGCCGCGCAGCGTCATCGGCGGCCACCTCCTGGCGGCGCTCACCGGGTTCGCCGTCCTCGCCGCGTTCGGTCACTCCGCCTGGGCCGCCGCGCTGGCCGGCGGCCTGGCGGTGACCGTCATGATGATCAGCCGTACTCCGCACTCACCCGCGGCCGCCACCGCCGTCATCGTCGTCCTGCAAGCCCCCAGGGCTCTGCACTTCCTCGGCCTGCTGACGGCGGCGACCGCCCTCCTGGTCCTCGCCGGCATGGCCGCCACCCGCGCCAAGTCCGACAGCCCCACCTATCCCGTGTACTGGTGGTGACGGCCGGGCGTCGCCACCCCGGGCGGATCGTCAGATCGTCGCGCTGACCACCTCACCGGCCGCCGGGCCGGCCTGGGCGACCAGGGCGCCGCCGGGGGACCAGAACCCGGAGCCGCCCGAGGTCCGCGGGTAATCGCCGCTCGGCCCGGCCGAGGTGGCCAGGACGGCCCAGACGCCGTGCGCGGCGGCGGCGCCGCGCAGGTGCTCGTCGCGGCGGGCGAGCGCGACCGGGTCGTCGGAGTAGAGGGTGCTGGCGAGGTACACGTCGATGCCCAGGGCAGCGGTGTCCGCCGCATGCCCGGGGACGGAGGCGTCCGCGCAGATCGCCAGGCCGATCCGGACACCGTCCAGCTCCAGCACACTGTGCCCGGCGCCGGGGGTGAAGCGCTCCACCTCCTTGCCGTGCAGGTGCATCTTCCGGTGGACCACCGTCGTGCCCGCGCCGGTGACGGCGAGCAGGGCGATCGACTCGGACCCGTCCGGCTCGGCGACGGCCGCGCAGACCAGGGCGGTGCTGCCGGTCTCGCGACAGGCGGCCGTGACGGGCGCGAGCCGGACGTCGTCCGGGGCGATCGCGGGGGCGGTCAGGTCGTAGCCGGTGAGGGACAGTTCGGGGAACACCACCAGCCCGGCCCCGGCCGCGCGGACCACCTCGGCGTGCACGGCGGCGTTGGCGGCCACGTCCAGGTGGACACAGGCGGGCTGGGCGACGGCGACGGTCAGCTGTCCAGGCACGGGGACGACTCCACGGCTCGGCGCCGGGGCACGGGGGTGCCTCCGGCTGGTGCGTACGGGCTTGATCGGCAACCTATCGGCGCCTGCTCGGACGCGGCAACCCGCGCCGGGCACGGCTGCGGCCCGAAGCCGTGCAAGTTCCCGCAAGTTCATGGAGCCGCTGTGACCGATGGTGCAAGCTCTGTCACAGCGATCATCTTCGGCAGCGAAGGAGACCCACCATGACACTGCACCGGCTTGGCAAGGATCCCAACAGCCCCGACGGCAAGTCCCCGACCGTGTACTACGACGACGTGACGGACGACTACATGCAGTTCCTCCCGGAGGTGAACGGTGCCGGTGCCCACGACGCTTGAGGACCTGCTGCGCGGCTGCCGGCGGTCGGCCCTCCACCTGGAGATGCGTGACGGCTACATGCGCGACGACCCCCTGTTCACCGCATGGCAGGCCGGCCACCGGGACGACCCCGCCACTCCTGCCTCGTGGTGGCGTCCCTGGCATCAACTCATCGCCGAGACGACCGGCCGGGGTGTCGACGTCCGCCGGGCCCGCATCGTCTCCGAGCCGGTCAGCGAGTACATCCGGTTCGAGTACGAGATCACGTACTCGAATGTGGCTTCGGGCGAGCAGGTTCGCTGGCTCCCGCGCCGCCGCGCCACGGACCTGGCTCTCCCGGGCAACGACTTCTGGTTGATCGACGGCACCATCGCCATGATCCACCACTTCAGTGGCGAGGGTGACTTCATGGACGACGAGGCCACCACGGATCCCAACGTCGTGAAGTTGTGCGCATCGGCCTTCGACACAGTCTGGGAACGGGCCGTTCCGCACGAGGACTACCGGCCCGGCTGACCCGCCTGCCACGACGCACAGTTGGTCTCCGTGTCCCCGACTTCACCGCCCTCCGGCGTTCAGCAGGCCAAGAACGGCCGCGCTCGCTGGATGGCACGAGTCGAAGAGTCCCCGCGTCGAACACGGCCGAACTCGGCCCTCGGACAAGCACATTCGTTCCTGGACGGCGCACCGCGATGTACACGGCAGGCCCGTTCTGCCCAGGCGAGTTCACTTGGCGCTGTGTACTCTTGACGGTCCGTAGTCCGATGGTGAAATGTCGTTCACGTGCAAGCCAACGCAACCAACTTGGTACGGGAGTGCACCATGACGCTACGGTTCAGCGGAATCGACCCCAACACCGGCAAGGACGAGAGCCCGATGGTGTGGGTGGACGACGAAGAGAAGGAGCTCGTCCTCCAGGGCTGGAAGCCCGGCGAGGCGCTGCTGGCGAAGATCGGCAGCACGGAATGGGTCCCCGGTCATGCCGTCGGTACTCCCGACCACGAGAACGTGACCCGTGTCCCGCTGCGCATGGCGGAGATCATCAGGAAGGCGCTCGACGATGCAGAACGTGCCGGACTTCTCTGAGCTGCTGGCCGGCGCCCAGCACACTGCGGTGCACCTGGAGATGCGTGACTCCTACGGCATCGCCGGTGAGGCCGCGGACTTCGAGACCTTCCGCCGTACCGGGGTCCACCCGGATCTCGCCCCCGAGTCCGAGGGCTGGTCCGGCTGGGTGTCGTCCGTCCGGGGCGCCCTCGCCCGGGGTGTCGTGGTGCGCCGGGCCCGGATCGTCTCCGAGCCGGTCACCGACTACATCCGCTACGAGCACGCCGGAACCGTCGTCAATCTCGCAGCCGGTGAGCAGGTGCGGTGGCTCCCGCGCCGTCAGGCTTCGGACATCGCGCTGCCCGGCAACGACTTCTGGCTGTTCGACGGAAGGATCGTCCGGTTCAACCACTTCACGGGCGACGGTGCATCCGGAGGACCGGAGATGTGCGAAGACCCCGCGGTGGCGAAACTCTGCGCCTCCGCGTTCGAAGCTGTCTGGGAGCGCGGCATCGACCACGAGAAGTACACCGTCTGACATCAGCAACGGACAGTCGGCTCATGCCCACCTCACCGTCCTCCAGCGCCCAAGAGGCTCGTCTGGCCCTCGCCGCGCGGCTGCGTGAGATCATGCTGGACGCGGGTCTCCAGGGGCAGGAGCTGGCTGCCCTGTGCGGGTGGAACAGCGCCAAGACCTCCCGCATCATCAACGCCAGGACCGCGCCGTCGGACTCCGACATCCGGGCCTGGTGCGCGGTGTGCGGCGCCGGCGACCAGGTCGAGGACCTGATCGCCGCCAACCGCGCCGTGGACTCCATGTACGTCGAGTGGCGCCGCCTCACCCGCACCGGGCTGCGCAGGCTGCAAGAGTCCGCAGTCCCGCTCTACGAGCGCACCCGACTCTTCCGCGCCTACTCCTCCCGGGTCGTGCCGGGCGTGTTGCAGACCGAGGCGTACGCGACCGCCCTCCTGACGACGGTGGCTGACTTCCGCCGGACGCCCAACGACGTCGCCGAGGCCGTAGCCGCCCGCCTGGCCCGATCCCACGTTATTCGGGAAGGCAATCACCGCTTCGCGATCGTGGTCGAGGAATCCGTTCTGCGCTACCAGCTGGGGGATGCCGAGACGATGGCCGGCCAGCTCGGGCACCTGCTCGCGGTCATGTCGCTGCCCTCCGTCTCGCTCGGGATCATCCCGTTCGCCGCAACGCGCCACATGTGGCCGGTGGAGACCTTCAACATCTTCGATGCCGAGCAGGCCGCCGTGGAGCTGCTGGCCGCGCAGGTGACGGTTACGTCGCCCAGCGAAGTCACTCTCTACGTGCAGGCGTTCGCGCGCTACGCGGAACTCGCCGTTCACGGAACCCGAGCACGGTCTCTCATCACGGCTGCGATCGACGCGCTCGGGTGAATCCCTGCAATCTGCTGCAAGTGCGTTGAGAGCGTTGCCTGTTGCTCCCTAGCGTCGGTGCCACCGATCAGCGAGGGGGAGCAACCCATGGGCACGCCGGCACCGCTCGGAACGTCCGCATCCGGTCCGGCTCTGCACCTGGTCGAGGCGGCCCCGGCGGTGCGCGCCGTGGTTCCGGCGACCGTGCTGCTCCCGTACGCACCCGAGTCCGCGTCGGCCGCCCGACGGCTGGTCCGCGACAAGCTGACGGCCTGGGAGTTGCCGGGTCTGGTGGACGACGCTCAGTCCATCGTGAGCGAGCTGGTCGCGAACGCGGTCGGCACGGGATGCCATCGCCGGATGGCCGTCACGATCCGCCGCGTCACCGTCCAGACGGTCCGGATCGCCGTCCGGGACGGCTCCCGGGTGATGCCCGTGATGGTCGACGCCGGGCCGGTAGCGGAGTCGGGCCGGGGGCTGGCCATGGTGCACCGCCTGACCGGCGGCCACTGGGGCGTGCAGGTCGAGGCGCTCGGCAAGACCGTGCACGCGGACCTGAGGGCACGTGTCGTGCCCTGACGCACTCCCGGGCCGGCCGAAAGGGCCCCGGCCTGCCGATTGAGCAGGTCAGGGGCCCTCCGGTCGGCGTCGGTCAGCCGTGGTACTTGGCGATGATCTTGGTGAAGGCGTACGAGGGCTGGGCGATGCCGCTGCACGAGTCCCCGGCGGAGGCGCCGCCCGAGCAGGCGCGGTCGCGGTTGACGGCCCAGAAGGTGAAGCGGGCCAGGTGGTGGGTGGTGGCGTAGTTCAGCATGGTGGTGAAGTCGCCGGTGGAGACACTCTCGTCGCTCTCGTCGGTGGCCCCGTTCATCGAGGAGATCCCGATGTGCCGGTAGGCGGTCGCCGCGTCGTAGCCGTAGGCGCTCGCCACGGTGTTCTTCAGGCCGTCGGCGGCCTTGGTGGTGACGGAGCCCATCGAGCCGCTGTGGCTGCCGAAGTCGAACGGCATGATGGTCCAGCCGTCCACCGCGAGGCCGGCCGCCGCGCCCTTCCTGATCAGGTCCGTCCCGTCGGAGTCCGGGCCGGTGGTCGTGGTGCCGAAGGTGACGTACTCCTTGATGCCGGGGTTGGCGGTGCGCACGGTCTTGAGCGCGCTGATCACCCGCTGGCGGACCGTCGCGTCGGAGACCTCGGTGTTCTCGATGTCGATGTCGACCGCCTTGAGCTTGTAGGCGTCGATCACCTTCTGGTACGCCCCGGCCAGCGCGCCGGCCGAGCCGCACTTCTCGCCGAGCTTGTTGCCGCTCCAGCCGCCGAAGGAGACCACGACGTCGCCGCCGGCCGCCCGGATGCTGTTGATCGCGGACTGGTCGCTGCCGCCGGTGAGCGCCCGGCTGCCGTCCCACTTGGGGTTGCAGCCGCCGTCGCTGAGCATGAAGGCGAGCGTGAACTGCTTGATCCCGGTCGCCGCCATCACGTCGGCCGGCTTCTGCGGGCTGCCCCAGCCCAGGTACTCGTACGGGGCGTTGAGGCCGACCGGGTCGGCCTTGACGGCCGGGGTCGCGCCGGCCGGCGCGAGGGCGAGGGAGCCGGTAGCCAGGGCGGCGGTGGTGGCGAGGGTGAGCAGCGGGCGGAGCAGGGTGCGCGGATGCATAGGTCACCGTTCCGTCGGGGAGTCTGGGGGATACGGAGGGGACAGCGCTGACACATGTTAGGAAAGTTTCCTAACCGCACGCGAAAGCGAACCAGCCCGCCGTGACCGCGTCAAGAGGACCGGCATGATCGATGTGGGCAGCGTCTCGTACCCCGGCGCGCCCCCGTACGCGATACTCGTCGCCGTGGCCCACCCCGCTACCCGCCCATCCGCTCCGAGGAGTTCCGCCATGGCAACCACCCCTGCCCGCCTCGACCCCGCCGACCTGCTCGCCGTCGGCGAGCTGCTGACCGACGAGGAGCGGCTGATCCGCGACACCGTACGGAAGTTCGCCGACGAGCGGATCCGGCCGTACGTCGGCGAGTGGTTCGAGCAGGGCGTCTTCCCGGCCCGCGAACTCGCCCCGGAGCTCGGGAAGCTCGGTGTGCTCGGCATGCACCTCGACGGGTACGGCTGCACCGGCTCCTCGGCGGTCGCCTACGGCGTCGCCTGCATGGAACTGGAGGCCGCCGACTCGGGGTTGCGCAGCTTCGTCTCGGTCCAGGGCTCGCTGGCGATGCGCTCGATCCACGCGTACGGCTCCGAGGAGCAGAAGCAGCAGTGGCTGCCCGACCTCGCGGCCGGCCGGGCGATCGGCTGCTTCGCCCTGACCGAGCCGGACTTCGGCTCCGACCCGGCCAACATGCGGACCAGGGCCCGGCGCAAGGGCACCGACTGGGTGCTCTCCGGCAGCAAGATGTGGATCACCAACGGCAGCATCTCCGACGTCGCGGTGGTCTGGGCGCAGACCGACGAGGGCGTCCGGGGCTTCCTCGTCCCCAAGGGCACCCCGGGCCTGACCGCCACCGATGTGCACGGCAAGCTCTCGCTGCGGGCCTCGGTGACCAGCGAGTTGGCCTTCGACGAGGTCGTGCTGCCCGCCGACGCGGTACTGCCCGGTGTCGAGGGCCTGCGCGGCCCGCTCTCCTCGCTGGGCGAGGCCCGCTACGGCATCCTGTGGGGCACCGTCGGCGCCGCCCGCGACTGCTACACCACCGCGCTCGACTACGCGAAGAGCCGGATCCAGTTCGACCGCCCGATCGCCGGGTTCCAACTGACCCAGCAGAAGCTGGTCGAGATGATGCTGGAGGTCGAGAAGGCCTACCTGGTGGCCGTCCGGATCGGCCGGCTCAAGGATGAGGGCCGGTGCCGGCCGGCCCACATCAGCTTCGGCAAGCTCAACAACGTCCGCGCCGCGCTGGAGATCGCCCGCAGCGCCCGGACCATCCTCGGCGCCAACGGCATCACCACCGAGTACCCCGTCCTGCGGCACGCCAACAACCTGGAGTCGGTGCTCACGTACGAGGGCACCGCCGAGATCCACACCCTCGTGCTCGGCGAGACGATCACCGGCGAGCCGGCCTACCGCTGAGCCGGCCCACCGCCGGGCCGCCTGCCGCCGAGCTCTCCCGCGCGGCACCACGGCCCGTCGGGCAGGGCCCGCCCGACACCGGGCGGGCCCTGCCCGTACGGGCCGCCGTGTGCGGAAAAGCGCTGGTGGCGGGCCGTTCCGAGCCCCTACGGTGACGGCATGGACAGCACCGACACCACCACCCTGTGGCGCCCGACCGGCCCGAAGGAGCTCGCGCTCGTCGAGGCCGCCGACTGGCGCGCCTGGCCGCCCCGGCTGCCGGACCAGCCGATCTTCTACCCGGTGCTGAACGAGGACTACGCCGTCCGGATCGCCCGGGACTGGAACGTGCCCGCGTCCGGGGTCGGGTACGTGACGCGGTTCGAGGTGGAGAGCGACTTCCTCGCCCGGTACCCCGTCCGGCAGGCAGGCAGGCAGGCAGGCGGGCGGCCGGACGATCCTGGAGCTCTGGGTGCCGGCCGAGGAGCTGGCCGAGTTCAACACGCACATCGTCGGCCGGATCGAGGTCGTCCGGGAGTTCCGCCCGCCCGTGCCTGACGTCGTCGCACCCGGTCCGGCCGTCTCCTGAGGGAAAGGCGGCCGGGGAGTGGTAGGACGGTGTACCCGCCACCATCCTCCGAGGAGTCAGATGCCAGCCCCGACCGTAGGCGCGGACGACCAGTCGGCCCCGAACTCCCCACCCGCCCCGGCGGGCAGGAGCAGCGGAGCGGCCGTACCACCGCCCGGCCGCAGCACCGTGATCGTGCTCGGCGGCCTGGTCTCGCTCGGGCCGCTCACCACCGACCTCTACATGCCGGCCATCCCGGCCCTCACCCGTGACCTCGGCTCGACCGCCGAGGCGGTCCAACTCACCCTCACCGCCTCGCTGGTCGGGCTGGCGCTCGGGCAGCTGCTGTTCGGGCCGCTGAGCGACCGGCTCGGCCGCCGACGGCCGCTGCTGGTCGGGCTGCTGGTCTACACGCTGGCCACCGTGGTCTGCGCGCTGGCCGGCTCGGTGCCGGTCCTGGTGACCGCCCGGGCCCTCCAAGGCGTGGCCGGGGCCGCCGGGTTGGTGATCGGCCGGGCGATCGCCCGGGACCGGTACGAGGGCGTGGCGATGATCCGGTTCCTGGCCTCGATGGGGCTGATATCCGGGCTGGCGCCGATCCTGGCACCCGTCCTGGGCGCCCAGCTGCTCCGGTTCACCTCCTGGCGCGGCACCTTCGCCGTGCTGGCCGGGCTCGGCGCCCTGCTCGCCGCCGGCGCCCTGCTCGTCCTGCGCGAGTCGCTCCCGCCCGAACGCCGGCACGCCCAGGGCCTCGGCAGCACCTTCCGCGCGATCGGCGGCCTGCTGCGCGACGCCCGGTTCCTCGGGTACGTCCTCACCAGTACCTTCGGCTTCGGCGCGCTCTTCGCGTACGTCGGCGGTTCGTCCGTGGTGCTGCAGACGGTCTACGCCATCTCGCCGCAGACGTACAGCCTGCTCTTCGCCGTCAACTCGATCGCGGTGGTCGGCTTCACCCAGCTCAACGGGCGGGTGCTGGTGCAGCGCTTCTCCTCCGGCGCGCTGCTGCTCGCCGGGCTCACCGCCGCCGCGCTGGCGGGTGCCGCGCTGATCCTGTGCACCGCCGTCTGGGACGTCGGTCTGGCCGGGGTCTGGCCGGCTCTGTTCCTGCTGATGGCGAGCATGGGCGTGATCCTGCCGAACTCCTCGGGCCAGGCGCTCACCATGGCGCCGCACGCGGCCGGTTCGGCCTCGGCGCTGATCGGCACGGGCACCTTCCTGTGCGGCGCGGTGGTCGCTCCGCTCAGCAGTGCGGGCGCCCGGCCGTCGGTGCTGGTGCTCGGCGCGGTGGTGCTCGGCTGCGCGGTGCTCGCGCTCGCCTCGTTCCTGCTGCTCTGCCGCCCGTCGGACGACCGGGACCCGGCCGACGCGTAACCCCCTGCCTTCCGTCCCCGCGTGAGCGGGTGCGGAAGGCAGGGGGCGGTGGGCGGCGGGGCGGCGCGGACGTCAGTGGGGCGCCGGGATGATCCCCGACAGCCACTTGAAGATCGGGACGACCAGGGGCCGCCAGGTCGAGATCGCGTGCGGTCCGGTGGTCTCCAGCGGGACCACCACGGTCGGGCTCTTAGCCGCCTGCTGGAGGGCGATGGCGTCCGCCAGCCCCTCGCCCGTGACCTTGCTGCCGGTCTCGTAGAGCGCGACGTTCGGCGGCGTGGCGGCGTGGGTCAGCATGTAGAGCGGGTTGTCCGTCTCGCGCAGCTTGGGGTCCTTGGCCGTCAGCGAATCCGGTTCGCCGGTCGGGTCGTTGTAGCCGGACAGGCTGATCCCGGCGCGGTAGCGGTCCGGGTGGCCGATGGCGAGCCGGTTGGCGCAGTGGGCGCCGGCCGAGTAGCCGGCCACGGCCCACTGGCCGGGCGTGGCGTCGGTCCGGAAGTTGTCCAGCACCATCTGTGGGACGTCACGCGAGAACCAGGTCTCGGCGTTGACCTTGCCGGGGATGTCGGCACAGCCGGTGTCGGCCTTGCTGTAGATGGTGACGCGGGGCGAGACCAGGATGAACGGCGTCACCTGACCGGACTTCATCAGCGGGGCGAGCTGCTTGGAGATGGCCATGCCGCCCGAGTCGCCGAACCAGGTGCTGGAGCTGCCGGGGTAGCCGCCCAGCAGCTCGACCACCGGGAAGGTCTTGTCCTTGTAGGCCGGGTCGTCGTACTGCGGCGGCGTCCAGACCAGGACCTCGCCGTCCACGCCGGAGAGCCGCCCCTTGAGGTCGGCCTGCTTCACGTCCCTGGGGACGGCGTCGGAGTCGGGCGCGTGGAAGGCCTGGACCACCTTGGGGGCGTGCGAGGCGCCTGCCTTGTCCCCGGCCAGACCGTTGTCCTTCGGGGGGACCGGCACGGCCCGGATGTGGTTCGAGGTGCCCAGCAGGTCGCCCCAGCTGTCGTAGAGCCCGTTCGCGTTGTTGACCAGTACGAAGACCAGGGTGATGGCGGTGCACTGGCAGAGCAGGATGGTGGAGAGATAGGAGAGGGCCTGCACCGGACCGATTCGCCGCCCGGCGGCGGCCCTGCTCCGCCGGGATCCCGCCCGACCCGCCACGACGGGATGGCCCGCGTTGCCGCCCGCGCCCCTGCTGCGGCCCCACTGCGCCATGGCCAGGGCGATCGAGGCCACGAACAGGAAGATCGTGAGGATGAAGAAGGGAGTGCCTGTCAGGTTCATCGTGCTCTGTACCCAGCTCCTGTGCCGCCCGGGCCCGTTTGCCCGGCGACATCAGGGACAGCGGGGAACGGTTGTTCGGTTGCCTGTTCGTGAGAGAAACCCGGGAGCCGGTGCTCAGGCGGTACCCCCCGCGACGGCCGACCAGGTCAGGGGGCGCCAGGAGCAGCGCACGCTGCCGCGCACCGCTCGCACACCTCTGTAAAAGCGCCTGTCGCGCGCCCCCCGGACGGGAAGCCTACGTGCTCGTGGTGACCGGTCGGTTCAGTGCCCCCGTGCGAGCAGCCTGCCCCGGACGTAGTCGGCGAAGCCGGGGCCGGCGGCGGAGGCCGTGGCGTCCGCCGTGTCGCCGCCGGGCCTGAGCGTGCCGGAGACCGTGAAGTACCCGTACCGGCCCACCGCCGCATGGGTGTTCACGCACCCCGGCGTCACGCAGAAGGCGATCGAACCCTGCGTCACGAGGCCTTGGAGCTGCCCCTGGTAGGCCCGGTCCCCGGCGTCGGCCTGACTCCGCTGGTCGTACACGGCGACGCCGACGGTGACGGCGCTGTGCCCCGAGGCGTACGTGGCGCGGAGCACCGTCCGGCACCCGTGGTCGGCGATCTCGCCGAGGCCGCCGGTGGTGGCCCGCCAGCACGGGTCGGTGGTGGCAGTGGTCACCTGCGTCCAGACCTGGCCCCCGACGGTCAGCGTCCGGTCGGGGAACAGCGCGGCGGGGTTCAGCGGGGCGGTGTCGGTGCCCGCCGAGGAGATGACCGTGAGCGGGTCGTCGGGCGTGGGCCCGCCGGGCCCGGCTCCGGGCGCGGACGGCTGCGGCGCGGGCTGCCCGTCGGGCGCGGTGCCGCCCGCCGACGGACGGGCGGCCGTCGCGGACCCGCTCGCCGACGCACTGGCGGACGCGCCGCCCGACGCACCGGCGGACGCGCTCGCGGAGGCCGGGGCTGGGGCGAACCCGACGCCGCCGGGGTCGGCGGCCGGGGAGCCGGCCGGGGCCGGTGCGGTGCCACCGAGGGCGACCGTCGCCCGGCCGGGCGCGCCCTTGCCGTGTCCGGTGACGGCCACGGCGGTCGCGGTGAGCCCGCCGACCGCCAGCACGCCGCCCACCACGGCCCCGATGACCCGGCGCTGCTTGCGCCGCTGGGCGTCCTGCTGGTGCTGATCGGCGAGCGCGGCCCAGTCCGGCGTCGCGCCCTGACCGGCCGTCGGTCCCCAACCGAAGTGATCCTGCGCCCCGTCGTTCATAGCCGGTGATCCTAGGACACCGGGCCCGGCTGTTCGAGTGGGGGAGGCGGTACGCCCGGAGGCCGGACGGCAGCGGTTCGCTGCGGTCCGGCCCCGGGCCGCCGGTGCGGCGGGTGGTGGGTGTGCGGTGGGTGTGCGGTGGGTGTGCGGGCTGTCCGTCAGGCGATCGAGAAGTCGTCCCCGAACACGTTGCCCTGGCTGTACCAGCCGTGCAGGTAGACCGTGACCGCGCCGGTCGCGCCGGTCGTGAACGGCACGCTCAGCTTGGTCCAGCCGGCCGCCGAGGTCCAGGTGGACGCGGTGGCGCCGCCGCTGACACCGATGAAGGCGTAGCTGCCCTGCACCCAACCAGTCAGCGTGTAGGCGGTGTTGGGCTTGAGTGTGACGGCCTGGTCGCACTCGCCGGTCTGCGACGCGGTCGCGGCGGCCTGCAGTGCGTGTGCACCCGAGTGGACCGGCGTGCTGACCACGGCGCCGCCGCTCTGGCAGGTCCAGGGGGTCAGACTGCCCGTCTCCAGGCCGCCGTTGACCAGACCCGAGCCCCCGCCGCCGCTGCCGGTGACGGTCAGGGTGTAGGTGGTGGTGTGGGTGCCGGAGGCGGCGGTGCCGGTGACGGTGAGCGGGTAGCTGCCGGGTGCGGTGGCGGCGGTGGTGCTGACGGTGAGGGTGGCGTTGGTGCCCGCGGTGACGCTGGTGGGGTTGACGGTGGCGGTGACGCCGGCGGGTGCGCCGGTGACGGTCAGGGCGATGTTCTGGGCGGTGCCGGCGGTGACGGCGGTGTTGAGGGTGGCGGTGGTGCCGCTGCCCTGGACGACCGAACCTGCGGCGGGGGAGTCGGCGAGCGAGAAGTCGTCAGTCACCGGCCCGCTGCCGCCCGAGAACGGCGCCATGATGTGGCTGAAGTCCCAGGTGCCCTGGCTGATGCCGGAGCAGCTGTCCGAGCCCGCCGTGCCGACACAGCCGCCGTTGTCGCGCTGGAGTGCCCAGAACGAGAGGGTGCTGATGCCCTTGGCAGTGGCCCAGTTGGTGACGGCGGTGGCGTCGGCGGTGCTGAAGGTCTCGGCCGCGCCGTAGTCGTCGATGCCGGCCATCTCGGTGATGCCTATCGAACTCCACAGCTGGGCGGCGGACTTGGCCGGGTACAGCTTGGCCAGCTGGTTGTAGAGGCCGGTCGAGGCGTTCTCCGCGTCGGTCGCCATGTTGTGGGTGGCGCCGTCGTAGTAGTCGAACGTCATCTGGTTCACGACGTCGATCCGCGCGTTGTTCGTCACCGCGTTCTTCAGCACGGCGAGCCCGCTCGCGGCCAGCCCGCCGGTGGTGGTCGGCAGCGTGTACGAGAACTGCACGGACCGGCCGTTGGCGGCGGCCCAGTCCTCGACCAGCTTGATCGCCTTGTTGCGGCGGTCGATACCGGCCGTGTTGGTCAGCGAGTTGTCCTCGGTGTCCAGGTCGATCCGGCTCGCGTCGTACGTGGTGATGACCGACTCGTACGCGGCGGCGACGGCGTTCACGTCGGTGCAGCCGTCGGCGATCTCGGTACCGGTGTTGTCCGCCGTGTAGCCGCCGAAGGACGGGATGACGTCGCCACCGTTGGCGCGGATCTTGGCGATGTCGGCGCCGAAGCTGGCCGAGGCGATCGGCAGACCGGTGTCGCCGTTCCAGTACGGGGTGCAACTGCCCTTGGTCGCGGTCTGGATGAAGGCCATCGTCAGGTACTTGTCGCCGGACTGGGCGGCCAGCGTGGCGGGGCTGTCGCCGGTCCAGGCCTCGAAGTAGGGGGCGAAGACGTGCGACGGCAGCGGCGTGGCGGCGTGCGCGACGCTGCCGCCGACAACGGCCAGGCCCACGGAGGCCGCCAGCGTGACGCCGGTGGTCAGCAGGGTCTGGATGGATCTGTGAAGGCGCATCGGTGCTCCAACAGATGTGGATGTGGAAGCCGTTGACCCGGAATTGGGCATGACGGCGCCTGACGCAGGTACTGCTGGGGTGGTACGGCAGTGCACGACAGCACAGCCGGCCGGTGTTCACACCCCCACAGTGCAGCCCGGTCGGAAGGACACCGCCTATGGTTGGTCTGGACCACTCGTCTGTCAAGAGCCCTAACAGTTCGTCAACGGTCCTGCCCACCGGCTGAGACGGCCCGCAGGGCACCGTGATTCTCATTTGCCGCGCCGGGACGGGATCGGCCATGATCGAGCACGCGTGCGACTCCGAAGGGGAAGGCGACCGCCTGATCCCCTGGGCGGGGCGCCGGGGGGCGTCCCGCCCAGGTTCGTTCGGGTCCGCCCGGGTCCGCCCGGGCGTCGTGGACCGGTGCGTGCCGTTGCGGGCGGGGGCGGGTCAGGCCGCTTCGGCGGTGAGCAGGTCCTGCCGGTGAGCCTTCCGGGTGCGGAGCCCGCCGGGCGGCCGGATTCCGGTGTTCGCGGCGTCGCGCTGGGTGACATCCGGCGTCCCGGTTGGTGACACCAGCCACAAGGCTTTCCTCACAACGACGCCCGATCGTAGAGGCACCGCCCCGGTCCCGTCCCGGCGGCCGGGCGGGCCGGGGGCGGCCTCGGCGGGCGGGCGTGGAACCGAAGGCGGCCCGCCCCGCTACTACGCCTCGTCGTAGTGGGCCTGGTTGAAGCCGGGCACGCGGCCGGGCTAGAACTGGACGAGTCGCAAGGCGCTCCGCCCTGTCGCACCGGCCGCCCCCAGCGGCCCGGGCCGGTCCAGGGGAGCGCGAAACGTTCGGTACCCACCCCCGGGCCCACCACGGGCCGGCGGGGCAGCGGTGCTCACGGCCATCGGCGCAGTACACGCAACGGGCGGTTCCATGCCGCCACGCTGCCGCGCGCCCGGGGCCGGTCCAACCGATCGGGGTCACCCGGTCCAGGAAGGCCACACTTCATGCGTAGTTCCCTCCTTGCCGCCATGCGCCGACGCTCCACCCTCGTGGTGGCCGCCGCCGGTCTGGCGACGGCCTGTGCCGCCTCCGTCGTCGCGGTGGCACTTCCCGAGGACAACGCTTCCGCCGCAGTGGTGACGGCGGTCGCCACCGCCCCCGCTCCGGTGGTCCACAGTGCCGCCCCCGTAGCCCCGGCCGCTCCGGCTGCTCCCGCCGCTCCTGCGGCCCCGGCTGCTCCCGCCGCGCCCGCCGCCCCGGCTCCCGCGCAGCAGGAGGCCGCCTCCCGCTCGGAGCAGCGCCCGGCGCTGGCCGTCACCGACACCAGCCCGAGCGGTGTCCAGGCGCTGGCGAAGAGCATCGTCCCGGCCGACCAGTACGCTTCGTTCGCCAACATCGTCAGCCACGAGAGCAGCTGGAACTTCCAGGCGACCAACCCGTCGTCCGGCTCCTACGGCCTGGGCCAGGCGCTGCCGGCCTCCAAGATGGCCTCGGCCGGCTCCGACTGGCGCACCAACCCCGAGACCCAGATCAAGTGGACGCTCGGCTACATGAACGACCGCTACGGCAGCCCGAACGCCGCCTGGTCCTTCTGGCAGACCCACCACTGGTACTGAGCCGGACCCGGCCCAGTGCGCAGAGCAGCCCCGCACCCGTTCGAACGGGTGCGGGGCTGCTCCACGTCCGCGGCAGGGCGGAGGGCGCCGGGTCAGCTCAGGCCGTTGGTCTTCAGCCAGTCCTTGGCGACCGCCGACGGGTCCTCCTTGTCGACGCTGACGCGCTTCATCAGCGCCGTCAGCCCGGCGGTGTCCAGCTTGGCGGAGACCGCGTTCAGCGCGCCGGTGGCCGTCGCGTCCAGGCCGGCCTTGTTGACCAGCGGGGTGACGTTCTGCGAGCTGAAGACGTTCTTCGGGTCGGTGAGCGTCACCAGCTTGAGCAGCAGGATCTTCGGGTCGGTGGTGAACACGTTGCCGACCTGGACCGCGTTGCTCTTCAGCGAGTCGGCCGTGGCGTCGCCGGTCGGCTTCCACTCCTTGAAGGTGAGGCCGTAGGCGTCCTTGAACTGCTGCTCACGGCGGCTCTTGAACTCCGGCGGCCCGCCGACGGTGAAGCCGGACGCCTGGGCGGACAGGTCGGCGATGCTCTTCAGGTTGTACTTGGCCGCGTTCTCCTGGCTGACGGTGAGCGAGTCCTTGTCCTCGGCGGCCGCCGAGTCGAGGATCCCCAGCGAGGCGGGCAGCTTCGCCTGCAGCGCGGCGTTGACCGCCGTGGTGCCGGAGGCGGTGTTCTTGGCGTCCAGGTAGCCGAGCAGCGCGCCGTTGTACTCGGGCAGCACGGTGAGACTGCCGTTCTGCAGCTGTCCGTAGAGCACCTCGCGGCTGCCGATGTTGAACTTCTCCTGGACCTTGACGCCCTTGGCCTGCAGGGCCTGCGAGTAGATCGAGGCCAGCAGCACGTTCTCGGGGAAGTTCGCCGAGCCGACCACCACGGTCCTGCCCGAGCCGCCCGAGGCGGAGGAGCCCGCGAGCGGGTCGCTGCCGCTGCCGGACGAGCTGCAGGCCGCCGCGCCGAGCAGGACGGCGGTGGCGGCGACGGAGCGGATCAGACGGGAATGCATGGGTCTCCTTCTGGAGCCGGCCGAGGGTCCGGCCGTGGGCCACGGCCGTGGATTCGGCCGTGGGTGGGTGCGGAGCGGGGTTCGGTACGAGGCGGGGCTCATCCGTGCGGGCCGCCGCTGCGGCGGCCCGCCGCGCGTTGGGCCCGCAGGCCCGGCGGCAGCCCGTACCGGAGCAGCAGCGAGAAGAACAGCTGGGCGGCGACGGCGAGCAGCACCACGAGCAGCGCGCCGCCCACCGTCGCGGGGAAGTCCCGGGTGGCCAGCCCGTCGATGACGTACCGGCCGAGGCCGCCGAGGCCGACGTACGCGGCGACGGTGGCGGTCGCGATCACCTGGACGGTCGCCGAGCGCAGCCCGGCGATCAGGGTCGGCAGGGCTGCCGGAAGGCAGACCTGGAACAGGACTTGACGGTGCGTCAGGCCGATGCCACGGGCCGCGTCGCGCAGCTCGGGGTCGGTGCCCCGGATGCCCTCGACGGTGGCCACCAGCAGCGGCGGAGCGGCCAGCGCGACCAGCGGCACCAGTACGGCGCCGTCGCCCACGCCCGCCAGTAGGACGGCCAGTGTGACCAGCCCGAGGGTGGGCAGCGCGCGGGCCACGCCGGTCAGCGCCGTCACGGCGACGGCGCCGCGCCCGGTGTAGCCGATCAGCAGGCCGAGCGGGACGGCCAGCAGGGCGGACCACAGCAGCGCCTCGCCGCAGAGCGTGAGGTGCTCGCCGACCCGGTGCACGATCGAGTCCGGTCCGCTGCGCCGCGCGGGTGCGGTGAAGAAGGTGGTGAGCCAGCCGGCCCAGGCGGTCCAGTTCACCGGGCGGCCCCCTTCTCCCGGACGGCCCACGGCGCGAGCAGCCGCCGGGCCAGCACCAGCAGCAGGTCGGTGGCCAGCGCGAGCGCGGCGACCAGCACGATGCCGGCCACGATCGGGGTCGGGAAACTGCGCTGGAAGCCGTCGATGAACAGGTAGCCCAGCCCGCCCCGGCCGACCAGCGCGCCGACGGCGGCCAGCGAGATGCTGGACACCGCCGCAACCCGCAGCCCGGAGACCAGGTACGGCACCGAGGCCGGGAGTTCGACGGCCGCCAGCCGGCGCCAGGGGCCGTAGCCCATCGCGATGGCGGCCTGCCGCACCGAGTCCGGCACCGAGCGCAGTCCGTCCACCGTGGTCGGCAGCAGCACCGCGAGGGCGTAGCAGGTGAGCGGCACCATCACGGTCGCGCGGGTGGCCAGGCCGGTGTACGGGATCAGCACCACGAAGACCGCGAGCGAGGGCAGCGCGTACACCACGTTGAAGACGGCGGACAGCGGCTGGTAGAGCCGGGGGAAGCGGGCGCAGGCCAGGCCCAGCGGCACCGCGATCAGCAGGCCGATCAGGACGGGGACGAGGGCGATCACCGCGTGGTCGAGCGCGAGGCCGCGCAGGTACGCCAGGTGGTCGCCGATCCAGTACCAGCGGACCAGCGGTTCACCGTCCACGGGTGCTCACCGGCCGGTGGTCGTCGGCGAGGGCCGCGAGGACGGCCGCCCGGTCGGCGGTGCCGACAGCCCGGCCGTCCGGGCCGACGGCGACCGCGAGTCCGGCGGGGGAGAGCACGGCGGCGTCCAGCGCGGTGCGCAGGGTGTCGCCGCCGGGGTGGAAGGCGGGCGCGGGGTGGGCGGCGCCGTCCGTGGCGCGCCAGCCGGCCGGGCGGCCGTCGGCGTCCAGGAGCAGCTCCCAGTCGCCGTGTTGCGAGGTGTCGGCGAGCGGCCGTACGGCCACCCCGGCGGCGGAGCGCAGGCCGAGCCCGCGCAGGCCCCGGTCCCGGCCGAGGAAGGCGGCCACGCTCTCGTCGGCCGGCGCCGTCAGCAGCGTGTGCGGATCGGCGAGTTGGGCGATCTCGCCGTGCTCGCGCAGCACCACGACCTGGTCGCCGAGCCGGACGGCTTCCTCGATGTCGTGCGTGACGAACAGGACGGTCTTGTTCAACTCGCCCTGGAGCCGGAGCAGTTCCTCCTGGAGTCCGGCGCGGACCACCGGGTCGACGGCACTGAACGGCTCGTCCATCAGCAGCACCGGCGGGTCGGCGGCGAGCGCGCGGGCCACGCCGACCCGCTGCTGCTGCCCGCCGGACAGCTGGAAGGGGTAGCGCTTGGCGGTCTCCGGTGCCAGGCCGACCAGTTCGAGCAGCTCGGCGGCCCGGGCGCGGGCCTTCCTGCGGTCCCAGCCGAGCAGGTACGGGACGGTGGCGATGTTGTCGATCACCCGCCGGTGCGGGAAGAGCCCGGCCTGCTGGATCACGTAACCGATGCCCCGGCGGAGCCCCGCGGCCGGCAGCCGGGTGACGTCGGTGCCGTCCAGCAGGACCCGGCCCGAGGTCGGCTCGACCATCCGGTTGACCATCCGCAGGATGGTGGTCTTCCCGCAGCCGGACGGGCCGACCAGCACGGTTATTCGCCCGGCCGGCACGTCCAGGTCGAGTCCCGCGACGGCGACCGTGCCGTCCGGGTGGTGCTTGGCGGCACCGTCGAATCTGATCACAGAACGATCCTAGCTTCGGCGCCTTCGGCACCAGTCGTGGTTTTTCGGGCGGACGGTACGGACAGTATGGATATCTGACTCTGCCAGAATTCGGCGGTGTTCGAGTGACGGCGCGGCTGACCGTCAGCCATCCGTAAGGGCCGAGCCGGGTGGCTGACGGCCGCCGGCCGCCCTGTTCCCGCGTCAGCCGGCGGTGGTCGGCAGCCCCGCAGCCGCCCAGGCGACGAACCCGCCGTCCAGGTCGGTGGCCAGACGCAGGCCCAGCTCGCGCAGGCTCGCCGCGGCGAGGCTGGACGCGTAACCCTCCGAGCACACCACGATCACCCGCAGGTCGTGGCCGGTCGCCTCGGGGATCCGGTGGCTGCCCGCCGGGTCGAGCCGCCACTCCAGCACGTTGCGCTCGACGACCAGCGCGCCCGGGATCGCACCCTCGCGCGCCCGCTGCGCCACCGGCCGGATGTCGACCAGCAGCGCACCCGCCGCCGCCTCCCGGTACGCCTCCTGCGGACCCGGCCGGTGCACCCCGGCCCGCGCCCGCTCCACCAGCTCCTCGATCGTGGTCACCACTGGTCCGATCCTTCCGTCGCGGTGCGGACCAGGCCGCCGGCCCGCAGTTCGTAGCGTGACATCTCGCTCAGCGGCGGCGAGTACGCGTGCAGGGTGACCGCCGGTCCGGCGGCCGTGTTGCGGATGTCGTGCAGGTAGTCCGGCCCGAAGGCGCGCGCCGTACCCGGACCGACCCGGCGCATCAGCAGCCCCTGCTCCGGGCCGCCGAGCGAGAGTTCCTCCAGTTCGCCCAGCGCCACCAGGAACGCGCCACGCGAGCCGCCGTGGTCGTGGAACCCGGTGGACTGCCCCGGCAGCCAGCTGATCAGCCACACCTCGTGGTCCTCGGCCAGCCGGATCCGTTCGTACCACCGCTCGCCGGCCGCGAGCCGGACCCGGGGCAGCCACTCGTCGGTCCGCTCGGCCACGTCCTGGACGATCTTGCGCAGGGCGTTGGGCGAGAGTGCGGGCCCGGTCCGCGGCAGTGCGCGGGCAAGGGCGAGATCCAGGCTCATGGGAGTCCTCGGGAAGGCCGAAAGCGGGGCGGCCGGACGCGGACGGGCGCGCACGGCGGCAGGGGAGCGGGCGGCTCTGGGGGAGTGCGGATCAGACCCGGGGAGTGGTCACCGGGCGGAGGGATCCGGAAGTCAGCAGGGACAGCAGGCACACATGTCGCTCGCCTGGCGTCGCAGATCGACGTGCAGGCGGCAGACCAGAGCGGTGCCGGTGTCCATGCGCTGATCGTGACGGAGAGACGGCGGCGCGTCAAGCCTGTCCCGGCAGGTGGGAGGGGTGTCGCCGGGTTCTTCGGCACGTCGCCGGACCGGGGGCGCTGCCGGGCCGGGGCGCTGCCGGGCCCGGAGGACGCCGGGCCCGGAGGACGCCGGGCCGGTGGGACGCCGACGGCCTGCCCCGGGGGAGACGGGGCAGGCCGTGCGGTGCGGTGGTGCCGGTGGGTCAGTTGTTCTGGGTGGAGTCCGTCTCCGCCTGGGCGGCGGCGCTGTCGGCGGAGTCCACCTTCTGCTGCATGTCCTTGAGCGTGGCGTCGCCGGTGCCTGCGGTGCCTGCGGTGCCTGCGGTGCCTGCGGTGTCCGGAGTGCTGCCCGCGCCGGCCGCGCCGCCGCTGCCGGACGCGGCCGGTGCCGGGGCTGCGGGCGCGGTGCCGCCGTGCCCGCAGCCGGTGAGCAGCAGTGCGGCAGCGGCGGCGAGGGCGGCGAAGCCGGTGGCGGTGCGTCGGTTCATGGTCACTTGGCGTCGGCCTGCGCGGTGCACCAGGTGGCGACGGACTTCAGGTCCGCCTGCCGCTGCTGGAGGGTGGGCAGCAGGCTCTTGCGGAAGGTCAGCCGGTCGTTCAGGTAGGTGTAGACCTCGGTGTGGCCGGCCGCCTTGGCGTCGGTCACGCGCTGCGCCAGCCGGGCGACCGAGCCCGGCACCGTGACGGCGCCGTTCAGCCGGGTGATCGAGGCGTCGATCCGGGCCTCGGTCTTCGGCAGCCGCTTGCAGATGGCCTTCGCGCCGTCGCCCTTCGGGGCGGCCTTGGCGGTCGTCGTCGCCGCCTGGGCGGGGGCGGCGGCCAGCAGGGCGGCGCCGGCCAGCGCGAGGGCGCCGAGCGCGGCGGCGGACTTGCGGTTCGGGAGCATGGCTGAATCCCCTTCGATGCCGGTTGGGTTGGCCGTGCGGTCCAACCGAGCAGGACGGTAACGGGCCTTTTTGTGGATTCCTTGTGGGTCTCCCGCCCGGTGCCCCCGTCCGGTGGGCCCGGCGCTTATGCCCGGTGGGCCCGGTGCCGCGAACCGTCAGTTCGCGCGGGAGATCCAGTCGCGCCGGGCCGGCAGCTGGAGGGTCGGCGCGTCCACCGCCAGCAGCGGCAGTCGCAGTTCGAACCGGGTACCGGTACCGGCGCCGGCGCCGCTGCCGGTGGGCGGGGTCCCGACGGTGACGGTGCCCCGGTGCAGGGCGGCCTGCTGGGCGACCAGGGTCAGTCCGAGCCCGGAGCCCGGGCTGCCCGGGCGGTGGTGGAACCGGCGGAAGACCGCCTCCCGTTCGGCGGGCGGGATGCCCGGGCCCTCGTCGTCCACGGTGAGCACGGCCTGACCGCCCTGCGGGCCGAGCTCGGCGCGCAGCCGTACGGTGATCCGGGCGGGCCGGTCCGGCAGGTGGCCGTGCACCACGGCGTTGCCCAGCAGGTTGGCCAGCAGGATTCGCAGGCCCGCGTCCCAGCCGAACACCCTCAGCTCGGCGGGGAGTTCGGCACTCAGCTCGACCTCCGGACGGCGCCGCGCGGTCTCGCCGACGGCACTGTCCACCAACTCGGACAGGTCGAGCGGTCCGAATGCGGAGACCTCCACCAGATCGCCCTGGGCCAGCATCCGCAGGGCGGTGAGCAGTTCCAGCAGCCGGGCGTGGTCGCGCTGCAAGTCCCCCACCACCTCGGCCCGTTCGTCGGCGGGCAGGTCGGGGTGTGCGGCCAGCACGTCCAGGTCGGTGCGCATGCTCATCAGTGGCGTCCGCAGCTCGTGCGAGGCGGCGGAGGAGAACGACCGCGCGGTGTCCAGGGCTTGGGCTGTGCGGTGTGCCTGCTCGTCGTAGCGGGACAGCAACTGGCCGATCGCCGATGACAGTTCGTCCACCTCGGTGATGTGCACCGGTGCGGTGGGGAAGGCGGCCGGTCCGGCCGCCGGGTCCAGCTCGGCCGCCCGGCGGCTCAGCCGGCGGACGGAGGCGGTGGCCCGCCCGGCCAGGGCGTACCCGAGCAGCCCGGCCACCGGCGCCGCCAGCAGCGCGACCAGCACCACCCGGCCGCGCACGGCGGCGATCTGCGGGTCGGTGGCCGAGGCGGGGGCGAACAGCCAGAGCGTGCCCGGCGCGGCCCCCGCCACCGGGACGGTCAGCACCCGCCAGGCGTGGCCGCCGCCCCGCACGGTGACCGGGCCGTTCGGGGTGGACTGCGGCAGCCGCGCGGGGTCGGCGGGCTGGGGGCCGCCCTTCAGCACCACCGTGCCGTCCGCCGCGCGGACCAGGATGCCCGCGTCGAGCACGTTGTCGAGCACCAGGCGGTGCTGGTTCTGCTCCACCTTGAGCCGGCCGTTGCGGTCGGCGTTCAGCAGGGTCCGGACGTCCGGCAGGGTGGCCGAGGCCTGGTCCTGGAGGCGGGTGTCCTGCTGGTTGTGCAGGTCGCGGTTGACCAGCCCGAGCAGCAGCAGCCCGGCGGCCAGCACCAGCAGCGGCACCACGACGGTCACCGAGAGCGCGATCCGGGTGGCGAGCTTCATCGGGCGCTCCGGTGCTCGGGCAGCCGCAGGACGAAGCCGACCCCGCGCACCGTGTGGATCAGGCGCGGCCGGCCGCCCTCCTCCAGCTTGCGGCGCAGGTAGCTGACGAAGGTGTCGACCGCGTCGGTACGGACCTCGAAGTCGTAGCCCCAGACCCGGTCGAGCAGCTGGTCCCGGGTGAGCACGATCCCGGCGTTCCGGACGAGCTGGACCAGCAGCTCGAACTCCCTCCGGGTGAGCCGGAGTTCGACACCGTCCTGGTGGGCCTGCCGGGTCGCCGGATCGATCACCAGCGGGCCGGCCCGCAGCACCTCGGCCTGCGGGGGTCCGCCGCGGGCCCGGTCGGGGCGGCGGCGCAGCAGGGCCTGCAGCCGGAGCACCAGCTCCTCCAGCGCGAACGGCTTGACCAGGTAGTCGTCCGCTCCCGCCTGCAACCCGGCGACCCGGTCGGCGACCTCGTCCAGCGCCGACAGCATCAGTACCGGGGTCTCGTCGCCCGTGGCACGCAGACCCCGGCAGACCTCCGTCCCGGTCAGGCCGGGCATCGACACGTCCAGGACCAGGACGTCGGGTGTCTCGCGGGCGGCCAGTGCCAACGCGCTCGGCCCGTCCTCGGCGAGCAGCACGGTGAAGCCGCTCAGCCGCAGCCCGCGCTCCAGCGAGCGGCGGATGGCCGCGTCGTCGTCCGCCACCAGGACCCGTCCGGTGGTGGCGGTGGTGGTACTCCCGGTCAAGCTGTCCTCCTCGTACCCCCGCGTCCGAGCCCGACCCTCTCACGTCCGGGCGTCCGGAGGGGAGGCAGGAGGGGAGACGGGAGGCCGGCCCGGTGGAACGGAGGCGTCCGGCGGCGGGCACCCGTTCGAGCGCTTGCAACCGGGCGGGCCGGGCAGGCGTCCCTACCGGTACGGCCGCCCGCACCCGGGCGGTCCGGTGGAGGGCAGGAGAGACGCTGTGGGGATTGTCGGCTGGATCATTCTCGGCCTCCTGGCAGGGGGCATCGCCAAGATTCTGCTTCCCGGACGCGACCCGGGCGGGCTCGTCGTCACCACCCTGATCGGCATCGCCGGGTCGTTCGTCGGAGGCTGGCTCTCGTCGAAGTTCCTGCACCGGCCGGTCGCGACCCACTTCTTCGACCTCGCGACCTGGGGGTCGGCGATCGCCGGGGCGCTCGTCCTGCTGATCGTCTACCGCATCGTCTTCGGCAACTCGCGCCGCTGACGCCCGCGCCCGGGCCCCCGTCCCGCTGACGCCCGCGCCCCCGACCCGCGAGTGCAACTCGCGGGTCGGGGGCGCGGACGGTTTCAGGGGGCGCGCAGCCCGCTCAGCAGCAGGGCCCAGACGCCCTCGAAGTCGCTCTCGGCGCGCGGCGAGGACCACTCGGCCGCGTGCGCCGGGTCGTGGAAGTGGGCCGTCGCCTGGAAGACCGCGCGGGCTGCGGTGCCCACGTGGGTCGGGCGGAACTCGCCCTGGTGGATGCCGTCCTGGAGGATGGTGGCGACCTGGGCGACCAGGGTGTCGATGTGCGCCTCGACGGTGCTGCTGGTCTCGTTCACCAGCGTCATGTAGGTCGCGAACATCTCCGGGTCGTCCAGCGCCTTGCGGCGCTTGGCGGCGAACAGGGTGGCCAGCCAGCGGTGCAGCCGCTCGGGGGCGGGGCCGCGCTCCACGGTGATCGCCGCGAGCCGGTGGTGCGCCTGGTCCAGCCAGCGCTGGGTCACGGCCTCGCGGAGCGCGGCCTTGCTGGGGAAGTGCCGGTAGACGCTGCCGTGGCTGACGCCCAGGGTGCGGGCGATGTCCACCACGGTGGCTTTGGCCGGGCCGAACCGCCGCAGGACATCCTCCGCCGCGCTCAGGATCTGCTCGGGAGTGAGGGTGCTGTCCGTGGTCACGGGGAGGTACGTCCTTACCTGGGCGGGGCCGACGGGGTCGGTCGGGGCGGCTCAGTGCTCGCTGTCGAGATGAGCCATCTGTGCGGCAGAGTACCGCTCGCCGGCCGCCGCACCTGCGGGGATGGCCGCTTCGATGGCGTCGAGGTCGGCCTGGGAGAGGGTGACGTCGAGCGCGCCGAGCGCCTCCGTCAGGCGGTCCCGGCGGCGCGCGCCGACCAGCGGCACGATGTCGGCACCGCGCGAGGACACCCAGGCGATGGCGACCTGGGCGACGCTGGCGCCCTTGGCCTCCGCGATGGCGCGCAGCGCCTCGACCAGGCTCAGGTTGTGGGCGAGGTTGTCCCCCTGGAAGCGCGGGCTGAAGCCGCGGAAGTCCGCCTTGTCGACGGCACGGTCGTTGCTCCAGTGGCCGCTGATCAGGCCGCGCGAGAGCACGCCGTACGCGGTGATGCCGATGCCCAGCTCGCGGGCGGTGGGCAGGACCTCCGCCTCCAGGCCGCGGGAGATCAGCGAGTACTCGATCTGCAGGTCGCTGATCGGGTGCACGGCGGCCGCGCGGCGCAGGGTGGCGGCGCCGACCTCGGAGAGGCCGATGTGACGGACGTAACCCGCCTTGACCAGGTCGGCGATGGCGCCGACGGTCTCCTCGATCGGGACGTTCGGGTCCAGGCGGGCCGGGCGGTAGACGTCGATGTAGTCGGTGCGCAGGCGGCGGAGGGTGTAGGCGAGGGCCGTCTTGGTGGCGGCGGGGCTCGCGTCGTAGCCGAGCCAGCTCTCGTCCGGGCCGCGCTGGGCGCCGAACTTGACGCTGATCTGGACGTCCTCGCGGTTACGGCTGCGCAGGGCGTCGTGGATCAGCAGCTCGTTGTGGCCCATGCCGTAGAAGTCGCCGGTGTCGAGCAGGGTCACGCCCGCGTCGAGGGCGGCGTGGACGGTGGCGATGCTCTCGGTCTCGTCGGCGGGGCCGTACAGAGCTGACATGCCCATGCAACCGAGGCCGAGGGCAGAGGTGGCGGGGCCGGTGCTGCCGAGCTGGGTACGGGCAGGGCGGGTGGTCATCGGGAGGCTCCTGGATGGATCGCAGGGGTTGCTTGACGTCGTCGCGATGACGGCGTCGGGGTGACGTGTATTGACTATGGCATGACGGATGACAGATTTCAATATCTGTCATCCGTCATCGCGATTCCCATAGTCGACCACCAACTCCGCGGCTCGGGCCGCTCCATCGCGCCGACCCGTCCACGGCTCCGACCCCGTGTCCGCCCCTGCGCGTCCGCCGCTCCGCCCCCTGCGCCGCCCGGTTCAGTCGGCGACCCGGCTCCGGTTCTCGTAGGCGAGATCGGCGTATTCGGGGTGCTTGACCATCCAGGCCTTGATGAACGGGCAGGTCGCCAGGACCGGCAGGTCGCGGGCCCGGGCATCGTCGAGGGCGGCCCGGGCCAGCGCGCCGCCCACTCCCCGGCCCTCGAAGGCCGGCTCGACCACGGTGTGCGGGTAGACGACCAGCGCCTCACCGCGCATGTACTCGGCGAACCCGGCGAGCTCACCGTCGATCCACGCCTCGAAGCGCCGGCCGGTCGTCGCGTCCTGAATCGTGATTGCCATGTCGGTCCCCAGATCCGTGATGTCCGGTCCCGCGTACCCGTGGGACCGTCGCGCCTGTCGCGCGCGTCGCGTCCTCGCGCCTCCCCGGATCCCGGATCCGTTCCGACCGGCACCGGAGGCCGCGCGATCCCATCATCGAGCGGAGTCCCCGGCGCCGCGCCCGCGCCACGCCCGCCCGGGCCACCCGGGTCGCCCGGTTCGGCCCGGCGCCGCGCCGGTCGCGCGCCGAAGGCTGACCGGCCGTCACCCGTGCGGCCGGGATCGGCGGCGGCCGGGCGGTTCGGGAGGCCGGGGGACCGGCCGGGGTCCATCGTGGAACCAGGGGCACAGTGGCGCCCGCAGCTGTGTTCCGGACCAGTTCAGGACGGTGTGCGGGCACGGACGGCGCTCCGGCGGGCCGGTGCCCGTGCGGCCCGGAGGCGACGTAGTAGCCGGGCCACCTCGCAGCGAGGCGAACGAATCTTCTAGGCTCGCCTCGGCCTCCCTGTATCGGTGCCCCCGAGCATCGTCGTAGCGAGGCCGCCGTCCGCAGGCCCCGGGCCGAGCCGGGGTCGCCGGACCGAGCGAGGAGGACCCAGTGTTGCCCAGCCCGAGGTCGCACCACCTGGCGTTGCCCGACGGAGTGCCCCACGGCCGCGTCGCGCCCGTCGGCCACGCCACCGCCGTCCGCTCCGGCCTGTCGGCCGTGCGGGTGCCCGAGGCGTTCCCCGGTACGTCCTTCGGTGATCCGCTCAATACCGGCGGCGTCCGGGGAGGTGTCCGTTGAGCCCTCATACAGTGTCGGAACCCGCAGCCGCCCGGCCGCCGGCCCCGTCCTCGGGCGTGGTGCCGCCCGCCACCGCAGAGCCGGCGCCCGGCCCGAAACCGCACGGTCCGCAACCGGTCGGCGCGAAGGCGGCCGGCTCGAAACCGGCCACCGCGACCGTGACCGTCACCACGACTGCCACCGCCACCGCCACCGTTTCGGCCCCCGGGACCCCGAAGCAGTCCGGCGCGAAGGCCGTCGGCGTGAAGCTGTCCGGCCCGCAGCCCGTCGGCTCCAAGCCTGCCGCCCCGAAGCCCACCGGTTCGAGATCCGTGGTTTCGAAGCCCGCCGCCCCGAAGCCCGGCAGTCAGAAGTCCGCCACCTCGACGGGTGCCGTCCCGACAGGAGCCACCTCGCAGGGCGCCACCTCGCAGGGCGTCACCTCGCCGGGCGCAGCCCCGGCCGGCGGCCGGGCGCAGCCCGAGGCCGCCGCCGCCCCTGCCGCCCCTGCCGCCCCTGCCGCCCCTGCCGCCCCTGCCGCCCCTGCCGCCCCTGCCGCCGACGGCGGCGGCGAGCAGAGCGGCACCGCCGCACTGCCCGGCCTGCCGGCGACGTTGAGCTCCCGGGCCCGCACGCTGGCCGGCGCCGTCCAGCGCCGCTGCGCCGACCTGGTGGCGATGGAGTCGCCGACCGGCGACGTGCCCCGGCTGGACGCGCTGGCGGAGGAGCTCGCCGCCGGGTACCGCGCCACCGGCGCGCAGGTCCGGCGCGAGCCCGGTGCGGCCGGGGACCACCTGGTGCTGGAGTGGGCCGGCCAGGAGGAGGACCTGCCGCACATCCTGGTGGTGGGCCACCACGACACCGTCTGGCCGGTCGGCACCCTCGCCGACTGGCCGCTGTCCGAGCACGACGGCGTGCTGAGCGGCCCGGGTGTCCTGGACATGAAGGCGGGCCTGGCCCTGCTCGAAGGCGCCTTCGCCCTGCTCGCCGACCTCGGCCAGCGCCCGCACCGGCCGGTCCGGCTGGTGGTGGTCGCGGACGAGGAGGTCGGCAGCCCGGACGGGCGCCGCCTGGTGGAGCGTCAGCTCCCGGGCGCCGCCGCCGTGCTCGGGTTGGAGCCGCCGCACCCGGACGGCCGGGTGAAGACCGCCCGCCGGGGCAGCACCCGGGTCCGGTTGACGGTCACCGGCCGGGAGGCGCACGCCGGCAACGACGCGGGCCAGGGCACCTCGGCGGTGGACGAGCTGGTGGACCAGCTGGTCGCCGTGCGCGGGCTGGCCGGCCTGCCGGGGACGGAGCTGAACGCCGGGCGGATCACCGGCGGCAGCCGGGCGAACGTGGTCGCGGGGCGGGCGGAGGCCGAGCTCGGCCTGCGGTTCGCCACGGCGGAGGCGCAGAGCCGCACGCTCGACACCCTCGCCCACCTGACGGCACTGCGTCCGGGGGCCCGGGTCCGCACGGAGGTGCTCTCCAGCCGTCCGGCCTGGCCCGAGCGTTCGGGCGACCCGCTGCTGCGGCACGTACGGTCGCTCGCGGCGGTGCTCGGGCAGCAGCTGGACGGCGCACCGGCCGGCGGCGCGGGGGACACCAACCTGGCGGGCGCCCGCGGGCTGCCCACCCTTGACGGGCTCGGCGCGGTCGGCGCAGGCTCGCACGCCTGGACCGAGCACATCGAGCTCGACCAGCTGGCCCCGCGGATCGCCCTGCTGGCCGCCCTGCTGGCCGTCCCGCTGCCCCGCCTCCGGGACCGCCCCTGAACCCAGGCCCGCCTCCGGGTACGCAAGGGCCCACCTAGGGGCGCGGGGAACTGCGCGAAGCGGGAGGCACCGCGCCGTCACTCCCGGTTTCGCGCAGTTCCCCGCGCCCCTGGGTTGCGCCCCCCCGGTCACCGCGACTCCGGGCGAGCAGCCCGGCCGCACCAGACGGTTCCCCGTTGATCGGCCACGTCCCTTGTCATTCGAGGCCCGCACCAGACACAATGGACCCGACCGAACGGTCAGTCGGGAGGCGAGCGCGGTGGATGCAGCGAATACAGTGAACGCGGCGGGTGCGGAGTCGGTGATGCGGTCGGACGCGGAGCTGGAGGCGCACTTCGACGCGGTCGTCGGGGCCGAGCAGCGGATCGAGCCGCGTGACTGGATGCCCGACGCCTACCGGGCCACGCTGGTCCGGCAGATCGCCCAGCACGCCCACTCGGAGATCATCGGCATGCAGCCGGAGGGCAACTGGCTCACCCGGGCGCCGTCGCTGCGCCGCAAGGCGATCCTGCTGGCCAAGGCCCAGGACGAGGCCGGCCACGGGCTCTACCTCTACGCCGCCGCCGAGACCCTCGGGGTGGACCGGGCCGAGCTGACCGAGAAGCTGGTCTCCGGCCGGCAGAAGTACTCCTCGATCTTCAACTACCCCACCCTGACCTTCGCCGACGTCGGCGTGATCGGGTGGCTGGTGGACGGCGCGGCGATCTGCAACCAGGTCCCGCTCTGCCGCTGCTCGTACGGGCCGTACGCCCGCGCGATGGTGCGGGTCTGCAAGGAGGAGTCGTTCCACCAGCGCCAGGGCTACGAGCTGCTGATGACGCTGATGCGCGGCACCGAGGGCCAGCGCCGGATGGTGCAGGACGCGGTGGACCGCTGGTGGTGGCCGTCGCTGATGATGTTCGGCCCGCCGGACGGCGACTCGCCGAACACCGCGCAGTCGATGGCCTGGCGGATCAAGCGGCACACCAACGACGAGCTGCGTCAGCGATTTGTCGACATGACGGTCCCGCAGGCCGAGCACCTCGGCGTCACCCTCCCCGACCCGGCGCTGAGCTGGAACGAGGAGCGCGGCGGCTGGGACTTCGGCGAGCCCGACTGGTCGGAGCTGAAGCAGGTGATCAAGGGGCAGGGCCCGTGCAACGCGGAGCGCGTCGAGCGCCGCCGGGCCGCCCACGAAGACGGTGCCTGGGTGCGCGAAGCGGCCCTGGCCTACGCAGCGAAGCAGCAGAAGCAGCGAGGTACGGAGAAATGAGCGGGATCAAGGCCGACTGGCCGCTGTACGAGGTGTTCGTGCGCCCCCGGCGCGGCCTGAACCACGTCCACGTCGGCTCCCTGCACGCCGCCGACGACCACATGGCGCTGCTCGCCGCGCGCGACCTCTACACCCGCCGCAACGAGGGCGTCAGCCTCTGGGTGGTCCGTTCCAGCGCCATCACCGCCTCCGCGCCCGACGAACAGGACCCGTTCTTCGCCCCGAGCGGGGACAAGGTCTACCGCCACCCGACCTTCTACGACATCCCCGAGGATGTCCCGCACATCTGACGGGGGCCACCGAACCATGAACGAGCACCACGCCATGACCGACGACCACGTGTACCTGACGCTCTCCGAGGCCCCCGGCGAACCCGAGGGCGAGGCCCGCTGGGCCTACGGGACGGGCTTCGCCGACCCGCTGCTCGGCGTCGACACCGCCCTGCCGCCCGGTCTGGACGGCGCCGACCTGGCCGCGTACTGCCTGATGCTCGGCGACGACGCGCTGGTGCTCGCCCAGCGGCTGATCGAGTGGTGCACCCGGGCCCCCGAGCTGGAGGAGGAGGTCGCGCTCGCCAACCTCGCGCTCGACCTGCTCGGCCAGTCCCGCCAGCTGCTCACCCGGGCCGGGCAGGCGGACGGCACCGGGCGCGGCGAGGACGACTTCGCGTACTGGCGCGAGGACCACGAGTTCCGCAACGTCCGCCTGGTCGAGGGCCCGAACGGCGACTTCGCCCAGACGATCGCCCGCCTGCTGCTCTTCTCCACCGCCCGTCACGCCCTCTACGAGCGGCTGGCCGGCTTCGCGGACCCGGTGCTCGCCGCCGTCGCCGCGCGCGGGGTCAAGGAGCTGGCGTACCACCGCGAGTACGCCACCTCCTGGACGCTCCGGCTGGGCGGCGGCACCGAGTACTCCGCCGAGCGGATGCAGGCCGGGCTGACCGCCGTCTGGCCGCTGCTGGACGAGCTCTTCACCGCGCACCCGGTGGAGATCCGGCTCGGTGCCGACCCCGCCGAGCTGCGCGGGCCGGTGCTCGCGGAGCTCGCCGAGGTGATCACCGAGGCCGGGCTCGCCGTGCCGGCGGCCGCCCCGATGGCCCGGGTCGGCGGCCGGGCCGGGCGCGACGGCGTGCACACCGAGGCGCTCGGCCTGCTGCTGGCCGAGCTCCAGGTGGTGGCCCGTGCCCACCCAGGGGCGACATGGTGACCACCATGACCGCCTGGGAGGTGGCGGCGGACGTCCCCGACCCCGAGCTGCCGATGCTCACGCTCGCCGACCTCGGCGTGCTGGCCGGGGTCGAGGAGGACGGCGGCACCGTCACCGCCTGGCTGACCCCGACCTACTCCGGCTGTCCGGCGATCGCCGAGATGGCCGCCGACGTCGACGCCCGGCTGCGCGCGGCCGGCTACGACGACGTCCGGGTACGGCTGCGGCTCGACCCGCCGTGGAGCACCGACCGCATCACCGAAGCGGGCCGCCGCAAGCTCGCCGAGGCCGGTATCGCCCCTCCGGTGCACGGGCTGCTGCACCTCGGACCCACCCGGCGGGTGGTGAGCTGCCCGCAGTGCGGGAGCGCGGAGACCGAGGAGCTGTCCCGCTTCGGCTCCACCGCGTGCAAGGCGCTCTGGCGCTGCCGCGACTGCCGGGAACCTTTCGAACGGATCAAGGAGATCTGAGTTGAGCGCCATGGCCGCCGCCCCACCGACCCGCCGACCGGCCTTCCACGAGCTGCGGATCGAAGCCGTGGAGCCGCTCTGCGAGGACGCGGTCGCGGTCACCTTCGAGGTGCCGCCCGCGCTCGCCGAGGACTTCGCCTTCCGCCCCGGCCAGACGCTCACGCTGCGCCGGATCGTGGACGGCGCGGACGAGCGGCGCTCGTACTCGATCTGCGCGCCGGTCGGCGGCCCGCTGCGGATCGCCGTCCGCGAGGTGCCGGGCGGGCTGTTCTCCCGCTGGATGGTCCGCGAGGCCGGGGCCGGCGACACGATCGAGGTGCTGCCGCCCACCGGCCTGTTCAGCCCCGACCTGGACGCCCCCGCCGAGCACGTGCTGCTCGCCGCCGGGTCCGGCATCACCCCGATGCTCTCGATCGCGGGCTCGGTGCTGGCGGCCGACGAGCGTTCGCACGTCACGCTGCTGTACGGCAACCGCCGCAGTGACACCGTGATGTTCGCGGACGAGCTGGCCGACCTGAAGGACCGTTTCCTCGGACGCTTCCAGCTCCTGCACGTGCTCTCCCGCGAGACCCGTGACGCCGAACTGCTCAGCGGCCGGCTCGACCCGGAGCGGGTCACGGCGCTGCTCGCCGCGCTGGTGGACGTCCCCGCCGTCGACCACTGGTGGCTCTGCGGCCCCTACGCGATGGTCACCGGCACCCGGGACCTCCTCGCCGGCCTGGGGGTTCCCGGCGAACGGGTGCACCAGGAGCTCTTCCACGCGGAGGACGAGCCGGTCGCCGAACGCACCGAGGAGCAGCCGAGCGGTGAACTGAGCGAGGTCACCGTCGTCCTCGACGGCCGGGCCGGCACCCTCCCGCTGCCCCGGGACCGCTCCATCCTGGACGGCGCCCAGCGGGCCCGCCCCGACCTGCCGTTCGCCTGCAAGGGCGGCGTCTGCGGCACCTGCCGCGCGCTGGTCACCGACGGCGAGGTCGAGATGCGGCGCAACTTCGCCCTGGAGGAGAAGGAGGTGGCCGCGGGCTACGTCCTCACCTGCCAGGCCCGCCCGCTCTCCGACCGCGTCACGGTCGACTACGACCGCTGAGCGGCCGCGCCACGCCGAACGGACCCCCCGGCCTTCGGCCGGGAGGGGCCGCACGCGCCCCTAGACGTTCCTGACCAGGTGCCCGAGGGCGGGGTCGCCGATCAGCTTCACGATGCCGTTGGCCGCCGCGCGGCCCGCGCGGTTGGCGCCGATGGTGGAGGCCGAGGGGCCGTAGCCGACCAGGTGGACGCGGGGGTCGTCGGCGGCCTGGGTGCCGTCCATCCGGATGCCGCCGCCGGGCCCCCGCAGGCCGAGCGGGGCGAGGTGGCCGATCTCGGGGCGGAAGCCCGTCGCCCAGACGATCGCGTCCACGGCCAGCTCCTCGGAGCCGTCCCAGGCGACCCCGTGCTCGGTCAGCCGGTCGAACATCGGCCGCCGCTCCAGTGCGCCCAGCTCCCGGGCCCGGCGCAGGGCCACCGACGGCCCGAGCCCGGTCACGCTCACCACGCTGCGTACCGGCAGCCCCTGCCGCACCCGCTGCTCGACCATCGCGACCGCCTCCCGCCCGGCCTCCTGGCTGAACGGGCCGGCCCGGAACACCGGCGGGGTGCGGGTCACCCAGACCGTCTCGCCCACCGCCGCGACCTCCGAGAGGACCTGCACCGCGGAGGCCCCGCCGCCGACCACCACGACCCGCTTCCCGGTGAACTCCTCCGGGCCCCGGTAGTCCGCGTAGTGCAGCTGCCGTCCGGCGAAGTGGCCGGGGTAGTGCGGGAGGAACGGCCTGGTCCAGGTGCCGGTCGCGTTGACCAGGGCCCGCGCCGACCAGTCGCCCGCGTCGGTTTCGACCAGCAGCCGCCGGTCCGGGCGCGAGCTCACCGCGCGGACGTGCACCGGCCGGACGACCGGCAGCGCGTGCATGGCCTCGTACGCCGCGAAGTACCCCGGCACCACCTCGCGGGCGGGGGTCTGCGGGTCGGGGGCGGGCAGCTCGAAGTCGGGGAGGTCGTGGAACCCGTGCACGGTGGCCATCCGCAGCGAGGGCGAGCGGTGCGCCCAGGCGCCGCCGGGCGCGGCGTCCGCGTCCAGCACGACGAAGCCGTCGAACGGGGTGAAGCCGCGCCTGCGGAGGTGGTAGGCGGCGGACAGGCCCGCCTGTCCGGCGCCGATCACCACGACGTCCACCTCGGCGGCGGCCACATCTGTTGCACGGTAAACAGTCACGCCGATGAAACATCGGACGTGGCAGTCGTGTTCCCCGGGGTCAGCCCGCCGGGACGATCACCGCGGCGGTGCCGTAGGCACAGATCTCCGTCCCCAGATCCGCGGCCTCCGTGACATCGAAACGCATCATCAGCACGGCGTTGCCGCCGCGCGCCTTGGTCTGCTCGACCAGCCGCTGCATCGCCTGGTTCCGGCTCTCCACCAGCGTCTTGGTCAGACCGCGCAGCTCACCGCCCAGCATCGACTTGAAGGAGGCGCCGATCTGGGTCCCGATGTGCCGGCTGCGCACCGTCAGACCGAACACCTCCCCGATCACCCGCTCCACCCGGTAGCCGGGCACATCGTTGGTGGTGACCACCAGCACATCCGCGTCCGGGCCCTGCCCGCCGCCGTACTCGTCCAGGTTGCTCATCGCACTATCGTGTGCGCCCCGGCGCGCCACCGGCGGCAGGCCACGCCGGAGCGAGACCAAGAAGCTGCCACACACCGGTGAACCGGGGGAGGGAAAAGCCGTACGGTAGCCCCATGGGCGAGCGAAGCGATCATCCGAAGGGGCCGGGCGCGGCGGAGGAATCCGGTGCGCAGGAGATCGAGGCGACAGTGGTGCTCGGTATCCGGATCACCGACTGGCCGGCCTTGCGGGCCGCCGCGCAGGCGGCCGTCGCGGAGCTGGACTTCGCCGGGATCGATCCGGCGGGCCAGCGCGAGGCGCTGCTGCGCGAGGTCACCGACGACCCGAACGCGGCGCTCGGCGCCCTGCTGCACCCGGACCGCCTGGTCGCCTCGATCCCCGGGATCGAGGCCCTCGGCGGCACCCTGGAGATCAGCCTCACCGACGACTTCGCCCCCGACTTCGCCGACCTCTTCCCGCTCGACGCCGAGGCGGAGGACGGCGGCGGGGACGACGACTGGCTGCTCACCCCGCGCACGGCCTGCCTGCTGCACACGCAGTTGATCACCCTCGCCGACGCGGCCTACGACGACCTGGAGGAGCACGAGGGCGACCCGGTCGGCGACGAGGACGAGCAGGAGTGGGCCGTGCTCGCCCGCTTCCCGCGCCGGACGTGGGGGATGCACCGCAGCTGGCGCCGGTCGGTCGCCCGGACCTTCGACGACCTCGCCGACGACCTGGCGCTCGGCGAGTGGCCGCTGCCGCGCTGCCCGGCCGAGGAGCTGGCCCTGCGGCTGGCCCTCGCCGACGCCCGCGAACTGCTCGGCTCCCAGCCGCAGGCGGTGGCCGACATGATGGGCGACCTCCCCGTCGACCTGTACGACTACGACTGGGACGGCTGCGTCGACCAGCTCTTCGGCGTCTACGGCCCCGGCGACGAGGACCCGGACGCGGACGCCGCCGACCGGATCGACCAGCTGCTCGCCGCCACCCACCCCGAGGGCTGGTTCCTCCCCTACGAGGACGCCGAGGAGCGCGACGTCAGCCGGGGCTACCGCCGCTGACGGGCCGCTCCGGCGGTCCTGGCATGCTGGTGCGGTGACTTCACCTTCCGCACCGTTCGACGCCCCGAGCACCCCGGCCGTGCCCTCGGCCGGATCCCCGGCCGAGCCCCGGGGCGACGCCGCCGACGAGCGCGCCGCCAACGTCCGGGACGCCAGGCCGCAGTACGTGCTCCCGCTGGTGGTCCGCCTGGAGAAGGCGGAGCCTCCGGCCCGGACGGACGCGCTGGAGACCTCGGCGCGCGCGGTGCTCACCCTGCTCGCCGACCCCCGGGTCACCGGCGAGGAGGGCGAGTGGGCGGAGCGGGTCTCGGCCTGGGAGGACGCCCGGATCCGCAAGGTGGTCCGGCGGGCCAGGGGCGGCGAGTGGCGCAAGGCGGGCGAGCTGCCCGGCATCACGGTGACCGGCGCGAGCGCCGAGGTCCGGGTCTTCCCGCCCGTCCCGCTGGACGGCTGGCCCAAGGAACTGGCCAAGCTCCAGGTCTCCGGCACCGAGCTGGACGACCCCGAGCCGCCCGCCGACCCCGCGCCCGGCGTCCCCGTGCTCTGGCTCAACCCCGAGGTGGAGATGAGCGCGGGCAAGACCATGGCCCAGACCGGCCACGCCGCCCAGCTCGCCTGGTGGGCGCTGGACGAGGCCCGGCGCAAGGAGTGGGCCGAGGCCGGCTTCCCGCTGGCCGTCCGCACCGCGACCCCGGCGGCCTGGGCCGGTCTGACCTCCGGCGGCCTCCCGCTGGTCCGCGACGCGGGCTTCACCGAGATCGCCCCCGGCAGCTGCACCGTCGTCGCCGACCACCCGGCGCTGCACTGAGCCCGAGAACCGGATGCCGCCGGCACGTCGATTGCTCCCGCGCGGATGTCGTCACCCGGAGAACCGAAACCGGGGTTCAGGCCGCGACGAGCTCCTGCTCGCGGGCCGGTGTCCTGACCTCGGGCTTCCTGTTCGGCAGCGAGAGCCGGAAGACCTTGTGCCACGCGGAGAACACCTGCTTGGGCAGCGGCCCGGTGACGTACTCCAGCTCGTACTTCTCGAACAGCGCGCGCACCTTCACCGCGACGTCGGCGTACCGGTTGCTCGGCAGGTCCGGGAACAGGTGGTGCTCGATCTGGTGCGACAGGTTGCCCGTCATGAAGTGCATGGCCCGGCTGCCGCTGATGTTCGCCGAGCCCATCATCTGGCGCAGGTACCACTGGCCGCGCGTCTCGCCGTCGACCGACCGGCGCTCGAAGACCTGTACGCCCTCGGGGAAGTGCCCGCACATGATCACCGAGTGGGTCCAGATGTTGCGGACCAGGTTCGCGGTGAAGGTGGCGGCGAGCGTGGTGAGGAACGACGGGCCCGACAGCAGCGGGTGGATCACGTAGTCCTTGAGCACCTGCTTGCGGATCTTGCGGCCCACGGCCTTGGCCCGCGCGCGGAACCCCGGGTCCTTGCGGCGGTGCTTCTGCAGGTTCTTGGCGAGTTCGAGGTCGTACGCGGCGATGCCGTACTCGAAGAAGCAGGCGTTGAGGAAGTTCCACAGCGGCTGGCCGAGGTGGAACGGGTGCCACCTCTGGTCCTCGTCGACGCGCATGATGCCGTAGCCGAGGTCGTTGTCCTTGCCGATCACGTTGGTGTACGTGTGGTGCAGCTCGTTGTGCGAGTGCTTCCACTGCTCGGACGGGGAGACGTGGTCCCACTCCCAGGTAGTGGAGTGGATCTTCGGGTCCCGCATCCAGTCCCACTGGCCGTGCAGGATGTTGTGGCCGATCTCCATGTTGTCCATGATCTTCGCCACGGACAGGCCGGCGGTGCCGAGCAGCCACGCGGGCGGGAAGATCGAGAACAGCAGCACGCCCCTGCTGGCCAGTTCCAGTTTGCGCTGCGCCGAGATGACCTTGCGGATGTAGGCGGCGTCCTGCTCGCCGCGGTCGGCGATCACCTCGTCGCGGATCGCGTCCAGCTCGCGGCCGAGCTCCTCGATCTGCTCGGCGGTCAGGTGGGCGGTGGGGTCGATGGCCGTCAAGGTGCCTCTATCGTTCGATGTCGCAGGGGCCCGCCGCGGCGGACACGCAGGTCTGGATGAGGACGCCCGGCTCGGCCTCGGTGATCTCGCCGGTGCGCAGGTCGCGGACGGCGCCCGCCTTGAGCGGCGTGACGCAGCCGAAGCAGATGCCCATGCGGCACCCGGAGGGCATCAGCACGCCGGCCTCCTCGCCGATGTCCAGCAACGGCGTGGCGCCGTCCGCGTCGACGGTCCGGCCGGTGGCGCTGAACGTGACCTCGCCGCCGTCGCCGGCGACGACGATGCGGGGGCGGAACCGTTCGGTGTGCAGGCGCTCCAGGAGGCCGTGCCCGGTCCAGTGCTCCTCCACGGCGTCGAGCAGGCCCCCGGGCCCGCAGGCCCAGGTCTCGCGCTCGGCCCAGTCGGGCACGAGTTCGCCGAGACGGGCGAGGTCGAGCCTGCCGTCCGTGTCGGTGTGCACCTCGGTGAGGCGCAGCTTCCCCGCCGCGGCCAGGCCGTGCAGTTCGTTGCGGAAGATCACGTCCTGCGGCTTTGGCGCGCAGTGGACCAGGACGACGTCGTCGACCTCGGTGTCGCGCAGCATGCCCATCACGGGCGTGATGCCGCTGCCGGCCGTCAGGTAGAGCACCTTGGCGGGCCTGGCCTGCGGCAGCACGAAGTCACCGGCCGGCTGATCGAGCTGGACCAGCGTGCCCGGTGTCGCCCTGCGGACGAGGTGGTTGCTGACCTTGCCGTCCGGGATCGCCTTCACGGTGATCGTGATGCGGCCGTCCCGGCGGTCGGTCGGTGAGGTGATGGAGTAGGAGCGCCACAGGCGCCTCCCGTCGACGTCGACCCCGATCCGCACGTACTGACCGGCCGTGTGGCCGCGCCAGCCCCGTCCCGGCCTGATCACGACGGTCGCGGCGTCACCCGTCTCGGGGTGTACGGCCTCGATGCGCCCACGCAGGTCGGCGCCCGCACGCAGCGGGCTGACCAGGTCGAGGTAGTCCGACGGCAGCAGGGGCGTCGTGACCATCTCCAGCAGTTTCCACGCCCTGCTGCGGAGGGCTGCACTCGTCATGACCCCAGCTTGCTGCGCCTCAGGGCGTAAAGTCCTAACCGTAGGACGTAAATCTGATCGGCTGGATTGTTCGCAGGGAACAAGAACGTGAGCCATGCCATCCGGAGGACCGGCGAGCCGGTCCTGGACGAGACGACGGTCACAGTGCTTCGGGCGGCGCTGACGGCCACCGCCGACGAGGTCGTCGAGGCGGTCATCGACGAGGTCCCTTCCTACGCCAACGCCCTTTCGGGCCGCATGGGCGCGACCATCCGCGGAGCCGTCCGCACCGCCCTGGGGCACTACCTGGACCTCGCGAGCGGGATCGTCACGGGTGGCGACGCCGGTGACGCGGCCTACGAGCTGGGCCGCGGCGAGGTGCGCGACGGCCGCTCGATGGACGCGCTGCTCAGCGCCTACCGCGTCGGCGCCCGGGTGGCCTGGCGGTGCCTGGCGGCGGGTGCCGTACCCGCAGGTCTGCCCGCCGCCGAGGTCGCCAAGTTCGCCGAGCTGACCTTCGCCTACATCGACGAGCTCTCCGCCGCGAGCGCCGCGGGCCACGCCGACGAACTGGCCGCCCGGGGCAGGGCCCACGAGCGCCAGCTGGAACACCTGGCCCGCGACCTCCTCGCCGGCGCGAGCCCGGACGTGCTGCTGGCCGCTGTCCAACGGGCCGGGTGGCAGCCCCCGGTCTCGCTGACCGCGGTCCTGCTGCCCGCCGCCCAGGCCTGGCCTGCCTACCGCGTGCTCGACCTGGGCACTCTCGTCCTCGACGATCTGCCGGACGCCACCGGTGTGCTGCTCGTCCCCGATGCCGACCGGTCACATCTCCTGCGGCAGCTGACCGACCGCACCGCCGTGGTCGGCCCGGCCCGGCCATGGACTCGTGCGTCCGCCTCGTACGCCCGGGCCGTACGCGCACGCTCCCTCTCCTCCGAGATTCGCGACACCGAGGCCCACCTGCCCGAGCTGGTGCTGACCGCCGACGCGGACGCCTTCGCAGACCTGCGTGCCCGAGCCCTCGCACCGCTGCGGGCCTTGCCCGTCGCGACCGCACGGCGGCTGGAGGAGACGCTGCGGGCGTGGCTGCTGCACCAGGGCAGGCGGGACGAGGTGGCGGCGGCGCTGTTCGTCCATCCTCAGACAGTCCGGTACCGGATGTCGCAGCTGCGGGAGCTGTTTCCGGATCTCGCCTCGCCGGACCGGGTCCTCGAACTGACCCTGGCGGTGGGTCTTCGGGGCAGCTGACGCGTACTCCGGCCGTCCCCGCACCGACCGTCCCCGCGCTGCCCCCCGCGCCGACCGTCCGGGGGCGGGTCGGTAGGGTCCCGGCATGACTACTGTCCAGGTGCCGACGACCACCGAACGCGAAGCCCTCGCCGGGTTCCTGCTGAAGCAGCAGGAGGCCCTGATCGGCAAGGTCGCGGGTGTCTGTGAGGAGGACGCCCGCAAGGCCCCGACGGCGAGCTCGCTCTCGCTGCTCGGCCTGCTCAAGCACGCCGCGCTGTGGGAGCGGCGCTGGTTCCACCTCGTCCTGACGGGCCGGCTGGTCCCGGGGGAGTGGCCGGCCGACGAGTCCGGCGACGGCGAGGAGGACTTCGAGCTCGGTGACGAGGACACCGTCGAGGGCTGGACCGCCCGGTTCCGGGAGAACGCCGCCGTCTCGCGGGAGATCGTCGCGGCCATGGACCTGGACACCCCCTGCGGCTGGCCCCGGCTCGCGCACCGCAACCTGCGCTGGGTCCTGCTGCACATGATCGAGGAGTACGCCCGGCACGCGGGCCACGCCGACATCATCCGCGAGACCCTGGACGGCACCCGCGGCGTCTGAGCCCGTTAGGGTTTCCGGTGGAAGGTGCCGGCCGGGGGAGCCGGGCGGCACGGTCGGGCCGGTACAGGAGATCGCACAGTTGTCCGAGAATCACAACCGGGCGGAGCCCGCCGACAGCCTCCGGGCCGACTGCGGGAGCTGCTTCGGACTCTGCTGCGTCGTGCCGGCCTTCGCCAAGTCCAGTGACTTCGCGGTGAACAAGCCCGCCGGGCAGGCGTGCGCCAACCTCAAGGCCGACTTCCGCTGCGGGATCCACACCCGGCTGCGGGAGAAGGGCTTCCGGGGCTGCACGGTCTACGACTGCTTCGGGGCCGGGCAGAAGGTCTCCCAGGTCACCTTCGCCGGGCAGGACTGGCGGCAGGAACCGAAGTCCGCGCGGCAGATGTTCGCGGTGTTCCCGGTGGTACGGGACCTCCAGGAGCTGCTCAGCTACCTGACCGAGGCGCTGGCGCTGCCGGCCGCCGCCGAGGTGCACGCCGAACTGCGGACGCTGCTGGCGGAGACCGAACGCCTCAGCCTCTCCAGCGCCGAGGATCTGCTGGCCCTGGACGTCCCCGCGCACCGGAGCACCGTCAACGGGCTGCTGCTGCGGGCGAGCGAGCTGGCGCGGGCCGAGGTCCGCGGCCGCAAGCGGGAGCACCGGGGGGCCGACCTGATCGGTGCCAAGCTCAAGGGCGCGGACCTGCGCGGCGCCAACCTGCGGGGCGCCTACCTGATCGGTGCGGACCTGCGCGGCGCCGACCTGCGCAGGGCCGACCTGATCGGTGCCGACACCCGGGGGGCCGACCTGCGCGGAGCGGACCTCACCGGGAGCATCTTCCTGGTCCAGTCCCAGCTGGACGCGGCGCAGGGCGACGCCGCCACGAAGCTGCCGGGATCGCTCACCCGCCCCGCGCACTGGGCGGCTCAGGCCGGGTGACCGGTGCGACTCAGGCCGGGTAGGCGTGGGTCTGGGCCGCCTTGACGGAGGCCCAGACGGAGCTGCCGGGCGCCAGGTCGAGTTCGGCGGCGGCGGCCGGGGTGAGGTCGGCGGCGAGCGGGAGCCCGCCGGTCAGGTCGACCCGGACCTGGTCGCCGTGCAGGTCCAGGCCCGTGACCCGGAGCTCCCAGACGTTGCGGGCGCTGGAGTCCGGGCGGCCGCGGTGCAGCGTCACGGCGGACGGCGGGAAGGCGACGAAGACCGGCCCGGTGAGTTCGTCCGTGGTGGTCAGCACGGGCCCGTCCGCCAGGGTGACGGTCTGTCCGGCGGCCAGGCCCTGGTAGAGGTTGAGGCCGACCAGCCGGGCGATGTAGTCGGTGCGCGGGTGCCGGGCGATCTCGGCGGGCGAGCCGGACTGCACCTGCCGCCCGTCCTCGATCACCACCAGCCGGTCGGCCAGCACCATCGCGTCCAGCGGGTCGTGCGTCACCAGCACCGCCACCGCCTCGAACTCGGCCAGGTGCCGCCGCAGTTGCGCCCGTACGTCCAGCCGGGTGCGGGCGTCCAGCGCGGCCAGCGGCTCGTCGAGCAGCAGCAGCCGGGGGCGGACGGCCAGCGCGCGGGCCAGCGCCACCCGCTGGGCCTGGCCGCCGGAGAGCGCCCCGGGCTTGGCCTGGGCGTGGTCGGCCAGCCCCATCCGTTCCAGCCAGGGCAGCGCCTCGGCCCGCGAAGGCTTCCGGCCGAGGCCCTGGCAGCGCAGGCCGAAGGCGACGTTGTCCAGGGCGCTCAGGTGCGGGAAGAGCAGGTAGTCCTGGAAGACCACGCCGACCGGGCGGTTCTCGGCCGGGGTGTGCAGACCGGCTGCCGGGTCCTCCAGGGTGACGCCGTCGAGCCGCAGGTGACCGGTGGTCAGCGGGATCAGACCGGCGAGGGCGCGCAGCGCGGTGGACTTGCCCGCGCCGTTCGGCCCGAGCAGCGCGATCACCTCGCCGGGGGCGGCGGTCAGCGCGAGGTCGAGCGCGAAGGCGGACCGGTCGACCCGGAGCCGGGCGTCGAGGGCGGGGGTGGTCATGACGGCTCTCCCAGGTACGAGGGCGGGCAGAAGCTCTCCCCTGCGCAGTTCCTGCCCGGCCCTTTCCACTGATGCTGCCTCACGGCGCTGACATCCAGCGCTCACGGAGCCCGGCCAGCACCGCGATCGAGACCGCGAGCAGCACCAGGCTGAGCGCGATCGCCGCCTCCGGGTCGGTCTCCATCGCGAGGTAGACCGCGAGCGGCATGGTCTGGGTCTGCCCGGGGAAGTTCCCGGCGAAGGTGATGGTCGCGCCGAACTCGCCGAGCGCCCGGGCCCAGGCCAGCACGGCGCCGGCCCCGATGCCGGGGGCGATCAGCGGCAGGGTGACCCGGCGGAAGGCGGTCAGCCGGGAGGCGCCGAGGGTGGCGGCGGCCTCCTCGTACCGGGGGTCGGCTGCGCGCAGCGCGCCCTCGACGCTGATCACCAGGAACGGCATCGCGACGAACGCCTCGGCGACCACCACCCCGGAGGTGTGGAACGGGAGGGTGATGCCGAACGCGGAGTCGAGCCAGCGCCCGACGATGCCGTTGCGGCCGAGCACCAGCAGCAGCGCGACGCCGCCGACCACCGGCGGCAGCACCAGCGGCAGGGTGACCAGCGCCCGGACGATCCGGCGGCCGGGGAACTCGGTGCGGGCCAGCAGCCAGGCGAGCGGCACCCCGAGCACCAGTGCGACCCCGGTCGCCGCCGTCGCGCAGACCAGCGAGAGCCGGAGGGCGTCCCACACCTGGGAGCTGGCGAGCTGCCCGGAGAGCGAACTCCACGGCGCCCGGATCAGCAGCCCGGCCAGCGGCAGCACCAGGAAGGCCAGCCCGAGCAGGGCCGGCAGCAGCAGCGCGTACGGGATCCGCCGGGCACGCCGCCGCCGGGCCCGTACGCGTACGGGCCCGGCGGGTTGCGGTCGGTTCACCGTCACGGAGCCTGGAAGCCTGCCGCGGTGAGCACCTGCCCGGCCTCGGGCGAGAGGATGTACGCGGTGAAGGCGGCGGCGCCCGCCGCGTTCGGCGCCTTGGTGAGGGTGGCGATCGGGTAGTCGTTCACGGCCTTGGCGGCCTCGGGGAAGTCCACGCCGTCGATCTTCGCAGCATCGGCCTGCACATCGGTCTTGTAGACCAGCGAGGCGTCGACCTCGCCCAGCTCGACCTTGGTGAGCGCGCCCTTGACGTCCTGCTCCAGGGTGACCGGGGTGAGGTTGACCCCGCCCGCGTTCAGCGCGGTCACGGCGGCGGCGCCGCACGGGACCTGCTTGGCGCACAGGGCGACCTTGAGACCGGCGCCGGCCAGGTCCTTGAGCGAGCTGATGTGCTTGGGGTTGCCCTTGGGGACCGCGATCTCCAGGGTGTTGCGCACGAACACCGTGGAGGTGGTGGCGCCCTTGGCGTCGGTGACGGTCTTCATGGTGGCCGGGCTGGCGGCGGCGAAGACGTCGGCGGGGGCGCCGGAGTTGATGCTCTGGGCCAGCGCGGAGCTGCCGCCGAAGTTGAAGATGACCTTGGTGCCCGGGTTGGCGGCCTCGAACTTCTTGCCGAGCGCGGTGAAGGTGCCCTGGAGCGAGGCGGCCGCGAAGACCGTCACGGTGCCGGAGACCTTCGGGGACGCGGCAGCGGAGGCCGACGACGCGCTGCTGCCTGCCGCGGGCTTCGAGCCGCTGCTGCCGCAGGCGGTGAGGCCGCCGGCCAGAGCGAGTGCGGCGACGGCCGCGACGGCGGTGCGGCGGGTGACGGTGATCATGAGGTGTTCCCCTCCTGCCGCGCCGGGTGAGGCGCGGGGGCTGCGGTACTGAGGTGATCATAATGGCGCAGATGCGGCCGGAAAGTCCGCTGTCTCATCGCACAGGCGAGGGTGTCGGCGGTGCCGTGCCCGCATGTGCGAATCATTAAACCGGCCCGTAGCCGAAAAATCCGGTAGTCAGGGATACCGATGGGCCGACAGAGTGGACCCGGAAAAGAGGCTCCGCCGGCCGGTCCGCGGGTGCCTTCCAGGGTCGCGGGGAAGTCCTGGAAGGCGCCCGGCGGGGTGCCGGCGGAGCCGTCCCGGAAGCAGCGAGGGGGAGAACGTACTCATGTCGACACTGCGAGTCACCGCCGAGCGGCTGACCATCCTGGCGCACCCGAACGCCGACGCTCTGGAGCTGGCCCAGGTCGGCCTGTACCGGGCGGTGGTGCCCAAGGGCGCGTACCGGACCGGCGAGTACGCCGTCTACATCCCGGAGCAGGCCGTCCTGCCGTCCGCACTGATCGAGGAGCTCGGCCTGACCGGGCGGCTGTCCGGGCGCGGGAAGGACCGGGTGAGCGCCGTCCGGCTGCGCGGCGAGCTCTCCCAGGGCATCGTCTGCCGCCCCGGCGCCCTCGCCGGCACGGACCTTGCCGGCGCCGCCGCGGGCGGAGCGGACTTCGCCGCCGCGCTCGGCGTCACCAAGTGGACGCCGCCGGTGCCCACCTCGATGACCGGCACGGTCGAGAGCGCTCCCGACCTGCTGCCGTGGGTGGACGTGGAGAACCTCAAGCGCTTCCCCGACGTCTTCGAGCCGGGCGAGCCGGTGGTCGTCACCGAGAAGGTGCACGGCACCTGCTGCCTGTTCACCTTCCACGCCGACTCCGGAACCGTCCAGGTCTCCTCCAAGGGGATCGGGGCCCAGCACCTGGCGCTGAAGGAGGACGCGACGAACCTCTACTGGCGGGCCGTCCGCGCACACGGCGTCCCGGCCGCCGCCGCCCGGCTGGCCGAGCGGCTCGGCGCGAGCCGGGTCGGCATCTTCGGCGAGGTCTTCGGCGAGGGCGTCCAGGACCTGGGCTACGGGGAGTCCGCGCGCACCGAGCTGCCCGGGTACGCCGTCTTCGACGTCTCGGCCGTCATCGACGGCCGGCTGCACTGGCTGGACGCGGCCGAACTGCTCACCGGCGAGCTGCCGTTGGTGCCACGGCTGTGGAGCGGGCCGTTCGACCAGCAGACCGTCCTGGAACTGGCGGACGGACGGGAGACCGTGTCGGGCCGGGGGCTGCACCTGCGCGAGGGCGTGGTCGTCCGGCCGGTCGTCGAGCGCCGCAGCGAGGTGCTGGGCGGGCGGGCGATCGCCAAGGTGGTCAGCGGGGCGTACCTGACCCGCAAGGGCGGCACCGAGTACGAGTGACACGGCCGGTCCGGGAGAGGCCGGCGGGGAACCGGCGCCGCGGTGACGGCGGCTGCGCCGCGTCCGGTCCGCCGGTTCCCCGTGCCCCGTACGGCGCGCCCGACCTTCGGCGCGCCGTACGGGGTCAGACCTCCAGGTCGGCTTCGATCCGGGCCAGCTGGTGGCGGGCCATCGCCAGATTGGCGCGGCCCTTGTCCAGGGCCAGGTAGAGGAACAGGCCCTTCCCGCTGCGGCTGGTGAGCGGCCTGATCAGGTGGTACTGGTTGGTCAGCGTGATCAGGATGTCCTCGATGCCGTCCTTGAGGCCGAGCATCTCCATCGTGCGCATCTTGGCGCGGACGACGTCGGTGTTGCCCGCGGCGGCCACGCTCAGGTCCAGCCCGCCGGGGCCGTCGACGGTGCCCAGGGCCATGCCGCTGTTGTAGTCCACCAGGGCGGCTCCGATCGCGCCCTCGATGGAGGTCATGGTCGCTCGGAGGGTGTTGTCCACGTCGGTCATGTCGGTCCTCGGTTCCTTCGGATCTGGGAGGTGATCGGTTCTGCGGTGCGGTCGGACGTGCTCCGGGCCGGACGTGCTCCGGGCCGGACGTGTTCTAGGGGTCGGTGGCGGCGGTCACTCCACCTCCTTCGGCCCGAAGGTGCCGTCCAGCAGCGCGCCGATGCGCTCCGCCGAGCGGCGCCCCTCCAGGTGCAGGCGGCCCACGTTGACGGCCGGGTAGGAGAGCACCGTCAGCACGCAGACGGTGCCCGCCGCGTAGGTCGCCACGTAGCCGTGCTCGCCCCGGACCAGCGACTCCTTGAACTCGCCCTGCCCGGTGGCGTCGGCCAGCCGCTGGGCCACGCCGAGGGCGGCTGCCGTGAGCGCGGCCAGCCCCGAGGGTTCGGTGTCGTGGGTGTCGTGGGCCATCAGCAGGCCGTCCACGCTGGCCACCAGGCCGCCCGCCAGGTGCGGCACCCGGTGGCGCAGGGCGCGAAGTTCGGCCAGCAGGTCGGTCTCCAGAGCGATGGGTGGTCTCCTTCCGATGCGCTGCTTCAGCGCCCGCCTCATGACCACGAGAGCTGGGCTGCGGGCGGAGAGGGAGTCACAGTCGGTCCTCCAGTGCGGTGAGGACCCGGGTCAGCAGGGCGACGTCCGGGTCGTGGACGGACAGCGGGTGAACTGCCGCGTGCCGGGGTTGGCGGGGGTGGGCGAGGCTCTCGCCGGGATTCCGGCGCAGCAGCCCGGGTCCGGCCCGGGCCGCCCGGCGCGGTTCGCCCGGCGGCGGCGGAGCGGCGGGGGCGCTCTCGAAGGCCCGGGGCTCCGAAGACCACGGCCCGCGAGACGGCAACCCGGCAGACGGCAACCCGGGAGGTTGCGGCACGGGACGTGGTGGGCGGGTGAGCGGCGGAGCGGGACGCAGCGGTTCGGGAGCCGGGGTCTCGACCAGGCCGCTCGCGGCGAGGCGCCGGATCTCGACCGTGGTGGCGAAGGCGGAGCGGCCCAGCAGCCGGGCGATGTCCGCCGGTGTTCTTCGGCCGTCGGCCAGCTCCAGCAGCCGGCACCGGCGCGGGCCGAGCCGCTGCCGGGCCCGGGGGTCGGCCAGGCCGGGCCGGACGGGTGAGGTGTCGACCTGCGGCCACGGCCAGATCCGCTCCAGCAGGTCCCGGCGGCGTACGGTTTCCCGGCGCAGTGCCCGGGCGCCGACCAGGTTCACCGGGCCGAGCCAGTGCCGGACGCCGGGTTCGAAGACGCCCGTCGTGGTCCGGGCGGTGAGCGTGAAGAACGCCGCGTCGTACAGGGCGTCCAGGTGGCAGAGCTCCAGCTCGCCCCGGGTCAGGTGGCCCCGCTCGACCAGCATCCGCCCGACCCGGTGTTCGGGGCCGTAGGCGCGTACGGTCTGCAGCCAGGTCGCGGGGGAGACCCGGCCGCAGGCGGTGAGGACGGTGGCCAGGCCGGTGGCCAGACCGCTCTCGACGTGGACCACGCGCCCCTCGACGAGGTAGACCGTGCCGCCCGCGCCGCGCAGCGCGCCGGTGGCCCCGGCGGCGGCCAGCCGCTCGACGGTCTCGCCTGGTGCTCCCACCGTGGCGGTCATCCCAGGACCAACTCCTCGGCGAGAGCCTGGAGCCGGAACCGGGCGGAGGCCAGGTTCCCCGCCGCGCGGTCCAGCCACAGGTACAGGACCAGCCTGCTGTCGAAGACGGTGTCGACGAAGCAGAGCAGGTGGTAACTGGCGTTCGCGGTGAGGATGAGGTCCCGCAGCGGTGTGCGCGGGTCCTCCGGATCGGCGAAGGTCGGGCTGTCGGCGGCGGCCCTGGCCAGGTCGGTCACCTCGGCCGCTACCGCCTCGTGGTCCCCGTTCGGGCCGGTGCCGGCCTGCCCGAGGGAGAGTCCGCTGCTCCAGTCGATGAGGCTCACGCCGCGCGCTCCGGCGATCGACATCGCCTCGGACAGGCACTCGTCGATACCTGGCACGCGGGCTCCTTCGGGCAGGGATTCGGGCAGGGAATCGCTACGGCGCGGCGCGCATCACTACGTCCAGTGGCGCATCCGACACGGAAGGCTACTGGCGGTGAGGGTGTGATGAAAATGTCGTAGTCATATTCGATGATCGTTCGACGGTTTCCGGACAGTCGGAGCGCCCCAGGAGCCCGCCGGCGACCCGCCGCTGACCTGTCCGATCGCCAATGTCCCCTGGTAGAAGCCGGGTTGGGACGTTGGCCGAAAAGCATACCGCTCGATTTGCGCCACCGGGGCGGCTCGGTCGTATCCGGACGACCGCCCCCGTATGCGCCCTTATGCGGTGATGATCTGTCAGTTACCTTGGCGCTGGCGCACATCAAGCCCCCGAGCGGCCCGGTCCGACACGGCCCGGCCCGGTCGGGTCCAGCCCAGCTCAGGAGTGATGCCATGCCCACCACCCGGATACCCGGCCCGTCCGGACTGCCCCTGATCGGCTCGATGTTCGAGCTCACCCGGGACCCCCTACGGGCCTGCCTGGACGCGCAGCGCGACTACGGCGACGTGGTGCGCTTCACCGCCGGGCCGCCCGGCCTGCGGGCCGAGTTCTACATGGTGTTCTCGCCGGAGGGGGTGCAGCAGGTCCTGGCCGGTCAGGCGGCCAACTTCCGCAAGGAGAGCGCGCTGTACGAGGAGCTCAGAATCAGCCTCGGCAACGGGCTGCTGACCGCGCAGGACGGCGACTACCAGCGTCAACGGCGCCTGATCCAGCCACTGTTCACCCGCAGGCGGGTGGACGGTTACGCCGGCGCGATCGGCATCGAGTCGCAGGCGCTGGTGGAGCGCTGGTCGGCGGTGCCGGACGGGGTGGTGGACACGGTCGGCGAGATGTCGCGGTTCGCGCTGCGCACGGTGGCCCGGATCCTGTTCGGCACCGACGTGGAGGCGGCGATCGAGGCCGTCCGGACGAGCTTCCCGGTGCTGGGCGAGTACATCATGGACCGGGGCTTCGCGCCGGTGCGGATCCCGCGCCAGTGGCCGACGCCGACCAACCGCCGGGCGCTCACCGCGCAGACCGAGCTCTACCGGGTCTGCGACGAGATCATCGCCAGGCGGCGCGCGCAGGGGGTCGGCGAGGCCGGTACGTCCGACGAGGCGGTGGACCTGCTCGGGCTGCTCGCGGCGGCGCGCGGTGAGCACGGCGAGCAGCTGAACGCGTCCGAACTCCGGGACCAGGTCCTGGTGTTCCTGCTCGCGGGCCACGAGACCACCGCGACCTCGCTGACCTTCGCACTGCACCTGCTGGCCCTGCACCCCGGGCAGCGCGAGCGGGCCCGCGCGGAGGTCGACGCGGTGCTGGCCGACGGGCGCACGCCGGTCGCGGCGGACCTGGAGGCGCTGCCGTACCTGACCCGGGTGCTCAAGGAGGCGATGCGGCTCTATCCGGCGGCCGGGCTGGTCGGGCGGCGTGCGGTCGCCGACTGCGAGATCGACGGGCAGCGGATCCCCGCCGGGGCGGACGTGATCGTCTCGCCGTGGGTGACCCATCGGCACCCCGAGCACTGGGAGAACCCGGCCGACTTCGACCCCGACCGCTTCACCCCCGAGCGGGAGGCGGCCCGGCACCGCTACGCCTGGTATCCGTTCGGTGGCGGACCGCGCGCCTGCATCGGGCAGCACTTCTCGATGCTGGAGTCCGTGCTGTCGTTGGCCGCGCTGCTGCGGGCATTCGACTTCGAGGCGGTCGACACCGAGGTTCCGGTGGGCCAGACCCTCACCCTGCAGGCCGAGGGACCGGTCCGGATCCGCCTGACGAACCGTCAATAATGCATCCACCGTTCACTGTTCATGTGATCCGGCGGCCGGTCCGGGGGTGACCGGCCGGCCCGGCGGCACCTCTTCGACCGGCGCCGTTGCCTCGCCGGACGTCTGTACTCCATCCATCGGACCCCCTGCTGTTACCCGGGCGTCCTCCTGACGTTCGCGTTTCGTCTCTCTGGCCTTGCGCTGGGCCGGATTTGCTGTGCGCCGAGCGAGTGCGTGATCACGTCAGGGTCGATTCGCACATCGCCAGGAGCCCAGCGAGGAGCAGTCGAGATGACCAGCCGGAGCGCACCGTCCCATGACCGGAGACCGGGTACGGGAGGCAGGGCAGGCGTGGCGGCCACCGCGCTGGCCCTGCTGCCCGCCCTGCTCGCGCTCTCCGCCTGCGCGAGTTCGGCGGCCGCGCCGGGCGGGGGCGGCGGCGACTACACGGTGATGACCTGGGCCCCCTCGGCCACCGGCAGCGACGACCGGCCCGGCGTGACCGCGCTGGCCGAGGCGATCGGCCGGGACGTCGACACCAAGGGCGGGATGCACGGCGGCAAGCTGCGGGTCATCACCTGCAACGACCACAACACCGCCGCCGGCGCGACGGCCTGCGTGCGGCAGGCGGTGGACGCCAAGGTGGTCGCGGTGGTCGGCTCCTACAGCCAGTACGCCGACAGCTTCATGCCGGTGCTGGAGTCGGCCGGCATCCCCTACATCGGCGGATACGGCCTCTCCGGGCCGGAGTTCAGCAGTCCGCTCTCCTACCCGGTGGCCGGGGGCACCCCCGCGCTGATCGCCGGCAGCGGACGCCAGCTGGTGGCGGCGGGGTGCCGCAGCGTGGCCGTCATCCGGCCCGACACCCCGGCCGGGGACACGCTGACCACCTACCTGGCGAGCGCGCTGCAGCCGGACGGGGTCGCGATGGTCGACGTCAAGGTCCCGGACAAGACGGCCGACTTCGGCGGCACCGTGAGCAAGGCGGTCAACGGCGACCAGCGCGGCGGCTGCGTGACCAACGCGCTCGGCCCCGAGCAGACCCTGAAGCTGCTCGACGCGTACCGGCAGCTGAACCCCCGGCACACCCTGTTCGGCTCGGTGATCGGCAGCGTCCAGCAGTCCGTGATCGACTCCACCGGCGGGGCCAACGGCCCGCTCAACGGCACCTACGCGACCGGCTGGTACCCGCCGGAGTCGGCCCACGTCTGGGACACGCTGCGGTCCGAGGCCGGCGGCGACCCCCGGATCGTCACCTCCGACCTCGCCGTGCAGACCACCTGGGTCGCCTACCAGGTGCTCATCCAGGCGGCCGACCGGCTGAACTCGGCCGGCAAGCCGCTCACCGCCAAGGACCTGCGCGCGCAGCTGGACAGCGGGGACACCCTCGACACCGGCGGCGTCACCCCCGCGCTGAGCTGGGGCCAGACCGACATGCTGCCCAGTGCGCAGTCGCCGCGGCTGGTCAACACCTGGGTGACCTTCCAGCAGGTCCAGGACGGCAAGCTGGCCCAGCAGCAGAGCGGCTTCGTCGACGTCCGCTGGGTGCTCACCGGCGGGAAGCCGCCGCAGTAGCACCGCCGGGCCCGCGCGCCGGGCCTGCCGGGCCTGCACGCCGGCCCCGCCGGGCGGGCCCGCGCCGACGCGCGGGCCCGACCGGCCATCAGCTCATGGCGGGCCGGGGGTCGTACGCTGAAAATGTGATCACCCACGAGGACCGCAAGCTGCGGACACTGGCCGGCCAGGAGCGCTGGGCGGAGCTGCTCGACGTCTACCGGCGGACCCGGGCGGCCGGTGTCGCCCTCGGCGGCGACGCACACGGGGCGGCCGCGGCGGCGCCGGCCGGCCACCTCATCGCCTACGGCGCGCCGCCCGAGCTGGCGGCCAGGCTCTTCGACCCGGACGGCGCCCCCGGGTCCACGGCAACAGTGGGCGACCACGACGCCGGGCCGCTCTGGGAGGTGCTGGCCACCCGGCACTCCTGGCGCCGGCTGGCCCCGCTGCTCGGCCCGGCACCCGTCCGGCGGCTCGTCGCGCACACCCGGGTGCTGCTCGGCGAGGACCTGCGGCACGACGCGGAGCCCGACCGGGAGGCCGTCCCGCTCGCGCTGGAGCACTGGGAGACGGCGGGCTGGGACGAGCGCAGCCGCGTCCGGGAGTACCTGCGGGACGGCGGCGCGCGCCGGGCCCTGCTTGCGCTGCCCGCCGGACGGGAAGGCCTCGGGCCGGTGGAACTCCCCGCGCCCGGCCGGGTCGCCTCCTCGGGCCAGGAGGCGACCCGGCTGCTCGGCGGCTTCTCGCCGTGGGCGGAGGCGATCTGCGTACGCGGCACCGCCCCGGACGCGGCGGCCCAGCTGGCCTCGGGCCGTCAGGTCACCGGTGGTTTCATCCCGTTCGCCCAGGCCTACCCGGCGCTCGTCCAGGCCGCCTCGGACGACCCGGCGGCCGGCACCGCCCAGGGGCGGCTCGCACTCTGGCGGGTCCTGGCCGCGATGACGGGCGAGCCCCGGGTGGTGGCCCGCGAGATCGAACGCCTGATCGCCCGCCTCCGCTGCTTCACCTGGTCCGACCCGGCCGACGAACTCCACTACCTCCACGCCGCCATCGAGGACCCGGCCACGGGCCTGGCCTGGGCCCTCAGCGGCGGCACCTACGAGACCCTCGCCGGGGGGCTCGTGTGCGACGGGTGAGCCCTTGGGGGCGCGGGGAACTGCGCGACCGGCCCTCTACGGAGGTGCACGGTTGCGCGCGCGGTTCCTCGCGCCCCTGAGGTGGTTGCCCGTGTGCGTGGGGTGGGCCCTTGGGGGCGCGGGGAACTGCGCGACCGGCCCTCTACGGAGGTGCACGGTTGCGCGCGCCGTTCCTCGCGCCTCTGCTGTGGTTGCCCGTGAGCGTCGGGTGGGCCTCAGGCCGAAGGCTCCAACGCGTAGGCGCCCGCAGTGGCAGCCAGCGCCCGTACCGCGTGGGCGACCGAGGCCAGGGTGGCGTGCCGGTGCCAGCCTTCGAAAGAGCGGCCCTTGAACTCGGCGAGCCCGACCTGCTCGCCGACCTCGGCGAAGTCCCGGTCGACCCGGCGGGCGAGCTTGGCGAGCCGGAGCAGCCGTCCGGGCGGGCCGGTCAGGTCGGTGAGCCAGAACTCGGTCGGCCAGCTCCGGATGTCGCTCCACTCGCCCAGCAGGGTGAGTGTCCGGGGGCTGCCGGGCTGCGGGCCGGGCCGGGACGGGCGGTAGGGGCCGGGCAGGGTGGCCGGCCGTGGGCGGGCCGGGGGCCGGTCGGGGCCCCGGCCGCGCGGCAGCCGGACCTGGACGGCGGCGGCCAGCGTGGTGCGGGCCGTCTCCTCGACCGGGTCCCACCACTGGACCGGCCGCCGCAGGGTCCGGGCCGCGACCCCGCCCAGCAGCTGCTGCGCGGTGATCTCCTGCCCGGAGCGGTCCGGCAGGGTCGGATCGGCCCCGCTGAGCGGCGTTCCGCCCGGGATCCGGGCCAGGAAGGGCACTCCGGTCGCCGAGCAGGCCGTCATCACGGCGGCCGACTCCTCGGATCCCAGCTCCAGCACCACGGGCCGCGCGGTGAGCCCCCAGCCGTCCAGCACCTCGGTCAGCACCCGGCCCGCGCACTGTCCCGGCGTGATCGTCCCCCAGCGCTCGGGGATCTTCGCCCGGTTCCGCCGGACGCGGTCCTCCAGCCAGTCGGCGGGGAGGTGGAGGCTCCAGTTGAACGGGACGGACAGCTGTCGTGAGGCGGCCCAGAGTCCGTACGCCCGCTGGCTGTTGACGATCCGTCCGGAGTCGGGGTCGACCCGGCGGGTCACGCCGACGCTGTGCTCCCCGTCCTTGCGGACGACCATCGGACGCAGGACCCAGGCCGGCGGCGCGAGCACCCGCTCCAGGTGCCGGGCGAGCGCCTCCCGGACGGGCCGCCAGTCCCAGGTGGAGGAGCTGATGAAGTGGTGCATGCTCTGGCCCCGGGCCTCGGGGCCCAGGTGCAGCGCGATGTTGCGCATCGACTTGGTGCCTTCGGTGAGCAGCAGGCCCCGGGCGTACAGCTCGCCCTTGGCCCGCTGGTCGCTGCGCTGCATCGAGGCGAGCACCAGGTCGCAGAGGGTGCCCAGCGAGTCGCCGAGGTCGCCGAGGGCGTCGGTAGGCAGCGGGTGGCCGGGGCGTACCAGACCTGCGCTCATGGGAGGGTCCCACCTTCTTCTCGGGGTCTGACAGGGCGTTGGTGCGGAGGGGACGACCCCGGATCCTTCGGGAGGTGCCTAAAGGCCGTACGGCGTGCTCTCGGCCGGGCCGGTGGTGCCGGTGGGGAGGCCGAGCAGCAGGAGGACCGCGTTGGCGGTGCTCTGGTGGACGGAGGGCGGGACGGCCGGGTCCGACCAGCCGCCCGGCAGCGGCATCGGGAGCGGGACGGTGTCGACCTCGGTGTCGTACGGGCCGTCGTACGGGCCGTCGGACGGGCCGCCGTTCGGGTGCGGGTCCGGGTCCGCCAGCAGGATCAGCCGGCCGCCCTTGCAGGCGGTCGCCAGCAGTTCCAGCAGGGCCGCGCGCTGCCGGCCGGCGCCGGTGGCCGCGGCCTCCGGCGGTTGCGGCGGGAGGAGGTCGACCACCAGGTCGAGCGGGCCGAGGTCCTGCGCGATGTCGGACAGCAGCTTGTCCACGTCGGCGGGGTCGTCCAGGTCGACCTGGTACGGCAGGGCGGTGAGCCCGAGCCCGGTGAGCTCCTTGCTGAGGTAGGCGGCGCTCCCGCCGTCCGAGACGGTCACGACGGCCACGTTGACTCCGGCCGCCGAGAGGCGGGTGCTGACGATCCGTCCGGGCCCGGTCGCGCCGTCCATGACGAGTGCGGTGAGGGTGGTGGGGGGTGGGGTGGCGGACACAGGTGGTGCTCCGATCGGGTGTGGCCGTCGTGGAGTGCGGACGGCGGCGCGTCCTGGCGGGTGGTCCGGGTGGTCCGTATCCGGTCCGGCGGGTCGGCCGGCGCTTCGGTGCGGTCGCCGCCATGGGCATGTCCGAGGGGGGTCATGGCGGTGCTCCTTGGCTGCCGGGCCTGGTCGGAGGAGGGGCCCAGGGCTCTCACGGGCCGGTTAGCGGCTCCGAGGGCTTCTACTGACAAGGGAACCACTGCGGATCGCGGGTGTCCGCCTCCGGGAGAGCCAGGAAGCTGCCGCGCAGACTCCTGCCAAACATCGGGAAAGCGAACCGCTGACGTACGTTCGAGGCGGACCGAAATGTTCGATTTTTGGTGGTCACCCGTGTGTCCCACGCCGCTAAGGTGAGTGTCTGCACAGTGGCGTTCGCGGAACCGAGGGGATTCCAGATGTCCGAGGGTGCCGACCTTGACCAGAGATCGCTCGCCGTCTACCGCGCGGTCCTGTTGCACAGGGAGGCGGATCCCGCGGCTCTGGCCAAGCGGCTGAACCTGCCGGAGGAGCAGGTGAGCGAGACGCTGTCGCTGCTGATCGAGCTGTCCCTGCTGGCGCCCTCCTGGGAGCAGCCGGGACGGTTACGCGCGGTCAGCCCCACGCTCGGTCTGGAGGTCCTGCTCCAGCGCGAGCAGCAGGAACTGGCGCAGCGTCAGCACCGGATCGAGCAGAACCGGGCCGCGCTCGCCTCCCTGGCCGCCGAGTACGCGGCACAGGGTCAGGCCGGCGGCCTGGACGACTCGGAGCTGGTCAGCGGACTCGACCAGATCCGGACCCGCCTGGAGGCGCTGGCCGAGAGCTGCGTGCACGAGTCGCTGGCCTTCCACCCCGACGGCGCCCTCCCGGAGGAGTCCATCAAGGCCGGACGGCCATTGAACGAACGGGCGTTGGCCAAGGGAGCGCGCTTTCGGACCGTCTACCTGGACAGCATCGCGCGGGACCGGACGACCCGGGAGTACGCGAAGTGGATGGCGGAGCGGGGCAGTGAGATCCGCACCTCGCCGACGCTGCCGATGCGGCTGCTGGTCGTCGACGGGACGACCGCGGTGGTGGCCGGTCCTCGGCACGCCGAGCAGCCGACCGCGCTGATCCTGCACAGTCTGGTGGTGGTGCAGGCGATGCGGGCGCTGTTCGAGGCCTACTGGGAGCACGCGACGCCGATGGGGCAGCCGGTGGTTCCGGTGGCCGGTGGTCTCACTCCGCAGGAGCGGGAGCTGTTGAGGCTGCTCGCCTCCGGGCTCACCGACGAGGCGGTGGCGCGCGCGCTGGGGATCGGGGTGCGGACCGAGCGGCGCATCGTCGCGGAGCTGATGGAGCGCCTGGACGCGTCGAGCCGGTTCGAGGCCGGCGTGAAAGCAGCTCGGCTGAACTGGATTTGATCCATTGCCCGGCTGGGTGTCCGCCGTGAGGCAGCCGGTGATTTCCTGTGACACCACGTCAATGTCATCGACACGAAAGTCGGTGGCCGGGGGTGGCCGGTGCCGATCCGCGTCCTGCCGCCGAAAGGCGGGTCGTGCAATCGACGTACCGAGCGCCCTGTTATGCGGCAGGGGGCGGCGGGGTGGTCGTGGAGCCGCTCCCGCTGCCGGGCCAGACGAAGTCGGCGGGGGTCAGCCGGGTCTGCGCGGCGGCGGGCGCGGGTGCCGGAGTGGGGGCCGGGGTGGGGGTCGGGGCGAGGCCCGGCCAGACGAAGTCCGCAGGTGCGGCGGCGGGCCAGACGAAGTCGCCGGGGGCGGCGGCCGGGGCCGGGTGCACCGTGGCCGGTCTCGCTCCGGCGCCGGCCAGGCCGAGGTGCAGCGCTGCGGCGAGTGCGGCGGCGGTGAGGACATTGGCGGTTGCGGCGGTCAGGACGGTGCGCCGGGAAAAGGACATCGGAGAACTCCAAGTCGGCTGTGAAGAGCAGGATTTAGCAGGACTCAAGATTGCTTCGAGCGATGCTCCGCTGTTGAAACAAGGACACCATCGAGGACTCCGTCATGTCCCTATCCGGAGCGGCCAGGAAGCTGCCTCGCAGACTCCTGCCAAGACGGGAAGGAAGAACGCTTTGCCATGCCTGTCGGAAGTGGGGCGCCGAGTGGACGGCCGGGAGAACGGAAACGTCGTGTACTGCGGAATTCCGCCGGGCAAAGCTTTTTATGCACAAGGCCGTTGGGGCACAACGGCCGTGCGAATACCCACCGCCCGCCCGGCGGTGATCCGGACGGCGAAAAGCCCGGGCCCGGAGGCCGCCGTCCTGTGACGCGGCTCCCGGGCCCGGGCTTGCGGAGGTGTTTCAGAGCGAGGTCTTCTCCAGCCCGGGAGCCTCGGGCTGGGCGGGGAGGCCGGTCTCCGGTGTGCTCCCGGCGGGTGAGTTCTCGTCGAACGGGGCCTGGCCGGAGAGGACTCGGTGCATCCGCTGGTGGTCGAGCTCCTTCGTCCAGTGGCCGATCAGCACGGTGGCCACCGCGTTCCCGGCGAAGTTGGTCAGTGCGCGGGCCTCCGACATGAAGCGGTCGATGCCGACGATCAGGCCCACCCCGTCGACCAGTTCGGGCCGGTGCGACTGGAGGCCGCCCGCCAGGGTGGCCAGACCCGCGCCGGTGACCCCGGCGGCGCCCTTGCTGGCGATCACCATGAAGACGAGCAGCGAGAGCTGCTGGCCGAGCGACATCGGCCGGTCCATCGCCTGCGAGATGAAGATCGAGGACATCGTCAGGTAGATGGCCGTCCCGTCGAGGTTGAAGCTGTACCCGGTCGGGACGGTGATGCCGACCACCGGGCGGCTCACGCCCAGGTGCTCCATCTTGGCGATCAGGCGCGGCAGCGCGCTCTCCGAGGACGAGGTGGACAGGATCAGCAGGAACTCCCGCCCGAGGTAGCGCAGCAGCGCGAACACGTTCACCCCGGCCACCAGCCGCAGCAGCGCACCGAGCACCACGACGACGAACAGCGCGCAGGTCAGGTAGAAGCCGAGCATGATGACGCCGAGGCTCTTCAGCGCGGCCGTCCCGGTCGCGCCGACCACCGCCGCCATCGCGCCGAAGGCGCCGACCGGCGCCACCCACATGATCATCGACATGATCCGGAACACCAGCCGCTGGAGGTGCTCGACACCGCGCAGCACGGGCGCCCCGGCCGGGCCCAGCGCCTGCAGCGCGAAGCCGGCCAGCAGCGCGACCAGCAGGGTCTGCAGCACCTTGCCGTCGGTGAGGGCGGAGAACGCGGTGGTGGGGATGGTGCCGAGCAGGAAGTCCGCCGTCCCCTGCGAGCCGCCCGCGACCTGGGCGTGGCCGGACTTGGCGAGCGCCTGGGTGAGGTGCAGGCCGGAGCCGGGCTCGATCAGGTTGCCGACCGCCAGGCCGAGACCGAGTGCGACGGTGGACATCAGCAGGAAGTAGCCGAGCGCGAGCCCGCCGACCCGGCCGACCTTGGCGGCTTTGGAGACCGAGCCGATCCCGAGCACGATGGTGCAGAAGATCACCGGGCTGATCATCATCTTGATCAGGTTGACGAAGCCCGTCCCGACCGGCTTCAGCCCGACGGCGAAGCCGGGCGCGGCGAGCCCGACCACGATGCCCGCGACGACCGCCGCGAGCACGGCGAGGTAGAGGCGGTGGGTGCGGTCCGGTCCGGCCCGGCCCGGTGCTGGGATCGTCGTCATGCTGCGGCTCCTTCGGCTCCTGGCGGCCCCGGGGGGAGGGCCGATCCGACTATGGGCGGCGCAGTGACGGCCGTCACGTTTGCGTTCATAGAGTTCACGTCCGGCGGATCGGCCGCCCCGGGGGAGGCCCGGCCGGACGGGCATACTGGCTGGCATGACCCCGAACCTCCCGCCGCGCCGACGCCTGGGCGGCCTCGCGGGCCGGCTGTTCGCGGTGCAGATCGTGATCGTGGCCGCCGTGGTCGCGGGCGGCGCGGTCTTCGCGTACCTGTTCGCCGCCGACCGGGCCGAGGACTCCGCCGTCCGGCAGGTCACCGCCACCGCCCGGGCCGTCGCCGACTCCCCGGCCGTCCGGGAGGCCGCCGCCGGGCCCGACCCGTCGGCGGTGCTCCAGCCCTACGCGGAGCAGGTCCGCCGGGACACCGGGGTCGCCTTCGTCACCGTCATGGACACCCGCGGCGTGCGCTGGACGCACCCCGACCCGGCGCAGATCGGCAAGCCCTTCCTCGGGCACATCGACCGGGCGCTCGCGGGGCAGACCTTCCCCGAGACGTACACGGGCACGCTCGGCCCGTCCGTCCGGGTGGTCACGCCGGTGTTCGACGGGCAGCGGCACGTGGTCGCGCTGGTCAGCGCCGGGATCAAGGTGGAGTCGATCAGCGCCGGGCTGCGGCTCCAACTGCTCGAACTGGCCGGTGTCGCGCTCGCCGCGCTGGCGCTGGGCGGCTTCGCCAGCTACCTGGTGGGCGCCCGGCTGCGGCGGCACACCCACGGCATGGGCGCGGCCGAGCTGAGCCACCTGTACGACTACCACCAGGCGACGCTGCACTCGGTGCGCGAGGGGCTGGTGCTGCTCGACCAGCGGCAGCGGGTGCTGCTCTGCAACGACGCGGCACGCGAACTCCTCGGCCTCCCGGACGAGTCGGTGGGTCTGCCGGTGGCCGGCCTCGGCCTGCCCGAGGCGCTCGCCCGCGCCCTGACGGATCCGGAGCCGGTGCGGGACGAGCTGCACCTCACCGCCGAACGGGTGGTGGTACTCAACACCTCGGCGGTCGGCGCGGGCCTCGGCACCGTGGTCACCCTCCGGGATCACACCGAACTCCAGTCGCTGTCCGGCGAGTTGGACTCCGTACGCGGCTTCGCCGACGCGCTCGGCGCCCAGGCGCACGAAGCCGCGAACCGGCTGCACGCGGTGGTCTCGCTGATCGAACTCGGCCGCCACCGCGAGGCGGTGGAGTTCGCCACCGCCGAACTCGCCCTCGCCCAACAACTCACCGACCGGGTGGTCGCGGCGGTCGCCGAACCGGTGCTCGCCGCCCTCCTGCTCGGCAAGGCCGCCCAGGCGGCGGAGCGCGGCGTCGAGCTCACCCTCACCGAGGACAGCCGGATCGACGACGGCGTCCTGCCGCCCGGACTGACCCCGCGCGACCTGGTCACCCTGCTCGGCAACCTGGTCGACAACGCGGTGGACGCCGCCGTCGAGGGCACCGCCACTCGCTCCGGTCCGCCCGAGGTGACGGTCACAGCGCGGGTGGACGGCGGCGAACTGCTGCTCCAGGTCGCCGACACCGGACCGGGCATCGACCCGGACGCCGTGTCCGAGGTTTTCGTCCGGGGCTGGAGCACCAAGAGCAGCGGCCGTGGCCTCGGCCTGGCCCTGGTCGCCCAGACCGCCCGCCGCAACGGCGGCACCGTCGAGGTCGGCCGGGAGCGTGGCGCGGTGCTGACCGTCCGGCTCCCGCTGCAGCGGGAGCCGGCCCGGTGAACGACATCGACGTCCTGGTGGTCGAGGACGACCCCGTGGCGGCCGCCGCGCACGCCCTCTATGTGGAGCGCACCCCGGGCTTCCGGGTGGCCGGTACGGCGCACAGTTGTGCCGAGGCGCTGCGGCTGCTGGAACGCGCCCGGGCAGCCGGTACCCCCGTCGGCCTGACCCTGCTGGACCTGCACCTCCCGGACGGCCACGGCCTACAGCTCTGCCGCACCCTGCGGGCGGCCGGTCACGGGACGGACATCATCGCCGTCACCTCGGCCCGCGAACTGGCGACGGTGCGGCAGGCCGTCTCGGCGGGCGTGGTCCAGTACCTGCTGAAGCCCTTCAGCAGCGCCTCCCTGCGCGACCGCCTCGACCGGTACGCCCGCTACCGGGACACCCTCGCCCGCACGGGCGAGGCCACCGGCCAGGACGAGGTCGACCAGGCCTTCGCCGTCCTGCGCACCCCCGACCGCACCGCCCTCCCGAAGGGCCTGAGCGCCGAGACCCTGGACACCGTCGCCGCCGTCCTGCGCGCCGCCGCCGACGGCCTCTCCTCCGCCGGAGCCGCCACCGCCGCCGGCGTCTCCCGCATCACCGCCCGCCGCTACCTCGAACACCTCGTCGACACCGGCCTCGCCCTCCGCGAACCCCGCTACGGCCAGGTAGGCCGCCCGGAACTCCACTACCGCTGGCGCCCACCCGCCAGATAGCCAACCCGCTCAGCCACGGCCAGGGCTCCGCCCTGGGCACTCGCTCAGCCACCGCCAGGGGCGCGAGGAACTGCGCGAAACCGGAAGAGTGCAGACCGTTGCCTCCCGCCCTCGCGCAGTTCCCCGCGCCCCCGGTTTATGGCTGATCGCGCGCTCAAGGCGGAGTCATGTCCGTGGCTGAACGAGCGCACTACACCGCCCGCTGCTTGCGGTAGTGCCGCGCAGCCCGCGCACGGTTGCCGCAGGCAGGCCCGCACCACTCCTGTCGCGGATGCTCCCGGACGAAGAACTGGGTGCAGCCGGGGGCGTGGCAGGCCCGCAGCTCAGGGCGGAGTGAGCCGCCGAGGACGGCGATGGCGTCGCGGGCGAGGGCTGCGAGGGCGGAGTCGGTGTAGCCGCCGCCGGTCCGCTCGACGACCGCGTACGTGTCGCCGGAGACCGTGAGTTCGGGCCAGCTCGGGACGGTCGCGGCCGCCGCGTTCAGTACCGCGATGTCCTCCGGGGCCGGCGCCTGTCCTTCGGTGGCCGTCCGCAGCACCGAGCGGACGGCCGCGCGCAGCCCCAGGAAGGCCGCCACCTCGCGTTCCCCGATGGAAGCCGCGCCAGGCTCGAGCCCCAGTGCCAGGGACTCGGCCGCGAGCCAGCCGCTCAGCTCCTCCGGGGTGCCGATGCCCTCCCGGAGTTGGCCGCGTACCGAGTACCGCGTGTTGGCGAACTTGATCGACGGTGACTCGCCGCGTACGGCCGCACCGCCCGTCGTCTGCTGGTGATCACGCTCCACCTGGTCACGCTCCCCTCGGTCTCCCATTTTTCTCATGGTACGACACCCTTGTAACCGTGAGAATAGCGTGTCATTCTCTAACGGTTCCAGGTGGGTTCAACCATAAGAAAAGAGCGAGAGATGACCGTGACCACGGCCGAATCCGACCAGCCCGCAGCCGACCGGGCGGAGCTCCCGCCGCCGCAGAGCCTGTGGCGGCACGGTGACTTCCTGACGTTCTGGTTCGGCGAGACGGTCTCCCTGTTCGGCACGCAGGTCACCGCCCTCGCGCTGCCGTTGACCGCCGTGTCGGTCTTCGACGCCGGCCCGCAGGAGGTCGGCCTGCTGCGCTTCCTGCAACTCGTCCCGTACCCGGTCCTCGGCCTGCTGTTCGGCGTCTGGGTCGACCGGCTGCGGCGGCGGCCGCTGCTGATCGCCGCGAACCTGACCCGGATGGTCCTGATCGGGCTGATCCCCGTCCTGCACGCGCTGCACCACCTGTCGATGGGCCTGCTGCTCGTGCTCGCCGCCGCCATCGGCAGCGCGTCGGTGCTGTTCGACGTGAGCTGGATGTCCTTCGTGCCGACCGTGGTGCGGGACCCGAGGCTCTACGTCGAGGCCAACCAGAAGCTCGGCGTGACCTCCTCCACGGCGGACGTCGCCGGGCCGGGCCTCGCGGGCCTGCTGATCGGCGTCGTGTCCGCGCCCACCGCGCTGGCCGTCGACGCGTTCTCGTACCTGGCGTCCCTGGTGACGCTGATCCGGGTGCGGACGCCGGAGCCGCGCCCTGCACCGACGGGCGCCCGGCGCCGTCTCGGTGCCGAACTGCGCGAGGGCCTGCGCTGGGTGTTCGGCCACCGGGTGCTGCGCCCGCTCGCGCTGATCGCGCCGCTCTGCAACTTCTCGCTGGTCATCGTCTGGACGGTCTTCCTGCTCCACGCCGTGCGCGCCGAGCACCTGAGCCCGGCGCTGATCGGCGTCGTCTTCTCGGCCTCCTCGGTCGGCGGGCTGGCGGGCGGCCTGCTGTCCGGCCGGGTTGTGAAGCGCTTCCCGCTGGGCCGGGCCTACGCTTTCTCCATGTCGGCGATCTTCCTCGGTCCGCTGCTGATCCTGTCGGCGCACGGCCCCAGGCCGGTGGTGGTGGCGATGTCCACCGCCTCGTTCTTCCTCAGTTACGCGGGTCTCGGCGTCGCCGGGGTGATCATGGTCAGCCTGCGCCAGACCTGCACCCCGCCGTCGCTGACCGGCCGGATGAACGCCGCCTTCCGCACGATGCTGTTCGGCGGCGGCGCGCTGGGCGGCCTGACCGGCGGGCTGCTGGTGGGCGCCGTCGGGCTGCACCAGGCGCTGGTCGTGGTGGCCGTCGGATCGGCCGCGGTCGTCGGCCTGCTCGCCCTCTCCCCGGTCAGTAGGCTGCGCGGCCTCCCGGAGCCGGCGGTGGCGCCCGCACCCGCTGAAGGGCGGGCCTGACATGCGAGTTGCGGAACTCTGGCGGTTCCCGGTCAAGTCCCTGGGCGGCGAGCGGCTCGACACCGCCGAGCTGACCGAGGACGGCGTGGCCGGCGACCGGCTGATCCACGTGCGCCGCCCGGGCGGAGTCCTGACCGGGCGGACCAGGCACGGCCTGCTCGGACTCGCCGCGAGCACCTCGCCGGACGGCCGGACCCTCGTCGACGGCCGCCCCTGGGACGACCCCCGGACGCTGGCCGAGGTCCGCGCGGTGGCCGGCCCGGATGCCGGACTGGCGCCCTACGCGGGCCCCGAGCGCTTCGACGTCCTGCCGCTGATGGTCGCCACCGACGGCGCGGTCGCGACGCTGGGCCACGACGGGCGGCGGCTGCGGCCCAACCTCGTGATCGGCGACGTCGACGGCCTCGCCGAACGGTCCTGGCCCGGCCGGGCGTTGCGGATCGGCGAGGCGCTGATCGGCGTGGAGTCCTTGCGCGGCCGCTGCATCGTCACCACCGTCGACCCGGACACCGGCGAGCAGAACCTCGACGTGCTGCGCCGCATCATCCGCGAGTTCGACGGCACCTTCGCCCTCAACTGCTGGGTCGCCCAGGGAGGTTCGATCCGCGTCGGCGACCCGGTGGAACTGGTCGACGAGCCCCTGCCCAGGCCGCCACGCGGCGGCTGGATCCTCGGCCGGCCCTACCTCGTCCCGTGACCCGGGCGCCGCAGGCGGCCTACCGGGAGGTCCGCTCCGCCACCGCGAGATAGCGGTCGTCGCCGTCCTCGTAACGCGTGAGCCGCCAGCCTGCGGCGGCGAGCAGCGGGCGGAGGCCCGGTTCGGCGCGGAGGTCGTCCGGGGTGAGCTCGCGGCCGTGGCGGGCGGCGAGGGCGGCGCGGCCGATGGGGTGGAAGAGGGCGAGCAGGCCGCCGGGGCGGGTGGCGCGGGCGAGTTCGCGGAGATTGGCGGGCGGGTCGGGGAGGTGGGAGACCAGGCCGGCGCCGAAGACCGCGTCCAGTGCGCCGTCGGGGAGCGGCAGGCGGCCGACGTCGGCCAGGACGAGTGCGGCGTCCGCGCGGTGCGCGGCGGCCCGCCGGAGCATCTCGGGCGTCAGGTCGAGGCCGAGCACCGTCCCGCCGGGGCCGACGGCGGCCCGCAGCAGCGGCAGCGCACGCCCCGTCCCGCAGCCCGCGTCGAGGACGAACGCGCCCTGGGCGAGTCCGAGTTCGGCGATGGCGGCGGCGTAGCGCGGGCTGTCGTCCGGGAACTTGGTGTCCCAGGTGGCCGCTCGCGCGGCGAAGAACTCACGGGTGCGGGCGAGTTCGTCCTCGTACGTCATCGGCTGGCTCCTCGGTCTCCCGCTCCCGGCGTCTCCCGGGCAGCGTACGTGACCTCGGGGGCGGTCGGGTCGTTGGGTAGCCGGGGACCGGTCGCCCGGTCGGGTGAAATTCCGGGGCCGGAGCGCGGTGGGCTGCCATCGGAGGATTAGGTTAGGTTTACCTAATCTAACCGGGAGTCCGCTTTGACCCTCACCGTCGACACCCCCGCCGCCGCCTCCGGCGCCGCGATCCTGCGCCGCCAGCGGGTCCGCGAGTCGGCCGCCCGCACCTACGCGCGCTCCTTCCCGATCGTGCCGGTGCGGGCGGGCGGGATGACCGTGGAGGGTGCCGACGGCCGCCGCTACCTGGACTGCCTGTCCGGCGCGGGCACCCTGGCGCTGGGTCACAACCACCCCGTCGTCCTGGAGGCGATCCGCCGCACGCTGGACAGCGGCGCCCCGCTGCACCTGCTCGACCTCGCCACCGCCGAGAAGGACGACTTCACCACCACCCTGCTCGGCAGCCTCCCCGCTGCCGTCGCCGACGGCTCCCGGGTGCACTTCTGCGGCCCGGCCGGGACGGACGCCGTCGAGGCGGCGCTCAAGCTGATGCAGACCGCCACCGGGCGGCGCGGCGCGCTCGCCTTCACCGGCGCGTACCACGGCATGACGGCGGGCGCCCTCGCGGTCACCGGCAACGTGGGCGTCAAGTCCCCGCTGCCCAGCGGCGGAGAGGTGACCAGGCTGCCCTACCCGTACGCCTACCGCTGCCCGTTCGGCGTCGGCCCGCAGGGCGCCGAGCTGTCGGTGGCGTACGTCGAGCGGCTGCTCGACGACCCGGCGGGCGGCGTCGTGCCGCCCGCCGCGATGATCCTGGAGGTGGTGCAGGGCGAGGGCGGCGTCGTCCCCGCACCGGACGGCTGGCTGCGCGAGATGCGCCGGATCACCGCCGAGCGCGGCATCCCGCTGATCGTGGACGAGGTGCAGACCGGTGTCGGCCGCACCGGCGCGATGTGGGCGGTCGAGCACAGCGGCATCGTCCCCGACGCCATGGTGCTCTCCAAGGCGATCGGCGGCAGCCTGCCGCTCGCGGTGGTGGTCTACCGCGAGGAGTACGACGGCTGGCAGCCCGGCGCGCACACCGGCACCTTCCGGGGCAACACCCTCGCGATGGCGGCCGGCGCCGCGACCCTGCGGTACGTCGCCGCCAACGGCCTGGCCGAGCGGGCCGCCCTGCTGGGGGCCGGGATGACCGCCCGGCTCGGCGCGCTGAAGGACCGGCTGCCGGCGGTCGGCGACGTCCGGGGGCGCGGCCTGATGCTCGGCCTCGAACTCGTCGACCCGGCCGCCGGCCCCGACAGCTGCGGCGCGCACCCCGCCGATCCGGCGCTCGCCGCCCGGGTGCGGGCGGCCTGCCTGCAACGCGGCCTGATCGTCGAACTCGGCGGGCGGCACGACGCCGTGCTCCGCCTGCTGCCGCCGCTCACCATCACCGACGAGCAGGTCGAAGCCGTCCTGGACCGGCTCGCCGACGCCATCGAGGCGTCCGTATGAGCACCCGGCTCTCCGGCGGGGCCGACGGTCCGGACGCGCTGCGCCCGCTGCTGGAGCAGGTGCTGGCCGGCCTGCGGGCGGGGGCCGAGCGCCGGGCCGGGCCGATCCCGGCCGGCCGTCCCGAGGAGCTGGCCGAGCAGGTGGCCGAGCAGGTGGCCGGGCACCTGGCCGCGCAGTCGGCCGGGCAGGCCCCGGCGGCGTTCGCGGCGGAGCCGGACGCCCTGGCCCGCCTCACCGAGTTCCTCGCCCACGGCAGCGCCGACCCCGCCGACCCGGCCTGCGCGGCGCACCTGCACTGCCCGCCGCTGGCCGTCGCGGTGGCCGCCGACCTCGCGGTGAGCGCGCTCAACCCCTCGCTGGACTCCTGGGACCAGGCGCCCGTCGCCACCTCCCTGGAGACGGCGCTGCTGGCCGAACTCGCCGCCCTGGTCGGCTTCGACCCGGCCGAGGCGGCCGGCGTACTCACCTCGGGCGGCACCGAGTCCAACCTGATGGGTCTGATGCTGGCCCGCGACCAGGTGCTGGCCGCCGAGGTGGAGCTGGACGGCCTGCCCGCCGGGGTGCGCCCGCGCATCCTCGCCTCGCAGGCCGCCCACTTCTCGGTCCAGCGCGCCGCCGCCCTGCTCGGGCTCGGCGAGCGCGCCGTCCGGGCCGTCCCGGTCGACCGCGAGCTGCGGATGGACCCGGCCGCCCTCGCCGAGGCGCTCGCCGACACCGTCCGCGAGGGCGGCACGCCGATCGCCGTGGTCGCCACCGCCGGGACGACCGACACCGGAGCCGTTGACCCGCTGCACACCGCCGCCGACCTCGCCGCCGAGTACGGCGCCTGGCTGCACGTGGACGCCGCGTACGGCGGCGGCGCGCTGCTCTCGGACCGGCTCGCCCCGCTGCTGGACGGGATCGCCCGCGCCGACTCCGTCTCGCTGGACTGGCACAAGCTCGGCTGGCAGCCCGCCGCCGCCGGGGTGTTCCTGGTCCGCCGTGCGCGGACGTACGCCTCGCTCGCCCGCCGCGCCGTCTACCTCAACCCCGCGGACGACGAACGCGCCGGCTACCCGAGCCTGCTCGGGCTGTCGCTGCGCACCACCCGCCGGGCCGACGCCTTCAAGATCGCCGTCACCCTGCGGACCCTCGGCCGGGCCGGTCTGGGCCGACTTGTCGACAGCTGCCACGATCTCGCGCTCGGCGCGGCCGACACCGTCCGGCGCGAACCCGCGCTCGAACTGCACTGCGCGCCGGTGCTCACCACCGTGGTCTTCCGCTACCTGCCCGCCTCCGGTGACCCGGCGGCGGCGGACCGGTGCAACGCCGAACTCCGCCGCGCCCTGCTGCGGGCGGGCCGCGCGGTGGTCGGGCGGACCGAGCTGCCGGGCGAGGGCCCGGGCCGGGTCCGGCTCAAGCTGACCCTGCTCAACCCGCACACCACCGGGGAGCAGGTGGCCGCCCTGCTGGCCGAGGTGGTCCGGGCCGGCCGCGCGGTGGAGCGGGGGGAGGAGTGGGCGGAGGGGGAGTAGTGAGGTGCGGGCGGTGCGGGCGGTGCGGGCGGTGCGGGCGGTGCGGGCGGTGCGGGCGGTGCGGGCGGTGCGGGCGGTGCGGGCGGGAACCGGCTCGGCGGTTCGGCCGAAATCAGCTGTTCCGAACAGAACCCGGAGCCTCACACTCCGTCGGCTTTGGATGAAGACACACTGGTCAGGGACGTGCACGGCTGCGCCTTGCCGCGCCGAATGACTCCGTGGACATACTTTCCCCCGGTCTGTCCAGCCGCTTTCGGTCGTCCTGCCGATCGGTTTCGGCCATCCGTCCGGCCGGGCTTGCGCACCGGCCGAACCCCGGCGGTAACTTCTAGTAGCCGCCGCCACACCAGGAGCACACGGCCCCTCGGGACTCGCGGCGCTAGGGGGATCCGCCATGCGCGACCGCGATCTCGCGGCCACCGCGGCATGTCGTTTCGAGGCACCCGAAACGCCCGGACCGGTCGCGGCCACTGCTGCCGCATCCTCGGTCCGTCCACTGCCGGCCCGGCTGTAGGCCCGGCCGGCTCCCCCGGCCCGTCCGGCGCGGCACCCTGCCCCGGCGCGGCCCGTACCCCCGCCCGGGCGGAAACCGCCTCGGCCGGGTGATCCCCCCCCGAGCGGCGGCGCCCCCGCGCCGGAACCGCCCCCTTCACCCCACCCTGCGCCACACCACCACTTCAGTGCATTCAGTCCTGCGACGCGGAGGCCGCGCGGTATGAGCGACATGCTCCTGAGCACCAGCACCAGCACCAGCACCAGCACCATCAGCATCACCGGAACGACCGCTACGGTCGGGACCGGCGGCACAGCCGGTTCCCTCGACGCCCCTGCCCGGTTCGAAGCTCTGCCGTACTCCGACCGCTGCCGACGGGTCTGGCGGCGCGGCGATCACCTGCTGATCGGCGTCAGCCCCGGCAACAGCTACTTCAGCCCCCAGCGGATCGCCGAACTCCTGTGCTGGGGAGGAGAGTTCTTCGGCTCCATGGACATCGTCTACGCCGATCTGCACGTCGACACCCAGTTCGCGGCCTTCGGCTACCCGCCGGACCGTGCGCTGCGACGGGCCACCAAGGAGATCAAGACCACCCACCGCCGCATCCAGCGCGGGGTCGAGGAGGCCGGTCTGCCCGGGGTCCGGGTCCGCGCCCTCTCCGAGTTCCGCTCCGACGCGGTGTACCAGGGCCTGCATCGCAGCGTGCTGGAGGCACTGGAGGACGACCCGGTCTTCCGGGAGGCCGCCGAGGGGATGGCCCGTGCCTTCCTCGCCGCCCGGACGGCCGACGGCCAGGACGTCTCGGCCGCCCAACTCGCCGCCGGGGTCGCGTACATAGCCGCCGAGCTGCCGTTCTTCCTGGACACCCCCAAGCTGCTCGGCGTGCCCACCTCCGTCTCCTGCTACCACGTCCAACTACCGCTCACACCCGTCCTGTTCGGCCGGAGCGAAGGCCTCAGGGCGGCGCCGGAGCAGGGCTACGCCGTGATCCGCCCGCTGCCCGGGCCGCAGGCCCCCGCCGTCGCCGCGGCCTGAACCGACCGTCAACCCCAGCCCGTACCAAGAGGAGCAGCACCCATGCCCATGAGCGCACCGCCCGAGTTCACCTTCCCGCTCTCCCGGCGCGGCGACGTCCTGCCGGAGGAGGCCGACGTGTTGCGGGCCAAGCACCCGGTGGCCAAGGTCCGCACCCTGACCGGCGACGAAGCCTGGCTGGTCAGCAGCTACCAGCTGGCCAAGCAGGTGCTGGAGGACGAGCGCTTCAGCCTCAAGGACACCGCCAACCCGGGAGTGCCGCGCCAGTACGCGCTGACCATCCCGCCGGAGGTGGTGAACAACATGGGCAACATCAACAGCGCCGGGCTGCGCACCGCCGTCATGAAGACCCTCTCGCCGCGCGCCGACAAGGAGTTGGGCGGCTGGCTGGAGGCCGAAGCGCACCGGCTGATCGACCGCCTGGTCGAGCAGGGCCCGCCGGCCGACCTGCGGGACGGCTTCACCGAGCCGTACTCCGCCGCGCTGCACTGCAAGCTGCTCGGGATACCGACCGACGACTGGCGCCGGCTGATGTCCGGCATCGACCTGGCCTTCGTCACCAGCCCGGCGGTCTTCGAGGGATCCGGGCCGAACTGGTACAAGGACCTCGGTTACCTGCTGGGCCGGCTGAACGCCGACCCGGCGCCCACCGAGGGCCTGCTCGGCCGCTTCGCCGAGCTGCGGCGCTCGCCGGACGTCTCGGACCAGGTCGACGACGAGCTGCTGGCCACCGTTGCGCTCTCGCTGTTCGGTGCCGGGGCGGTCTCCACCTCCGCCTTCCTGCTGCACGCGATCATCGCCCTGGTCCAGCAGCCCGAGCTGGCCGAACGGCTCCGCCGGGAGCCGGCCGTGATCGGCCGGGCGGTGGACGAACTGCTCCGCTACAACCTGTCGATCGGCGACGCGTTGCCCCGGCTGGCGACGGCGGACGTCCGGCTCGGCGAGGTGCTGGTGAAGCAGGGCGAGCTGGTGCTGGTCCTGGTCGAAGGCGCGAACTACGACCCGGAGGTCTTCCCGCACCCCGAGAAGATCGACTTCGACCGCCCGGACAATCCGCACCTCGCCTTCGGCGCCGGCCGGCACTTCTGCCCGGCCTCCGCGCTCGGCCGCACCCACGCGGAGATCGCCCTCCAGGCGCTGGTCGAGCGGCTGCCGGCCCTCCGCCTCGCCCTCCCGGTGGAGCAGCTCGCCTGGCGCCCGGGCTTCATCAAGCGGCTCCCGGAACGGCTGCCCCTGCTCTGGTAGCCCAGGGGGCGCGGAGGTCCGCCCGACGGGTGGGCTGACCCAAGGGGCGCGGGGAACTGCGCGAAACGGGAGTGATGGTGCGGTGCCTTCCGATTTCGCGCAGTTCCTCGCGCCCCTGGATAGTGCAACCTTGGGCGAGCTGCAGAGCTGGGTCTCAGGTGGGGGTGCCGAGGAGGATGGCTCGGGTGCGTTCCCAGGTGGCGGGGTCGGAGGCGACCAGGAGGCCGTCGCGGCCGCCCGGGGGCTCGGGGTGGTAGGGGGTGCCGTCGAGCCGGGCGCTGGTGCCGCCGGCCTCGGTGACCAGGAGGGAGCCGGGGGAGTGGTCCCAGGGGAGGGTCCGCCAGTAGAGGATGAAGTCCTGGTCGCCGTCGGCGATCTGCGGGTACTCGATGCCCGCCGCCCGCAGGCCCTCGGAGAGGTGGCCGAAGACGCGTGCGTTGGTCCGCAGGCGGTGGTGTTCGGCCGGCTCCAGGAACCGGCTCTTCAGGACCCCGCGCCACTTCTCCGGCGCGTCCCCGGCGGGCGTGCGGGTCAGCTGGTGCCCGTTCCGCCAGGCGCCCGAGCCCAGCTCGGCCGCGTAGGCCGTCCCGGTGACCGGCTGCCAGATCCAGGCGGCCACGGTCTGCCCGCCGCGTACCAGTGAGGCCATCACGGCGAAGTCCGGGCGGCCCGCGACGAAGTTCGAGGTGCCGTCGACCGGGTCGACCAGCCAGACGGCGGGCTCGGAGAGCAGCGCCCGGGCCAGGGCCGGGTCGGCGGCGACCGCCTCCTCGCCGACCACGGGCACGGGCAGCAGTTCGCGCAGGCGGCGGGTGATGATCTGCTCGGCCTCGCGGTCCGCGACGGTGACCACCTCGCCGGGGGCCTTCTCCATCACCTCGCCGGCGGCCAGTGCCCGGAAACGCGGCTCGACCGCCTCGGCCGACGCCTCGGCGAGGATTTCGGCCACCTTCTCCATCAGCACGTGAGCGCTCCCTTCGATGGGTACCACTCTCGCACGTCCGTACGGCCCCGACCTGCGGCGGGCCCTGCCCGTGGTGCACCTCGTCAGCTGCGGCGCCCGGCTGCGGCCGCCGACCCGAGGAAGTGGAAGCCCGGCCGGGGGTGCATCAGGAACTCGTGGTGGGAGATGTTCCACGCGTAGGCGCCCGCCATCGCGAAGAGCACCCGGTCACCGGCCCGCAGCGCCCGGACGGGGGCCTGACGGGCCAGGACGTCCTTCGGGGTGCAGAGCTGCCCGGCCAGGGTGACCCGGCCGGTCGTCACGGCGGGGCGCGGCCAGGGGCGCGGCCAGTCGGCGACGGGGCTGACGGTGAAGGGCTGGTCGTGGCCGCGGGTCGCGGGCGTCCGCAGGTGGTGGGTGCCGCCGCGCAGGACCGCGAAGTCCTCGCCGTGGCTCTGCTTCACGTCCAGCACCTCGCTCGCGTACCAGCCGCAGTACGCCGTCAGTGCGCGGCCCGGCTCGATCCGCAGGGTCAGTCCGGGGTGCTGCGCCAGCAGCTCGGCCAGCCCGGCGCCGAAGGCGTTCCAGTCGAAGCGGGCCTGCGGGTCGGCGTAGTCGACGGCCATCCCGCCGCCCACGTTGACCTCGGCGAACTCGATGCCGTGCCGGGCACCCAGCTCCGCCGACCACCGGACGACCTGGGCGGCGACGGCCAGCTGCTCGGCCGCGTCCAGCCCGCTGGCGAGGTGGGCGTGCACGCCGCGCAGCCGCAGCAGCTCGAACCCGGGGGTACCGAGCAGCCGTACGCAGTCCGCCACCCGCGCCGGGTCGAGGCCGAAGGGGGTCGGGCGGCCGCCCATCGCCAGTGCCACCGAGTCCAGCGCTCCCGAAGTGACGGGCAGGTTGGCCCGGAGCAGGACGTCGACCGGCTGTTGGGCCTGCGCGGCGAGCAGCCGCAGTTCGTGCTCACTCTCCACGTGCCAGCGCCGGACGCCGAGCCGCAGCGCCGCCGCGATCTCGTCCGGCGTCTTCCCCGGACCGCCGAAGGCCAGCCGGGCGTCCGGCACGGCGGCCCGGACATGCGCCAACTCGCCTCCGGAGGAGACCTCGTAGCCGTCCACCGCGCCGCGCAGTGCGGCCAGGACCTGCGGCTCGGGGTTGGCCTTCGCCGCGTAGTACAGCTCCACCCGTGCGGGCAGTGCGGCCCGGACGGCGGCGGAGTGCTCCCGCAGCGCGTCCAGATCGTAGATGTAGGAAGGAAGTTGACTGCTCGTCAGTGCGGCGGCATGCCGCGCCACCCGGGCGCTCACCGGGCATCGTCCCAGTTGCGCGCGGCCTCGGCCAGCACGTCCTCGGCGAGCGGCGACGGCAGCCGTACGTACCCGGCCTCCCGGTCCGCCTTGCGCTCCCAGCGGGTCAGCAGGTTGGCCTTGGCGGGCAGCGGCACTCCGGCGATCAGGGCGTTCAGCCGGGGCGGGCAGCCGTGCGCGTCCGCGTACCCGGTCAGCACCGACCGCACCTCTGCCCAGAACGCGCCCTCCAGCAGCGGGTACCGGTCGGCGAGGGCGGCCAGCAGTTCGGAGACGTGGTTGACCAGCAGGCAGTAGACCACCCGGTCCCAGCCGCGCTGCGCGTCGTAGGCTATCGGGCCTGCCACCTGGGGCGGCAGTTGCGCCAGCAGCTCCGCGTTCCGCTCGGGGAGCAGTTTGGTGCCCTCCAGGTCGCGGAAGAAGACCTGCGCGGGCCGTCCGTCCGCGTCCACGCCGAGCACCACGTTCTGCAGGTGCGGTTCCAGCACCACGCCGTGGTCGAAGTAGGCGGCCAGGACCGGCGGCAGCACCAGCCGCAGGTACGCCGCCCACCACTCACGGGCCTCCTGCGGGCCCGCGCCGTCCAGCAGCGCGGAGATGTGAGCCGAGCTGGTCGGGTACTCGTCCGCCACCGCCGCCGCCAGCAGCGGGGTGACACCGGGGCGCAGCGCGCCGGCCAGCCCCTCCCGGACGATCAGGCCGAAGCCCTCGAACAGCGCCGTGTCGGGGCGCCCGTCGGCGCCCGGCAGGGCGAGGGTGCGGTAGGCGGGCTCGCGCAGCATCGTCGAGTCCGGGAAGCGCTCGGCCAGGTCGCCGAGCGGCCCGGCCAGCAGGCGGGTCAGGGCGACGGCGCCGGTCAGCTCGTACGCGGCGTTCTTGCGCAGGCAGTTGGTGATCCGCACGTTCAGGCTGAACTTCAGGAAGGCGCCGGCCCCGTGCAGGGTGCGGACGGAGGCGGTCGGCGTGAACGGCGCGCCGCCCGGGCCCAGGTCCAGGATGTCGCCGCGTTCCAGCGCGGCCTGCAACAGCGGGTTGTCACGCAGCAGTTCGTACTGCCAGGGGTGGGCCGGCAGCAGCCGGTAGCCCTCCGGGACGGAGCCCAGGCCGTCGAGCAGGGCGAGCGCGGCGGGGTCGGTGGTGTCCTCGGCGATCAGTTCGGCGCGGACGGCGAGGTGGCGCAGCCGGAAGGCGGCGCGGGCCTCCGGCGCGTACGCGTCCCAGGCCGTGTGGTCGGCCGAACGGGCCTTGGGTGCCGGGTGGAAGCGGTGGCCGAAGAGCAGCGCCTGCTCGGACTCCAGGTACCGGTCGGCGCCGGGCGCGGCGCGGCGGGCGAGTCCGGCGCGGACGCCCTGGTGGCTGGAGGCCAGCTGCGGCAGGAACTCCTCGTTGCTCAGCCCGCTGCGCAGCGTCAGCTCCGCCTGGACGTGCTCGGCCAGCTCCCGCCAGCCCAGCTCGGCCCAGCCCGCCGCGGTCTGCGCGAACGCCGGGCCGGTGAACCGGTGCGCGCCGGAGAGCGAGGTGCGGCGCAGCTCGATCCGCAGCACGACCCCGCGCCGGGGCAGCCGCAGGTGCAGCCGGCCGTCGGCGACGGCGGTCTGGTGCTCGGGGGCGGAGACCTCGCGGAGCAGGCAGTTGAGCAGGGTGTGCGTCACGGCGTGCTCGGCGCTCGGGAGTTCGGCCGGAGCGGCGGTGGAGGGCTGGAGGGCGGGGAGAGGAGAGGCCATCAGTTGCTCCGATGGGAGAGGCGGAAGAGGAGGGCGAGGCGGGGGAGGCGGGAGAGGAGGACGAGTGCGAGCGCGGCGAGCGCGGCGGCGGTGCCGGCCAGGACGGTGGCGCCCGGGCCGTAGACGCTGTTGACCAGCGTGGCGACCAGCCCGGCGGCGACGGCGCCGCCCTTGGAGACCAGCTCCAGGGTCCCGAACATCCGGCCGGGTGCCCGGCCGTGGGCGGCTTCGGCCGCCAGTACCGAGAGGCAGACCAGCCCGAGGGTCATCCCGGCGCCGAGGACCAGCCGGGCCAGCGCGAAGGCCGCCAGCTGGTGGGCCGGCCAGTGCCCGGCGAGACCGGCCGCGACCAGGGCGAACCCGAGTGCCAGGCCCGTCCGGGGCCGCCGCAGGAAGGTGCTGTGCACGCGGCCGGCGAAGGCCAGGTAGCAGAGGTGCGGGAGGGCGAACAGCAGGCCCGCGGTGGTGCCCGGGATGCCGGGCAGCCGGGTGTCGACCAGGGTGATCAGGTAGGGGTAGGAGACGATGGTGGCGAAGACGAACGCGAACTCGACGGTGTAGAGCAGCCGGAGCGGCTTGGGCGCAGCCGGGGCGGAGCCGGCCCCGGCCCCGGCGGGCGCGGGCCGGACGGGCTCCGGCAGCAGGGCCAGGAATCCGGCCGCCGCCAGCGGCAGCACGGCCATCACCAGGTACTGCCGGTGCGGCGGGATCCACGGCGAGAGCGCGCCGACCAGGATCGGCGCGGAGACCAGCGCGGCCCGTGCGCTGCCCTGCATCAGGGTGAGCGCCCGGGAGAGCTGCGAGCCGTCGAGGGCCGCCGCGAGGAAGCCGTTGGTGGCGGCGAAGGTACCCCCGAGAAAGCCCTGGAGCACCAGGGCGGCGGTGAAGGCCGGCAGGCTGTCGGCCGCCCCGGCGAGCAGGAACGAGACGGCGAGGCCGAGTTGGGCCCGGAGCAGCAGCCGCTTGCGGCCGTACCGGTCGGCCAGGCGTCCCCAGAGCGGGGCGCCCAGCGCACTGAAGACGGTCGGCACGATGTAGAGCACCCCGGCCCAGTGCGCCCGGGGGTCGCCGAGGGTCGGCAGGATGGCCGTGAGGTAGGGCGGCAGGCCGAGCGCGGCGAACGAGGCCACGAAGTAGCAGGCGGCCACCGCGTGCACCTGGCGCCGACCGAGGCCCGGCGGTGCGGCCGGTGCCGCCGGTGCGGCCGGTGCGGTCGACGCCGGCCGGCCGGTCGTGGTGTTCACCGGGAGACCCCGTACGGCTTCAGGTAGTTGGGCCCGGTGGTGTAGTGCTTGTTGACGTCGGCGGCGCCGGAGCGCTCCTTGCTGAACAGGGTGCCGGCGCTGACCATCGCCTTGACCGGCAGCCGGTCGGCGTCCAGCAGTGCGGCCCGCAGGGATGCCCCGGCGGGGCCGAGCCGCTCGATCGCGGAGTCCAGCCGGGCGTGGAGCAGCCCCAGGGTGTCCGCCAGCGGCACCCGTCCGTGCGCGGCCAGCTCGAAGGCGAGCGAGGCGGTGCAGAGGTGGCCGGTGATGGTGGTGAACAGGTTGGTGAGGGCGCGGTCGTCCGGGGCGGTGACCCGCTCGTCGTCGAACTCCGCTCCCAGAGGAGCCAGTTCGCCGAGCCGGGCCGGGTTGACCCGGGGGCCGTCGTTGTCCTTGTAGAGCAGCCGGAGTCTGGTCCCGCCGCCCCTGCCCGCTTCGCCGTCGGCGCGGTCGTCGAAGTCGAGTACCAGCGAGGTGTTCTGCTGGTGCGACTCCAGTGCGATCCCGTACCCGAAGAGGGTGGTCTGCCAGTCCAGCAGCAGTTCCAGGAACTCGTCGTAGAGCCCGATCACCGACCCGTCGTAGAAGCGGTCGGCCAGCCGGTCGACGACCAGCCGCCCGCCGGGGCCCGGCGCCGCCAGGGCCGCCAGCGGCACCGTCACCGCCTGCTCCAGCCCGGCCGGGTAGCGGCGGGAGAGTACGGCCAGCAGCTCGTGGCCGGCGTGGGCGTAGCACTGCTCGTCGGCGAGCAGCACCCGCCCGGCGAAGCGCGGCTCACGGGCGATCACCGCGGCCAGCAGGCGTTGCCCTGCGGCGCCGTCCACCAGGGTGCCGGGCTTGATGGTGCGCCGGTTGCGAAGGCCGAGAGTGGCGGTGGCGAGCGGCAGCTTGAGGTGGCAGGCCGGGTCCTGGTCGACGGCGACGGTGCGCATCGACAGCGTGGGGGTGACCGCCAGGTACGGCCGCTCGGCGAGCAGCGCGCCGGGCAGCGCGGCGAGCGCGGCGTCCGCCGTCAGCGGGTGCACGGGTAGCGTCAGGTACGGGCCGTCCGGGCCGTCCAGTCCGAGCCGGGCGGGCGTCGGCCACCAGGCGGGCAGCGGGCCGGCGCCCTCGACGGTGAGTGCGGCGGCCGGCACCGCGAGCCAGCGCAGTTCGAAGGACGGGTGGAACTCGGGTGCGTAGGAGCGAAGTTGATCGTTGTCCAGGCCGGAGCGGCCGCGTGCGGTCGGGTAGACGGGGTGGTCCAGGTAGGCGGCCAGCGTGTCGAAGGCCAGACTCCCGGCCAGGCCGGTCCAGTCGGCCGGGTCCGCGCCGTACCGTTCGGCGAGGGCGGCGTGCACCTCGTCCCGGACGGCGTCGTGCAGCCGCATGGTGGCCAGGGTCTGCCGGCACTCCTCGGCGAACGCCCGGTGGCCGGGCCGGTCGTCGGGGTCGGCGAGATCCTCCAACACCCGGATGATCGAGCCGAGTTCGGTGTGGGCGGCGCCGTCCAGCTCCAGCAGCGGCAGCCTGGCGGCGTACTCGCACTGGAAGCCCTGCCGGCCCTCCACCCGTACCGGCAGCGCCAGGCCCCCGGTGCGCAGCCAGTCGCCGTCGGGGCGCCGCTCCAGCGTGCCGGTGCCGCGCAGCCCGGCGACGTCCTCGCGCAGCAGGGCCCCGAGCACGCGCAGCGTCAGGTCGTCGGTGGTGCTCACGGAGTGATCTCCCAGCTGTTCGCGGTGATGAAGGCGGCCACGGCCGCGTCCACGGCGTCCTGGTCCGAGCCGATCGCCCAGACCACCCCGAGGTAGTCCCGGTTGGTGCGGTGGTGCTCGTGCCGTTCGCCGAGCCCGCGCAGCGGCCGGTAGGCCAGCCGCACGCCGTCGGTGTCCCGGTCGTACGGGCCGGGGGCGGCGGTGAGCACGCCCGCGCGGTCGGCGCAGACCACCTCGTTGCGGGCCCGCAGGTCGCCGCGGGCGCCGAGGTCGGCGGGCAGCGGCTCGCCCAGGTGGGCGCGGAGCACGTGCTCGAAGTACGGGATCTCCAGGATCTGGGCCAGCATCAGATCGCACTGGTCGCCGATGGCACGGTAGTTGACCTCGATCAGGCGGGCCCGGCCGTCCGGCTGGACGACGAACTCGGTATGGCAGGCGCCGAGCCCGACGCCCAGTGCGTCCAGCTGCGCGAGCACCTGGCCGAGGACGGCCGGCGGATGCGCCGGGACGAAGGTCAGCACCTCCTCGACGAAGTGCGGCGGCGGGGACAGCCGGGTGTGGAAGCCGCCGAGCACGTGCCGGGTGCGGCCGTCGCCGAGCGTCTCCAGGGTGTACAGCTCGCCGGTCAGGAACTCCTCGGCGACCAGCACCGCGTCGGGGCGGCGGCGCTGGATCTCCCGGCAGCGCAGCGCGAGTTCGGCCGCGTCGGCGACGAGTGCGACGTCCTCGCTGGCCACCCCTTCGCGCGGTTTGAGCACGCAGGGGAACGGCGGGTCGAGTGCGGAGCCGTCCTCGCCGGGCGCGATCTCGGCCGACCAGACGCTGTCCAGGCCCGCCTGTGCGAGGTGCCGTCGGAGCTCGGCCTTGTTCTTGGCCCGCAGGGCGGCCTTCCAGTCCTTGGCGGGCAGGCCGAAGTACTCGGCGGCCAGCGCGGTCTGGGTCTGCAGGTGGTCGCTGTTGCTGAACACCGCGGCCGGCGCGTGCTGCCGTGCGATCACCGCGATCACCTCGCGGTGGTCGCGGACCTCGCACTCCACCACCTCGGGTGCGGCCGCCAGCCCGGTGTACGCCGCCCGGTGGGCCTCGGCGGAGTCGGTCAGCACGGTGACCGTCAGCCCGAGTCTCGCGGCGGCGGGCAGGAAGCCCTGGGTGACGGAGTCGGTGGGGTTGAGGGCGAGCAGGTACAGCCGCACGACGGGGGTCCTCTCGGTGCTGCGGGGTCGGGGAGCGGGGGCGGTCCCTCTGTTGAACCGCCCCCGCACGGTGGCTACTTGGGGGCGTCGACGCCTGCGGCCTTGGCGATGTCGACGAGCATGGCGTCGGCGGCCTGCACGCCGATGCCCGACATCCAGGTCTCGTCCGGCACGTTGAAGACCTTGTTGTTCCGGACGGCGTTCAGGCCCTTCCAGACCGGCGTGTTCTGGACCTCGCTCTCCTTGGTCTTCGTGGGGTCGTCGGAGACGGTGACGAAGACCAGGTCGGCGTCGGCCTGGTTGATCTGCTCGGGGCTGACGTCCAGCATCGAGCCGTCGACGTTCTGCGAGGCCGGGCGGGCGAGGCCGATGTCGCTCAGCACGGTGCCGCTGAACGAGGACTTCTGGTAGAGCCGGGTCGGTCCGGCCACGAACCGGACCACCGAGGCGGTCGGCATCGTGCCGTTGTTCTTCGCCTTGATCTCGGCGCCCAGCTTCGCCGCGCGGGCCTGGTAGTCGTCCAGGGCAGTCTTGGCCTCGGCCTCCTTGCCCAGAGCCTTGGCGTACAGGGCCAGGTTGGCCTTCCACGGGAAGCCGGTGGTCTCCGCCAGGACGGTCGGCGCGATCGCGTTCAGCTTGTCGTAGACCTTCTCGTGCCGGACCTTGGAGGAGAGGATCAGGTCGGGCTTGAGGGAGGCGATCAGTTCGAGGTTGGGCTCGGCCATCGGGCCGACGTCCTTCGCCCCGCCGGTCCGGTCCTTGAGGTACGTGGGGAAGCCGCCCTCGGTCTTCAGGTGCGGTGAGACCGCGCCGACCGGGGTGATGCCGAGCAGGGTGACGTCGTCCAACTCGCCGCTGTCCAGCACCACCACGCGCTTGGGCTGGGTCCTGATCTCGGCGGTGCCCATCGCGTGCTGGATGCTGCGGGGGAAGGCGGCGGCCGGGTCGCCGGCGGCCCCGCTCGCGGCGGCGGTCGGCTTGCTGTCGGCGCTTGAGCCACAGGCACTCAGCAGAGCGGTGGAGAGCACTACGGCGAGCAGGGCGGTAGGCAGACGGTGGGACCGGTACGACATCATTTGTCCTTGTTCTCGGGATGTTTTCGGGCAGACTGAAAGGGCCCGCCAGGGGCGCGGGGAACTGCGCGGGGCGGAAGGCGCACCACCGTCACTCCCGTTTCGCGCAGTTCCCCGCGCCTCGGGGGCAGCGCTCCGCGTGCCTAGCGGACGGGCATCGCGCTCCGCGTTCTCGCACGGGGGACGACCAGCGGGGTGCCGGTCTCCGGGTCGGGGACGACCAGGCAGGGGACCTGGAAGACCCGTTCGACCAGCTCCGCCGTGAGGACCTCGGCGGGTGGGCCGGCCGCGGCGAGCCGGCCGCCGTCCAGTACGACCAGGTGGTCGGCGTAGCGGGCGGCCTGACCGAGGTCGTGCAGCACCATCACCACCGTCCGTCCGGCCTGGGCATGCAGGTCGGAGACCAGGTCCAGGACTTCGAGCTGGTGGCGGAGGTCGAGGAAGGTGGTCGGCTCGTCCAGCAGCAGCAGTTCGGTGTCCTGGGCGAGCGCCAGCGCGATCCAGGCGCGCTGGCGCTGTCCGCCGGAGAGCCGGTCCACCGGCTGGTCGCGCAGGCCGTCGGTGCCGGTGCGGGCGAGCGCCTCCTCCACAGCGGCCTGGTCGGCGGCCGACCAGGGGCTGAGCATTCGCTGGTGCGGGTACCGGCCGAGCCGGACGAGGGATTCGACGGTGATCGACTCGGGGGTGACCGGCTGCTGCGGCAGCAGGCCCATCCGGCGGGCCAGCGCGCGGGCGGGCATCCGGTGGATGTCGGAGCCGTCCAGGGTGACCGTACCGGCGGCCGGGGTGAGCAGCCGGACCAGGCCGCGCAGCAGGGTCGACTTGCCGCAGGCGTTCGGCCCGACGATCGCGGTGACGGCGCCGCCGGGGAGGGTGAGGTCGAGGCCCTGGACGACCACCCGGTCGCCGTAGCGCAGGTCGAGCCGCTGGGCGGCGAGCTGGTTCATGAGTCACTCCGGTGGGTGGGCCGGCCCTGACGGATCATCAGGACGAGCAGCCAGGGCGCGCCGAGCGTCGCGGTGACGGCGCCGACGGGCAGGCCGTGGACGGGCAGCAGGTCCAGCACGATGTGGTCGGCCGCGAGCAGCAGGAGGGCGCCGGCCAGCGCCGTGAGCGCGAGTGTGCCGGGGGTCGGCGGCCCGGCCAGCAGGCGGACCAGGTGCGGTACGGCGAGGGCGACGAAGGCGACCGGGCCGGTCAGCCCGGCGGCCAGCGAGGCCAGCACGACGGCGAGCAGCAGCAGGCCCAGCCGGGCCCGTGCGGGGTCGAGCCCCAGGCCGCCGGCCGAGTCCTCGCCGAGCTCCAGCACCGAGGTCCGACGGTGGGTCAGGAAGACCGCGGTGGTGGCCAGCACGATCGCCGCGCCGCCCACCGAGACCTCCGTCCAGGTCCGGCCGTACAGCGAGCCGGTGGTCCACTGCAGGGCGGAGGTGGCCAGTTCGGCCGGGAACCGGACGATCATCAGGTTGACCGCTGCGGCCAGACCGGCCTGTACGGCCAGGCCGACCAGCACCAGGCGGCCGACGGCGATCCGCGAGCGCCAGGCGAACGCGCCGAGCAGGACGGCCGCCAGCACTCCGCCGCCGAGCGCGCCGAGCGGGATCAGCGCCTGGCTCGCGCCGGTGGCCAGCAGCAGGACGGCGCCGAACGAGGCGCCGCCGGTGACGCCGATGACGTCCGGTGAGGCGAGCGGATTGCGGAACAGCCGTTGCAGCAGCGAGCCGGACACGGCCAGCCCGGCGCCCGCGATCAGCGCGGAGACCACCCGGGGCGCCCGGAACTGCTGGACCACCAGCACGTCGCCGACGTCGCCGAGGCCGGCCAGGGCGCGCAGCGCGCCGGTCAGCGGCAGCCGCACCTGACCGGTGCTCAGGGCGAGGCCGGTGAGCCAGACCAGTGCGGTGGCGAAGGCGGCGCAGAGCAGCAGCGTACGGTGGCGCCGGGCCGGGGCGGAGCCGGGGGTGGTGGGCGGTGCGGCGGCGGGCGCGGCGGCGGAGGCGTTCACCGGGCCGCCTTCCGGGCCAGCAGGGCGAGCAGCGGTGCGCCGAGGAAGGCGGTCACGATGCCGACCTCGATCTCGGACGGCCGGGCCGCCACCCGGCCCAGCACGTCGGCGGCCAGCAGCAGGGCGGGCCCCGCCACCAGGCAGCCGGGCACCAGCCAGCGGTGGTCGTTGCCGAGCAGCGGGCGGACGAGGTGCGGCGCGGCCAGGCCGACGAAGGCGACCGGGCCGGCCACCGCGACGGCGCCGGCGGCGAGCAGGACGACCGCCAGCCCGCCGAGCACCCGGATCCGGGTCACCGGCACGCCGAGCGCCTGCGCCGTCTCGTCGCCGAGCGCCAGCGTGTTCAGGGCGGGTGCGACCAGCAGCGCCAGCAGCAGGCCGGCGGCTATCAACGGCAGGACGGGGGTGAGTACTTCGAAGCCGCGGCCGCCCAGCGAGCCGGCCAGCCAGAACCTGGCCTCGTCCAGCGTCCGGCGGCTGACCAGCATCAGCGAGGAGGTCCAGGAGGCGAGCACGGCGGTGAGCACCGTCCCGCCGAGCGCGAGCCGGACGGGATCGAGGTCGCCCGACCTGCGGGCCATCGCGTAGGCGGCACAGGCCGCCGCGGCGGCGCCGAGGACGGCGAACCAGACGTACTGCACGGGGCGGGTGCAGTGCAGCGTGAAGATCGCGGTGACGACGGCGAAGCTCGCGCCCGCGTTGATGCCGAGCGTGGTCGGCGAGGCGAGCGGGTTGCGGGTGACGCCCTGGGCGACGGCGCCCGCCGCGCCGAGCGCGGCGCCCACCACCAGGCCGATCACGGTGCGCGGCAGCCGCAGCCCCGTCACCACGTCCGCGTCGCCGCCGTGGCCGGAGCCGGACAGTGCGTCAAGAACGGTGCCGAGCGGGATCGGCCGCGATCCGAGGGCGAGGCTCAGGGCGGCGCAGAGCACCAGCACGCCGATCCCGCCGGCCAGCAGCAGGGGCTGCCGGACCGGCCGGGGCCGTCGTGCCGGGGCGGTGAGCGCCGGCGGGTCAGTGGTAAGCACAAGAGCGATATTAGGTTAGGCAAACCTAAGTTAGTCAAGTCGTTCGATCTTGGCGTGCGGCATCTGTCGAGAATCGGTCAGGTTAGGCTAACCTAAATAGATCTTCGAGGGGGTTCTGATGCTCCGTACGCCCGTCGCACCGCCCGCGGCCACCGCCGTCCAACGCCGCCTGGCGGCGGTCTGCGGCGCGCTCCGCGTCCACCTGCTCGCCGCCGGCCAGTCGTCCTCGGATCCGGGGCCCGGATGGCTCCCGGTTTCGGAACTACCCAGCCGGACAGCCGAGTTGGTGCGCGGTGAAGCGGCCAGGATCGAGGCCGGGAACGGCGTCGCACCGCGCGTGCACGTCGCCGCCTCGCGGCTGCTGCACCACTACCTCTGGTCCGGCTGCCTGCTGTTCAGCGGCCCCTGGTACCTCGCCGGCCAGGTGCCCGTGATCCGGCCGGAGGACCTCTGGATCCACACGGCGACCGGCGATCTGGCGCTCCGTCCGGGCGGGCTCGTCCCCGGCACGGCGGCGGACCTGCGGGACGCGGTCGTCGAGCACCTCACGCCGGTGCTCGACGCCTTCGGACCGCACGTCAAGCGCGGGCCGCGCGCGCTCTGGGGCATGGCGGCGGACGACCTGCTCTCCGGGATCTGGTACCTGGGCCGGATGCTCGGCGAGGAGGAACGCGCCGTCCGGGTCGCCACCGACCTGCTGCCCGGCGGCACCCCGCCCTTCCCCGGCACGGCCGCCTTCCGCCGCCTGACCGGGACCGAGGGGCGCACCCACCTGACCCGTACCCGGCTCGGCTGCTGCCTCTACTACGCGATCCGCCCCGCCGAGGCCTGCGTGACCTGCCCGCGCACGGACGACCCGGAGCGGGTCCGGCGGCTGGAGCTCTGACCAGGCCCCGCTCTCGCCGGCCACCCGCTCCGACCAGGCCCGGGGCCCGCTCGGGGCCCGTCCTATGCTGGCGGGACAGCCCCCCGAGCCCTCCTGGAGCCACCGTGCGTACGGTCGTCACACCGCTGTTCTCGTTCCCGCTCGGAGACGGCGCCGTACTGCTGCCGCGTACTCCCGATCTGCTCGACGCCTACCAGGAGTTGCTGGCGGCCAACCAGGAGCGGCTGGCGCGCTGGGAGCCGTGGGCGGTCGAGCTGCCGACGCCGGAGGCGACCGGGGCCAACGTGCGGGAGTCCGCCCGGGGCTGGCTCGCGGGGGAGCAGGTGCCGACCGTCATCGCGGTGGCGGCGGAGGGTGGTTGGCAGCTGGCCGGGTCGGTCGGCCTGCGGATCAACGCCTACCGGCGGTCGGCCGACATCGGGTACTGGATCGACGAGGCCCATGAGGGCCGGGGCCTGGTCCGCCGGGCCGTCACCGCCCTGCTCGACCACGCCTTCGGGCCGCTCGGCCTGGAGCGGGTCGCGCTGCAGACCGAGGTCGCCAACCTCCGCAGCCGCGCGCTCGCCACCCGCCTCGGCTTCGCCGAGGAGGGGGTCCAGCGCGGGGCCATCGCCTTCCCGGCCGAGCGCCGTGACGAGGTCACGTACGGGATCCTGGCCGAGGAGTGGCACCGCCGGAACGGCTGACCCGGGGCGGCCCGGCGGGGCCGGGGCGGGGCCTGAGCCGGAGTGGGGCGGTCAGTCGGGCCGGTGCAGCACCGCGTCGTACTCGGCGTGCACCCGGCGGTCCATCGCCAGCGCGAACTGGGCGTCCGCGACGGTACGGGCGAGCGGGCGGACCCGCTGGATCTGGCCGGTCAGCCGGGCGGCCTCGGCGGGGGTGACGTCCTCGACGTGGGCGAGGGCGCCGAGCAGCTGGTCGCGGATCAGGGCGGTGAACACCTCGGCGACGGCGTCCGCGTGGTCCTGGGCCGTGCGGCAGGCGGCCAGGACGGCGGCGAGCGGCACGCCCTCGGCGACCAGGGTGGTGGTGGCGTCCATCAGGCGGCGGCTGATGTGGGTGATGCCGTCCTCCTGGACGGTGATGTAGCCCTGGTCGACGGACTCCCGCGTGTTGGCCTCGGTCAGCTGGTCGCCGAAGGCCGCGGCCAGCTCGGCCCAGCCGACGTGGACGGGCGTCTCGTCCGACCAGGGGGCGGTGATCGCCGCCCGCAGGCCGATCAGCTCGGCGACGTCCCGTCCGCTCTCGCCCGCGCCGATCAGCTCGGCGATGCCGCCGAGGGTGTGGCCGCGCTCCAGCAGCCCGCCGATCATGCGGAGCCGCTCCAGGTGCTCCTCGCCGTACCAGGCGATCCGGCCCTCCTTGCGCGGCGGCTGGAGCAGCTTGCGCTCCCGGTAGAAGCGCAGGGTGCGGGTGGTGATGCCGGCCGCCCGCGCCAGCTCCTCCACCCGGTACTCGCGCGCCGCCGCGCCGCTGCCGTCCCCGGCCCGCCTGATCGTCTCCACGCCGCCCAGCATAGGGCCGGGCGGCGCGCCGGGGACCGGGGGAAACCGGTGCCGCCGGGCTCCTTCCGTACGGCTCCCGCAGCGGTTACCCTGCCAATCGTGCCAGTGATTACTGGCGCGGTTCTAATGGACCCGGGCACCCCCACCCCACTCCCCTCAGGAGGCCGCCCCGATGGCATCCAGCCCCAAGCGCCCCAAGCAGCCGCAGCCGAGCACCCATGTGCGGGTGGCGGTGGTCGGCTCCGGCTTCGGCGGTCTGGGCGCCGGCGTCCGACTGCGCCGGGCCGGGATCACCGACTTCGTGATCCTGGAGCGCGCCGACTCGGTCGGCGGCACCTGGCGCGACAACAGCTACCCCGGCTGTGCCTGCGACGTCCCCTCGCACCTGTACTCCTTCTCCTTCGCCCCGAACCCGGAGTGGCCGCGCAGCTTCTCCCGGCAGCCGGACATCCGCGCCTACCTGGAGCGGGTCGCCGACACCTTCGGCCTCCGCCCGCACCTGCGGTTCAACACCGAGGTCACCGAGCTGCGCTGGGACCAGCAGGCGGCCCACTGGCGGGTCACCACCACGGCGGGCAGCTGGACGGCCGACGCGGTGGTCTCGGCGGCCGGCCCGCTCGCCGACCCGCAGATCCCGGACATCCCCGGGCTGGCCGACTTCCCCGGCAAGGTGTTCCACTCCTCGCGCTGGGACCACGACTTCGACCTCACCGGCAAGCGCGTCGCGATGGTCGGCACCGGCGCCTCGGCGGCCCAGATCGTCCCGTCGATCCAGCCGCAGGTCGCGAAGCTGACGGTCTTCCAGCGCACCCCGGCCTGGGTCCTGCCCCGCGCGGACCGGGAGATCTCCGCCGCCGAGAAGTGGCTGCACGCCGCGATCCCGGCCACCGGCAAGCTGCGCCGCGCCACCCTGTTCGCGCTGCGCGAGCTCCAGGTGGATGCCTTCGTCCGCCGCCCCGGTGCGCTGAAGCTGGTCCAGCGGCTCGCCGTCCGTAACCTCGAACAGGCCGTCGCTGACCCGCAGTTGCGGGCCAAGCTGACCCCGGACTACCGGATAGGCTGCAAGCGGATCCTGCTCAGCAACGCCTACTACCCGGCGCTCGCGGCGCCCAACGCCGAGGTGGTCGCGGCCGGCCTCGCCGAGGTGCGCGGCTCCACCCTGGTCGACGCCGACGGCGGCGAGCACGAGGCGGACGCGATCGTCTTCGGCACCGGCTTCCACGTCACCGACATGCCCATCGGCGAGCGGGTGTTCGGCATCGACGGGCGCAGCCTGGCGCAGGAGTGGAAGGGCGGCATGGAGGCGCTGCGCGGCTCGACCGTGCACGGCTTCCCCAACCTGTTCTTCGTGATCGGGCCCAACACCGGGCTCGGCAACAACTCGATGATCCTGATGATCGAGTCCCAACTGAACTACCTGGTCGACGCGTTGACGACGCTCTCGGCGATCGGCGCGACGGCGATCCAGCCCACGGCCCGGGCCCAGCGGCGCTGGAACCTCGAACTCCAGCACCGGATGTCCCGGACGGTCTGGACGACCGGCGGCTGCAAGAGCTGGTACCTGGAGGCGGACGGCAAGAACACCGTGCTCTGGCCCGGCTCCACCACCAGCTTCCGCCGGGCCACCCGCCGGGTCGACCTGGCCGAATACGAGATCATCAAGCGTCCCGTTCCCGTCGCCACCGTCTCCCAGGAGGTCCCAGCGTGAAGTTCGTCAGCGATCCGGCCCCGGACTGCGTGCTCCCCGCGCCCGAGCGGGAGTACCGGATCCGCTCGGCCGACGGCCACCAGGTGCACGCCGAGGCGTTCGGACCCGAGGGCGCGCCGCTCGTGGTGCTGGCCCACGGCTGGACCTGCTCGATCGCCTTCTGGGCTCCGGTGATCCGCCAACTCGCCGGTGATTACCGGGTGGTGGCGTACGACCAGCGCGGCCACGGCCGCAGCGGCACCCCGGCGACCCCGGCCGGCTACTCCACCGCCAAGCTCGCCGACGACCTGGAGGCGGTGCTCGCGGAGGTCGTGCCGGCGGGGGAGCGGGCGGTGCTCGCCGGGCACAGCATGGGCGGGATGACCGTGATGGCCGCCGCCGACCGCACCGGGGTCGCCGACCGGACCGCCGCCGCCGTGCTGATCAGCACCGGAGCGGGCGACCTGGTCGCCGAACTCAAGGTGCTCACCGTCGCGGTGCCCGGCACCAAGCTGGCCCTGCACCGGATGCTGCTGTCCTCCCGGCTGCCGCTCGGGCGGCCGAACGGCCTCACCGCCGCCGCGCTGAAGTACGCCACGATGGGGCTGGACACCCCCGCCGACCGGGTCGCGGCCGTCGTCCGGGTGGTGCACGCCTGCCCGACCAGGGTCAGGTACCGCTGGTCCCAGGTGCTCGCCACACTGGACGAGTACCACCAGCTGCCCAGGCTCGCCGCGCCGACCTCGGTGATCGTCGGTACCCGCGACCGGCTCACCCCGCCTGTGCACGCGCAGCGGATCGCGGCGGCGCTGCCCGACCCGCAGGGGCTGCTCCAGTTGGCGGGCGTCGGGCACATGGCGCCGGTCGAGCGGCCGGCCGAGGTGGCCGCCGAGATCCGCCGGCTCGCGAAGATCGGCGCCGTCGCCGACGCGGGCGTGACCGAAGGGAGCGTGGCCGAATGAGCACCACCCCGGCACTGTCCGCCCAGGTCGTCGTCGTCACCGGGGCCGCCCGCGGGGTCGGCGCGCTGACGGCCCGCAGGCTCGCCCAGCGCGGCGCCAAGGTGGCCCTGGTCGGCCTGGAGCCCGAGGAGTTGAAGGCGGTCGCGGCACAGTGCGGGGCCGGCGCCTCGTACTGGGAGGTGGACGTCACCGACGTCGACGCGCTCACGGCCACCGCCCGGGCGATCCAGGACCGGTACGGCCGGATCGACACCGTCGTCGCCAACGCCGGGATCGCGATCGGCGGCCCGCTGCTGGACAGCGACCACCGGGCATTCAGCCGGGTGATCGAGGTCAACCTGCTGGGCAGCGTGGCGACCGCGCGGGCCTTCCTGCCCGCGCTGGTGGAGAGCGGCGGTTACCTGCTGCAGATCGCCTCGCTGGCCGCGATGACCCCCGCGCCGCTGATGGCGGCGTACTGCGCGAGCAAGGCGGGCGTCGAGTCCTTCGCCCACGCGTTGCGCGCCGAGGTCGCCCACCAGGGCGTCAAGGTCGGTGTCGGCTACCTGAGTTGGACCGACACCGACATGGTGCGGGGGGCCGACCAGGACGTCGTCCTGCGGCAGCTGCGGGCCAGGCTGCCCTGGCCGGCCAACAAGACCTACCCGCTCGCCCCGGCCGTCGACCGCCTGGTCGCCGGGATCGCCCGCCGCTCGCCGCACGTCTACGCCCAGGCCTGGCTGCGCGGCCTCCAGCCCGTCCGCTGGGCCCTGCCGGGCCTGATCGCGGCCGTGGGATCCCGCGATGTGGCCCGCCTGGCACCCGAGTTGAGGGCCACCGCCACCACCCGCCTGCGCCCGGTGGGCGCGGGCGGCGAGGCCGACTCGGCTGCCCGGGGCGCGGTGGAGTAGCCACGGTCCCACCGGTGGGCCCGGGGTTCCTTTTTCAGGGGGCGGGAGGCATCCCCCTTCGCGCGGTTCCTCGCGCCCCCTGCACTGGCTGCTCCTGTGCGTACAGGGCTCCGCGCCGGGGGCCACTCCCGGTGACGGGGCCTCAGGGGCTACGGTCGGGGGCATGACCACTGCCCTCATCACCGGCGCCACCGCCGGCATCGGTGCCGCGTTCGCCCGTCGTCTCGCCAAGGACGGGCGGGATCTCGTCCTGGTGGCCCGGGACGCCGAGCGGCTCGCCGCCTCGGCCGCCGAACTCGGCAAGACGTACGGCGTCCAGGTGGAGACCCTGTCCGCCGACCTGGCCACCGACGCCGGGATCACCGCCGTCGAGGACCGGCTGCGCGACGGCTCGCGTCCGGTCGACATCCTGATCAACAACGCCGGGTTCGGGAACCGGGGGGCGTTCCTGACGGTGCCGCTCGACCAGGAGCTGGACATGCTCAAGGTGCACGTCGAGGCGATCCTGCGGACCACCACCGCCGCGCTGCCGGGCATGCGCGAGCGCGGCTTCGGCGGCATCGTCAACGTCGCCTCGGTCGCGGCCTTCCTGCCGCGCGGCACGTACGGGGCGACCAAGGCGTGGGTGGTCAGCTTCACCCAGGGCATCGCCCGCGACCTCGGCGGCAGCGGGGTCCGGCTGCTCGCGCTCTGCCCGGGCTTCACCCGGACCGAGTTCCACGAGCGGGCGGGCATGGGCACCTCGAACATCCCGGCCTGGAGCTGGCTCTCCGCCGAGCGCGTGGTCGACGAGGCGCTGCGTGACCTGGCCCGCGGCCGTTCGCTCTCCGTCCCGGGCAAGCGGTACAAGGCGATCGTCGCGCTCGGCCGGGTGCTGCCCTCGGGCAAGCTCGGCGGGGTCTCCTCCAAGGCGGCCCGGACCTACCGCACCGACTGAGCGCAGCAGGCGGGCGGGAGAAGGTTAGGAGAGGGACGAGGAGGAGCCGGGCGGGCGACCTGACGGGAATAGGACGTACCTCATTATTAGCTTGGCTAACTATGAGCTACTCTCTATATGCTGGCAGCCTGCCCGCATCCGCCCGATCAGGAGGTCGCCCTTGAGGCCCGAAGGCACAACCTGGACCCCGTCCCCGCGTACGGACGACGGACCACCCCCACCCGCCCAGCTGCGCCGCATCCTGGCCCTGTTCCGCCCGTACTCCGGCCGCCTCGGCGTGGTCGGGCTGCTGGTCGGCGCCTCGGCGGTGGTCTCGGTGGTCACGCCGTTCCTGCTGCGCGCCGTACTCGACACCGCCATCCCGCAGGGCCGCACGGGGCTGCTCAGCCTGCTCGCGCTCGGCATGATCGCGGCGGCGGTGGTCAACAGCATCTTCAACGTGCTGCAGACCCTGATCTCGACCACCGTCGGCCAGCGCGTCATGCACGACCTGCGCACCGCCGTCTACACCCACCTGCAGCGGATGTCGCTGGCGTTCTTCACCCGGACCCGCACCGGCGAGGTGCAGTCCCGGATCGCCAACGACATCGGCGGCATGCAGTCCACCGTCACCTCCACCGCGACCTCGCTGGTCTCCAACCTCACCAGCGTGGTCGCCACGGTCGTCGCGATGGTCGCGCTGGACTGGCGGCTCACCGTCGTCTCGCTGCTGCTGCTCCCGCTGTTCGTCTGGATCAGCCGCCGGGTCGGCAGCGAGCGCAAGAAGATCACCACCGAACGGCAGAAGCAGCTCGCCCTGATGAGCACCGCCGTCCAGGAGTCGCTGTCGGTCAGCGGCATCCTGCTCGGCCGCACGATGGGCCGCTCCGACTCGCTCTCGCACGAGTTCACCCGGCAGTCCGACGAGCTCGCCGACCTGCAGATCCGCTCCAGCATGGCCGGGCGCTGGCGGATGTCGACCATCGGGATCGTGATGGCGGCGATGCCCGCCGCGATCTACTGGGCCGCCGGGCTCGCCTCCGCCGGCGGTGCGCCGATCGTCTCGATCGGCACCCTGGTCGCCTTCGTCTCGCTCCAGCAGGGGCTGTTCCGGCCGACCGTCAGCCTGCTCTCGACCGGCGTGGACGTGCAGACCTCGCTGGCGCTGTTCCAGCGGATCTTCGAGTACCTCGACCTGCCGATCGAGATCGCCGAGCCCGCCGCCCCCGTCAGCGTCCGCCGGGCGGACATCCGGGGCGACGTCGTCTTCGAGAACGTCGGCTTCAGCTACGGCCCGGACCAGGACGCCCCGACCCTCGCCGGTGTCGACCTCAGGGTCCCGGCGGGCAGCTCGCTCGCGGTGGTCGGCGAGACCGGCTCGGGCAAGACCACGCTGAGCTACCTCGTCCCCCGGCTCTACGACGTGACCTCCGGCCGGGTCACCATCGACGGCACGGACGTCCGCGAGCTCTCGTTCGCCACCCTGTCCGACGCCACCGGCGTGGTCTCCCAGGAGACGTACCTGTTCCACGCCTCGATCGCCGACAACCTGCGCTTCGCCAAGCCGGACGCCACCGACGCCGAGCTGGTCGCCGCCGCCGAGGCCGCCCAGATCCACCAGATGATCGCCGGGCTGCCGGACGGCTACGACACCGTGGTCGGCGAACGCGGCTACCGGTTCTCCGGCGGCGAGAAGCAGCGGCTGGCGATCGCCCGGACCGTCCTGCGCAACCCGCCGGTGCTGATCCTCGACGAGGCCACCAGCGCGCTCGACAACCAGACCGAACGCGCCGTCCAGCAGGCCATCGACGCGCTGGCCGAGGGCCGCACCACCATCACCATCGCGCACCGGCTCTCCACCGTGCGGCACGCCGACCAGATCGCCGTACTCGACGCCGGCCGGGTCGCCGAGCTCGGGACGCACGAGGAGCTGCTCGCCCTCGACGGCCGCTACGCCGCGCTGCTGCGGCGCGAGCAGCCGGTACGGCGCCCGGCCGCCGCGGCCGTCCGGGCCTGACGGCGCTCAGGCCGGCGGTCCGTGCCCGGGGGCGGCTCGGGCCCGACGGCGGTTCAGGCCGCCAACGGGCGCTCGTTGTAGACCTCGGCGCACTCCTGGCCGGAGAGCTTCTGGATCGACCGCATGACCTCGTCCGTCACCTGACGGCGGGCCTGGGCGGAGCGGGCCCGGCCGTGCAGCTCGGAGAAGTCCAGCGGCTCGCCGAAACGGACCGTCACCTTGCGCAGGCGCGGGATCCGCTTGCCGACCGGCAGGATCTCGGCGGGGCCCTCCAGGGCCACCGGCACCACGGGCACCCCGGCGGTCAGCGCCAGCCAGGCGACCCCGGTCTTGCCCCGGTACAGCCGCCCGTCCAGTGAGCGGGTGCCCTCGGGATAGATGCCGAACGCCTTGCCGTCGCGCAGGATCTCCAGTGCCGACTCCAGCGAGGCCTGGGCCGAGCGGTAGGTGCCGCGCTCGACCGGCACGGCGTTGATCGCGCCGAAGAACGCCCGGGAGAGCGCGCCCTTGACCCCGGTGCCGGTGAAGTACTCGGCCTTGGCCAGGAAGAACACCTGGCGCGGCGCGGTCAGCGGGATCACCACGCTGTCGATGAACGACAGGTGGTTGCTGGCCAGGATCACCCCGCCGCTGCGCGGGACGTTCTCCAGACCTTCGATGACGGGCCGGTAGACCGCTCTCGCCAGCGGCTTGAGCACGAGCTTCGTGATGAGGTTGATCATGGACCCTCCCTGGCCGGCTGACGCCCCGGACTCACAACGGGGCCGAGGTCAGACCGCAGAGTACGACATTCTCCTAGCGGCTCGTCCACCGCGACGGCTGGGCGCGGACTGCGGCGCTCGTCACGCGACGCGCACGGCCGGATGCGGAACCGGTCGGCCGGGGTGCGGCGGTGACGCTTCGTCGGTAGGCGAACCGTGCCCAATCGGTACACAACCGGCAGTGGACCGGCGTGCAGCCGGCCCGCAAGCGGGCGCGGCCGGTCCCGGGGGCGGGAGGGCCGGAGGCCGGCGGGGGTGAGCGTTGTCACGATCGTGCGCCACCCCGGGCACGGCTCGGCGAGTGGCCGAGAGCGGGTGCCCTGGGACGGCTGTGACGGGTGGGGTTCTGGGGCGTGCGCGGACGGCGGCGCGCCCCCGGAGCCCGGCTCCGCGCCGGGGAGGCCCGCCGGGCAGTGCCCCCTGGGCAGTGCCCCCCGGGGGGTGTTCGCACCCGCCCGGGGGAGGCCCGGCTCCGGCGGGCCTGCCGCCGGAGCCGCTCAGGCCTCGGCCGGCGAGGCCGCGCGCGGAGAGGCCGCAGGCGGCGGCACGGCCGCGCCGCCGTGGACGGGGAAGATCTGCCGGACGACGCGCTCGGCCGCTCCGCCGTCGTCCCAGGGGCAGAACCGCTCGCGGAAGGCCGCGCGGGCGGCCGCCGCCGGGTCCTCGGCGAGCAGCGCCTCGGCCAGCTGGTCCAGGTCGGTGGCGACCGCACCCGGAGGCGAGGCCATCAGGTCGAAGTAGACGCCGCGCGCGCGGCGGTACTCGGTCCAGTCCGGGGCGAAGATCACCACCGGGCGGTCCAGGACGGCGTAGTCGAACATCATCGAGGAGTAGTCCGTGACCAGCACGTCGGCCGCGAGGTAGAGGTCCTCGACCGCCGGGTGGTCGGAGACGTCCACGATCGCGGCGGCGCCCTCGCCGGCCGTCAGGTCGCCGGCCCCGCCGGTGTGGAAGTAGTGGGTGCGGACCAGCAGGGTGTATCCGGAGCCGAGCCGCTCCGCCAGGTCGCGGACGTCCAGCAGCGGCACGTACCCGCCCCGGCCCTCGCGGTGGGTGGGCGCGAACAGCACGGTCCGCTGACCGGCCGCCAGCCCGAGCCGCTCGCGGACGGCGGCCGACTCGGCGGCGCCGGCCAGGGCCAGCCGGTCGTTGCGCGGGTAGCCGGTCTCCAGCAGCTGGTACCGGCCGGGGAAGGCCCGGCTGAAGTGCTCGCTGGTGTGCGGGTTCGGCGAGACCAGGTAGTCCCAGCGCCCGACGGCCTCGCGCAGGCGGTCGAAGTCCATGCCGTCGGCGGCGGCCGGGCGGTCCTTCAGGTCCATGCCCATGCTCTTCAGCGGCGTGCCGTGCTGGGTCTGCAGGTGCACCGTGCCCGGGCGCTTGGCCATGGTGTGCGGGAAGTTGACGTTGTTGACGAAGTACTTGGCGGTCGCCATCGCCCGCAGGTAGCCGGGGGTGTTGACGATCACGTACGGCACCCCGTCGGGCAGCTTGGCGGCGTGCGCGGCGGTCTCCGCCACCCAGACCCCGCGCACCTCGGGCGCGAGTTCGCGGGCCTTCTCGTAGATCGCCGCCGGGTTGCAGGCGTAGCCCCGGTGCCAGTAGGCCGCGTAGACGGCCAGGTGCTCGTCCAGCGGCAGCTGCCGGAAGGCGTTGTACGCGGTGAACCGGGCCCCGCTGCGGACGCCGCGCCGCACGGCGGGGGCGACGGCCCTGGCCCGCCGCCGCAGGGTGCGCGGGAGGCGGCCGGTGCGGCGCAGCTCGTCGTACGCGCGCCGGGAGCCCATCGAGGCCAGCCGGTACTGGACGCCGCGCAGGCCGGCCGGGAAGGAGTAGCCGGCCGGGCGGTGCCGGGCGAAGTGGGCGGAGATCTGCGCGAAGAACTCCCGGCGCAGCTCGGCCGGGACCAGCCCGGGGGTGTCGTAGACCGTCAGCGCCTGCTTGACGGTGCGGTCGAAGACCAGGCGCTGGTTGGTCAGGCCGCGGCGGCTCAGGAAGGCGAAGATCGCGTCGTACTGGGCGAAGACGTCCGCGTGCTTGGGCGAGGCGGTGCTGGTGATCGCGCCCGGGCGGCCGCGCCGGTAGTTGTAGCAGGAGCGGTCGAGGTAGCGCAGCCGGCCGGCGGCCAGCAGGGCCGGGTAGGTGACCGAGATGTCCTCGTAGAAACCGCGCCCGAAGGAGACCTCCAGGCCCTCCAGGAACTCGCGCCGGAAGATCTTGTTCCAGACCGCCATCACGGTCTGCAGCAGCGCCGGGTGCTCGGCCGCGGTGCAGCCCTCGACCAGGGGTGAGCCGGTCAGCAGGTGGCGCCACGGGTTCGGCTCGCTGCTGCCGTCGGGGTAGCTGTGGTCGAAGTCGGTGAGCAGGACGTCGGCGGGGACGGGCCCGGCCTCCTCGCGGCGCAGCTCGGCCGTCACGGCGGCCAGTGTGCCGTCGGGGAGCCAGTCGTCGCTGTCGACGAACCAGACGTACCTGCCGCGGGCCTCGGCCAGCCCGGCGGTCCGGGCGCCGCCCAGGCCCTGGTTCCGGCGCAGGTGCAGGACCCGCAGCCCGGGGTTGCGGGCGGCGTACTCGTCCAGGATGGCGCCGCAGCCGTCCGGGGAGAGGTCGTCCACCGCGATGATCTCGACCTCGTCCGGGGAGCCGGGGGTGTCGGGCGGTGCGGCGGGAAGGCCTGGACCGGGCGTGCTGCCGAGTCCGAGCGAATCGAGGCAGCGCGGCAGGAAGCGCTCCACCCCGTGGACTGGCAGCACAATGCTGAGGAGGGGACTCACGCTTGTTTACTCCGCGGAGGGGCTGGGCTTCGGCAGGTTGCCCGATGGGACCACTCTACCGACCTCGGATGAGAGGCCCGGCCGGTGGCGGGTGCTGCCGGAGCGCCCACGGGCCCGACGGCGGCTCTGCGGGACCGGTGTGACGGGCGGGGCGGGTGGGATCCTCGGGACGGGATCCATGGGATTCATGGGATTCGCGGGATCTGCGGGCCTCGGAGGGCCGGCGGAGTTCCGGAAGTAGCGGAGAATGTGACCGCCGGTGCCGCGCCGTGCGAGCGGCGGCACCGGCAGTCTGGTCGGCGGCCCGGCCGACCCTCAGCGGCCGGCCACCAGTCCGTCCACCAGCGGAGAGCCGGGTCGTCGCGACATCGGGACGACCGGACAGTGACTCGCTTCTGGTGTCGGAAGTTCTGTTCATCTGTCGAAAGCACTGGACCGGGAAGCTTGCCGGATCGCCCCGGAGTTCCCGTCGTTAGAGATATTGCTTGTAGGTTACGACGGCGTCAATCCCCCAGATGTGTTCAATTCCTGAATCATCAGGTCAAGAGTGAGTTCCGGCCCAGGGCGCTGGGACGGTACTGCGGCCCCCTCGGCCTACCCGGACCGGCCGGCTGCCGAGGCCGTCCGCCGGGGCCGTCCGGCAGGGCCGTCCGCCGGGTCGGTGGTGCGCCCGGCGCGTACGGTCTGACCTGTGCGCCTCTGCGGATGCCGCACCATTTTCGGGCTTCCGGGTTTCACCACTGTTCCGACACCGTCGATGCGCAGTCGTGACCGAGGCCACGGGCTCCTGGTGAAGCGTCAGTTCGCTTCGCACGATACGGTGGCGGAACACCAGGACGGTTGCGCGAAGGCCGTCTCTCACGGATAGTCTTCGCCTCACGGCCCTGGCGCCTCGTAGGGGTGGGAAAAACAGATGGAACACATGCAAGTGCGGAGTCGGCCTCGGGTGCCGGCGATCCAGTGCGGTGTCGGCGCGACCGGCCGTCGGATCGACCGTCACCTCGCGGTGCTCGGCGCACCGGCCCTCTCGGTGGGTGACACCGTTGAGGCACTGGGTCTGATAAGGGAGCTGACGCCGCGTGGCGTCAGCACCCCGGCTGCCCCGCGCCGCATGGCGCGGGTGTCGCTGCTGGCGCCCCTGCGGCGGCTGCGGCGGAGCCTGTTCGGCGGGCGTGGCTGAGGTCTCCGACCAAGGCCCGCTCCACCGACCCGATGGACCACCAGGTCCATCGGGCCAGTGGCATGTCCGGAGCCGGGAGCGGTACGGCACCCGGGCGGCCCCGGTCTCGCGGTACGGATGTCGCACGCGCCGCACGTCGGCCCTGGGTCAGGATGGCACCATGGCGGACACCTTTCACTCCATCACCTTCGACCTCACCACCGGTACCGGAGAGGTCGCCCTCGACATCACCGACCGCTGCGCCGCGTTCCTCGACAACGCGGCCACCGGCCGGGACGGGCTGCTCAACGTCTTCGTCCCGCATGCCACGGCCGGCATCGCCGTGATCGAGACCGGCGCCGGCAGTGACGACGACCTGCTCGCCACCCTGCGCGAGCTGCTCCCGGCCGACGGTAGGTGGCGGCACCGGCACGGCACCCCCGGCCACGGCCGCGACCACGTGCTCCCCGGGCTGGTCGCCCCGCACGCCACCCTGCCGGTGATCGGCGGCAAGCTGGCCCTGGGCATCTGGCAGTCGGTGGTCCTGATCGACACCAACGGGGACAACCCGCGACGGACGGTCCGGCTCTCCTTCCTCGGCTGACGGTGCTGACGGTGCTGACGGTGCTGACGGTGCTGACGGTGCCGACGGTGCTTGCGGGCGCGCGGGGACCGGGGTAGGAAGGCCGCATGACGGACAACGACAGCGGCCGGTCCTGCGAGGTGCCTCCGGCGGTGGACACGGCCGCCGCGCTGCGGCCCGCGGCCGACGGGCCACGGGCCGACTGCGTCCGGTGCGGCGAGCCCACCGAACTCCCCGCCGACCACCCCGACGCCACCACCCTCTGCCCCCTCTGCGCGTGGCAGCAGGGGCAGCGCGGGGCCTGCTCGGGCTGAGGGCCGGTACGCACCGGGGCGGACCGTACGCACCCGGGTAACCGGATCAGGGGCGCGGGGAACTGCGCGAGCAACCGTGCACCTTCGTGGGTGCCTGGTCGCGCAGTTCCCCGCGCCCCTGGGGGTTGTCCGGCTGGGGCGTGAGATCCCCCCATGCCACTGGGAGGGGGACCAGCCCTGAACGGTCCGGTGTGCCTCAGGTGTTCTCCTGGTCGGCGAGGCGGAGGGTGGAGCCGTGGCGGGTCTTCCTGACCAGGAGTTGGGCCGGGATGCGGGAACGCAGGTGGGGGACGTGGCTGACGATGCCGACCGCGCGGTCGCGCTCCCGTAGGCCGTCCAGTACGTCCATCACCTCTTCCAGGGTCTGTTCGTCCAGGCTGCCGAAGCCCTCGTCGATGAAGAGGGTGTCCAGCGGCATCCCGCCCGCCTCGTCGGTGACGACGTCGGCCAGGCCGAGGGCCAGCGCCAGGGAGGCGAAGAAGCTCTCCCCGCCCGAGAGCGTCGCGGTGTCGCGTTCGCTGCCCGTCCAGGCGTCGACCACCCGCAGGGCCAGCCCGGACCGCCGGTTCCCGGATGCGCGGCCGTCGCTGTGGACGAGGGTGTAGCGGCCGCCGGACATCCGGACCAGCCGGGCGCTGGCCGCCGCCGCGACCTGCTCCAGCCGGGCCGCCAGGACGTACGACTCCAGCCGCATCCGCAGCACGTTCTCGCCCGAGGTGCCGGAGGCGAGCCCGGCGAGCCGGCTGATCCGCTCGTACCGGTCCAGGTCGGGGGCCAGCCGGGTGGCCAGCCCGGTCAGCTCGCCGCCGATCCGGGCGAGTGCCTCGCAGCGCTCCCGGGCCGTGCGCTCCTCGGCGGCAGCCGTCCGCAGCCGGGCCGTGGCGGCCTGCAGCTCCGCCTGCACCAGCGGCAGGTCGACGGCCGGGCACGCGGCGGCGGCGACCAGCTCGGGCTCCGCGAGCCGTGCCTCGGCGGTGTCCCGGGCCGCCCGCAGGCCGTCCAGCCGGGCCTTGAGGACCGCGAGCTCGGGGCCGGGCAGCAGCGCCGCCCGCGCCGCCTCCGGGTCGGTGAACCCCGCCGCCTGCGCGGCCTGCCGCAGCTCCCGCTCGGCCTCGGCCAGCCGGGCCGCCGTCTCCGCGCGGGCCCGGGCGGCGCCCGCGGCGGCGGCCAGCGCCTCGGCGAGTGCACCCAGTGCCGCGGCCCGGGCGGCCACCGACGGAGCGTCACCCCGGGCGGCGGCGAGCCGCAGGCCCAGCTCGGCCCGTTCGGCCGCCAGGGTCTGCACCTTCGCGGCCAGCGCGGCGGCGTCCTGCCCGGCGCGGCGGAGCTGGGCCTGCTGGTCGGCCTGGTCGGCCGTCAGCCGGGCGAGCTGCCGGGTCGTCCGGCCGAGGCCGTCGGCCGCCCGCAGGGCCTCCTGCCGGTCCTGTTCGACGGTGTCGAACGCCGCGCGCAGCTCCGCCGCGTCCTGGGTGCCGGCGGCGCCGGCCGCCGAGGCCTCGTCCACCCGGAGCGCCGTCAGGGCCGACTCGGCGGCGGCCACCGCCTGCTCGGCGCGCAGTTGGACGGCGCCCGCCCGCTCCTCGTCCTCGGCCCGCACCTGCGCCCCGCTGGGCCGGGCGGGGGCGGGATGGACGGCCGAGCCGCAGACCCGGCACGGTTCGCCGTCGGAGAGCTGCCCGGCCAGCTCGGCGGCCATCCCGGCGAGCCGCCGCTCGCGCAGCTCCTGGCCGTGCTCGCGGGCGTCCAGCGCCCGGCCGCGCAGGGCCAGCAATCCGGCCTCGGCCTGGGTGATCCGGCCGCGCAGCCCGTCCCGGCGGGCGGCGGCGTCGAGCCGGGCGGCCAGCTCGGCCCGGCGGGTGTCCAACCGCTCGACCTGGGCCTCGGCCGCCCGGGCCTCGGTCTGCTCGTCCTGGAGGGTCTTCAGCCGGGCGTCGAACCCGGTCAGCCACTCCTGCGCCTCCTCGGCGAGCTCCTCGGCCCGGCCGCGTTCGCGGCCGAGCTGCTCCTGCTCGCGGCCGAGCGCGTCGTGGCGCCGCTCGTCGGCGCCGGCCGCCGCCAGCCGCCCGAGCTGCTCCCGCAGCAGGCGCTCGGCCGCGGCCAACCCGTCGGCGTCGGCCGCCGCCTCGGGGCCGGCCGCGGCCCGGGCCGCGAGCTCGGCCCGCTCGGCGTCCCGGTGCGCGAGGGTCGCGCCGTCCCGCAGGCGCAGCAGGGGCTCCACCCCGAGCGCGGCCTGCGCCGCGGCCAGCCGCTGCCGGTCCTCGGCGAGGCCGGCCGAGGCGTCGGCCAGCCGGGCGGCCTCCAGGACGGCCGCCCGGTGCCGGCGCTGACGGTCGGCCAGCTCCCCGGCCCGCTCCTGGCGGTGCTGGGCCGCCTGCTGGGCGGTGTCCGCACCGGCCAGCGCCTGGTGCGCCACCGCCAGTTGTTCGGCGGCGCCGCCACGCAGGATCGCCGCCCAGGCCAGCAGCCCGTCGGCGTGCCGGCCGGCCGGCCCGTCCTCCTCCGGCACCCAGCCGTCGGCCGGCTCCGCCGCCGGGCCCGCGACCTCGTGCGCCCGGTTGGCCAGGTCGCGCAGCTTGAGCCGCCCGGCCTGGACCTTCGCCTCGTGTCCGCGCCGCTGCTCGCCGAGCCAGCGTTCGACCTGCTCGAAGCGGCCGGTGTCGAACAGCTGGCGCAGCAGCGCGGCCCGGTCGCCCGCGTCGGCGCGCAGGAAGCGGGCGAAGTCGCCCTGCGGGAGCAGCACCACCTGGCAGAACTGGTCCCGGCTCATCCCGATCAGGCGGCGCAGCTCCTCGCCCGCCTCCTGGTGGGACTTGCTGACGGCCTGCCAGCCGGAGCCGCCGTCGGGCAGTTCGGCGCACCACTCGCGCAGCAGGGTCTGCGGCTTCTCCACCGTCATGCCGGTGCCCCGCCGCTTGGGGCGGAGCTGCTCGGGGCTGCGGGTGATCTCCAGCCGCCGCCCGCCGAGGGTGACCTCCAGCCGCACCTCGGTGAGCCGCAGCGAGTCGGCGTGGTCGCTGCGCAGCGGGTTGCCCTTGCGGGCGCCCGGCACCTCGCCGTAGAGGGCGAAGCAGACCGCGTCCAGCACGCTGCTCTTGCCCGCGCCGGTGGCGCCGCGCAGCAGGAACAGGCCGGCCGAGGCGAGCCGGTCGAAGTCGACCCGCTCCGTCCCGGCGAACGGCCCGAAGGCGGTGACCGTCAGTTGGTGCAGCCTCATCGCGCCGTCTCCTCCCGGGACCGGTCCTCGCTCTGCCGGACGCTCTCGAACGCCTCCCGCAGCCAGCTCCGCTCCGACTCGTCCACCGTGCTGCCGGGCCGTACGTGCCGGACGAAGCCCTCGGCGACCTCCAGGTCGGGACGGCCGCTGACCCGGGCCGCGTACGAGGGGTGCGGCTCGTCCGGCGTGTGTTCGGGGTCGAAGAGCAGCTGGAGGGTGTGCGGGAAGCGCTTGCGCAGCTCCTCCATCGGGTTGGCCGGGCGGGCGGCGTCGGTCAGGGTGACCTGGACCCAGGACTCCTCGTGTCCGGCGTGCTCCGGGTCGGCGAGCAGGTCGGCGAGGCGTCCGCGCAGCCGGGCCAGCGGGCGGGGCGCCGGGCAGTCGACCCGCTCGGCGGTGACCGAGCCGTCCCCGGCCAGGTCGACCAGCCACACGGTCTTGCGCTGGTGCACCTCGGAGAAGGAGTACGCGAGCGGTGAGCCGCTGTAGCGCAGGTGCGGGGCGAGCGTCTGGCTGCCGTGCAGGTGGCCGAGGGCGGCGTAGTGCACGCCGTCGAAGACGCTCGCGGAGACGGCGGCGACGCCGCCGACCGTGATGTCCCGCTCGCTGTCGCTTGGCTCGCCGCCGGTCACGAAGGCGTGCGCCAGCACCACCGCCCGCGTCCCGGCCGGGCGGGCGGCGAGGTCGGCCCGGACCAGGTCCATCGCGGCGCCGAGCACCTGCTCGTGGCCGCCGCGCTCCAGCCCGAACCGCTCCCGGGTCAGCGCGGGCTCCAGGTAGGGCAGGCCGTACACCGCGACCGGGCCGTGCCCGTCCGCGAGCAGGACGGGCTCGGCGCAGCCGTCCGGATCCGTCCGCAGGTGGATGCCGGCCCGGCCGATCAGCCCGGCCCCGACCCCGAGCCGGCGGGCCGAGTCGTGGTTGCCGCTGATGAACACCGTCGGCACCCCGAGAGCGCCGAGCCGGTGCAGCACGTCGTCGAAGAGCGCCACGGCGTCCAGCCCGGGCAGCGCGCGGTCGTAGACGTCGCCCGCGACCAGCACGGCGTCCACGCCCTGCTCCCGGACGACCGCCACCAGGTGGTCGAGGAAGGCGCGCTGGGCCTCGTGCAGGCTCTCCCGGTGGAAGGAGCGCCCGAGGTGCCAGTCGGAGGTATGCAGGAGTCGCATGGTCCCCGACCCTAGCGGCCGCCGCCGACAACGCGTGCCGGACGGGGGCCGGGTGGTCGCCGACGGTGGATTGTCAGTGACGGTGTGTAGCTTCGGCGGCATCGGGGTCCGGCTTCGGCGGGTGCTCCGTGAGTCCGTCTCCCGAAGGAGGGTCCATGGCGAAGAAGCACACCTCCGAGAGCCGTCCCACGCGTGGTTCCGGCTCCCTGCGTCCGCCCGGCTTCGGCCGCCGTGGCCGGTCCCGGGCGGCGCCGCCCCGGGAGCCGGTGGCGGTCGCGGTGGCGGCCGACGCCGCCGACTTCGCGGGGCTCGGCCGGCACGGGCTGTTCGGCGAGGCCGACTACCCGTCCTACCTGCGCCGGACGGAGGGCCGGCTGCGGGCGATGTACGGGCAGGGGCTGGACGTCCACCTGCGGGTCCTGGAGCCGGCCGACTTCGAGGAGTTCTGCGAGGAGCACCTGCTCGACCCGGCGGACCCGGTGGCCCGGGTCGCGTACGCCGCCGACCCGGAGCTCGCGGGGGAGCCGTTCCGCTACACCGGGCAGCGGCTGGCCGAGCTGCTGCCCGCCCTGCTGGCGGACCACCTCGCCCGGGTCCGGATCTCGATCGGCTGCGCGGCGCTGCTGGCGGCCGTCGGCTGGGAGGACCGGCCGGAGGAGCGGCTGGCCGCGGTGCTGGGCTACGTCTCCGAGGTGTGCCTCGCCCTCGCCGCCGGCGCGGGGGAGGGCTGTCACGGGGTCACGCTGCGCTCGGTCGGCCCGGCCGACGGGGAGGAGTTGGCGGCGTCCACCGACCTCTGTGTGGTCTCCGGCGAGCTGCCGGGCGGCGGGCGCGGGCTGGAGGCGCTCTGCGTCACGCTGGCGGCCGCCGTCGCCGGCTGCGGGTCGGGCGAGCTGCTGCTGCGCACCGACGGCCGGGTGCGCGGCTGGGCCCTGGTGGACGGCTGGCTGCGGCCGATGTCGGCGGCGGAGACCGAGGCGGTGCTGGCGGCCGTCCCGGCCGCCGAGCGGGGGTCGGCGGTGGCCCGGGCGGGCTTCCCGCTGCGGGTGGGGGAGTAGGCCCGCCGCGCGGCGCCGCCCACGGCGGCGCCCGTGCGCCCGCCCGGTGCAGCCGATGCCCCGGGCGGCGGTCAGGGCTGTTCATCGACCGGATGTTCGGGGAAGATCAACAGTCGGGGAGCGTGGTCGTTGCGGCCGCGCCCCCGGCGAAGGGCCGCAGTACGGTCCGCGCCCCAGCACACCGCACGCCTTGACGGCCGGACACCGGAGGGGGACGAATGAGCCGCATCGAGTACAGCGCGGAGATCGTCGAGCTGCTCGGCCGCGTGCGCCGCCGTCCCACCGCCGGGTGGCCCTGGCGTCCCGGCGAGCCGGTCCCCGGCGGCCTGCCCGTCAAGCAGTCCTGGGGGTGGCTGTTCGTCCCGGACGGCCGGGTGCTGACGCTGGTGAACCCCAAGGACGGCGTGGTCAGCCTGCCGGGCGGCTCGCTGGAGCCGGAGGACGACGGTGACCCCGGCGCGGCCCTGGCCCGTGAGGCGGCCGAGGAGGCGCAGGCGCTGATCGGCCCGCCGCACTACCTCGGCTATCTCTACGACCGGGTCGGCTCCGCGAACGGCGGGCACGAGTGTGCCCGGGTCCGGATGTCGGCCGCGCTGCGCGGCGTCGGCCCGACCGCCCCGGACCCGGCCTCGGGCCGTCACTACCGGCGGCTGCTGGTCGCCCCCGGGCTCGCGGTCGAACTGCTCGGCTGGGGTACGACCGGGCTGCGGCAGGCGCGGGCGGCCGTCGCCGCCGCCGTCGTGGAGCTCGGTGTGCCGGCTGCCGCGAACGAGACGATCGAGGAGCTGCCGTCCGCCGGGACGACCTTCTCGCGGTGACCGAACCCGCGATGACAACACGCTTGTCAGACAAGCGACTTGACACACTTTGGGCCTGACGGTGCCGCAGCGCGCGCACTTCGCAACAACTTTGGCATGGGCACTATCGCGGCAAGCTACTGCCTGGTACAAAAATGTGACCAGCGTCACTCCATGGAGGTGCCCGTGCGTTCAGCCCGTGTCGTGTCCGCCGCCAGCCTGGCCGTTCTGCTCTCGCTGTCCACCGTCGCCGCCGCGACCGCCGCGCACGCCGCGACGGTCAGTTACGCCGCCCTGGGGGACTCGTACTCCTCCGGTGTCGGAGCCGGCAACTACACCAGTGAGAGCGGCAGTTGCAAGCGGAGCTACAACTCCTACCCCTACCTGTGGAAGAGCGCCCACGCGCCGTCGGCCTTCGTCGACGCCGCCTGTTCGGGCGCCGTCACCGGGGATGTGCTGAACAGCCAGATCTCCGTGCTCAACTCCTCCACCACGCTGGTGAGCATCACCATCGGCGGGAACGACGCCGGGTTCGCCAGCACCATGGAGACCTGCGTGCTGAGCTCCGACAGCTCCTGCATCAGCGCCGTCAACACCGCCGAGGCGTACGCCAACAACACGCTGCCCGGCCAGCTGGACCAGGTCTACTCGGCGATCCACGGCAAGGCCCCCAACGCCCACGTGGTGGTGCTCGGTTACCCGCACCTCTACCAGGTCCCCGGCACCTGCTGGTTCGGCATCAGTGACACCAAGCGGAACGCGATCAACGGTGCCGCCGACACCATCGACGGAGTGATCGCCAAGAGAGCCGCCAACGCGGGCATCACCTACCAGGACGTCCGCAGCCAGTTCAGCGGCCACGAGATCTGCGGCAGCAGCTCCGTGTGGCTGAACAGCACCACCCTGCCCATCGACGAGAGCTACCACCCCAACGCCTCCGGCCAGGCGGGCGGCTACCTGCCCGTCTTCTCCGCCGGAGTCTGACGCCCCACCGTCGGAATGCGTCGGCCGCACCCCGCGCGGGGTGCGGCCGACGTGTTGTGCGCAGGGGTCAGCAGGGGCCGTCGTCGGCCCAGACGCCCCACTGGCCGCTCGCGCTCGGGTTCTCGTTCAGGGTCCACCACTTGGCGTGCCACCGGTGGCCGGCGTAGGAGACGGTGTTGCCCGCCGTGTAGACCTTGGTGCTGTCCCACGCCGCGGCCGTGCAGGTGCCGGAGGAGGGCGTCGCCGAAATGGTGGAGGTCGGCGAGGAGGAGGTCGGCGGGGTGCTGGGCGGGGTGGCTCCGGCGAACCTGACCGTGTACTTGGTGAAGTCCCAGTCGCCCTGCGCCACGCTGGAGCAGGAGCCGGAGAGCCCCGGGTCCACCGCGCCGGTGCACTGCCGGTCCCGGTTGACGGACCAGAAGGTGTAGCGGGCCAGGCCGTGGGCCGTGGCGAAGTCCAGCACGGTCTGGAAGTCGGCCTGCCGGAAGTACTCGGCGGAGTCGGTGCGGCCGTTCATCATCGAAACACCCTCGTGGGCGTAGGCGGTGGCCTCGCTCCAGCCGAAGGTGGACTGGAGCAGGGAGTTGAACTTCACCAGCGCGTCGGTCTGCGCGGCCCCGCTCGCGAAGCCGCCGTCGAACGGCATGATCGAGTAGTTGTTCGGCGTGAAGCCCTGCGACTTCGCCTCGTTCAGCATCTGCTGGCCGAACCAGCCGGTGCCCGACGTGGTGCCCGCCGTGGTGATCGAGACATACAGGCCGGGGTTGTTCTGCTGGAGCAGCCGGGCCGCGCCGATCTCGTTGTGGATGGCGGCGGTGTTCTCGTACTCCGGCTCCTCCAGGTCGAAGTCCACCGCCTTCAACTGGTACTTGTCGACGGCCTTCTGGTACGCGGCGGCGGTCGCCTCCGGGGTGCCGCAGGTCTGGCCGAGCTTGGTGCCGCCGTAGCCGCCGAACGAGACCGAGACGTCGCCGCCCTTGGCTCGGATGGTCTGGATCACGGCGGGCATGGTGGTGTCGGTGCTGATCGCCGAGGTGCCGCCCCAGGCGGGCTGGCAGCTGCCGCCGTCCAGGATGAAGGCCAGCTGGAAGGCCTTCTGGCCGGTGGCGTCCATGACGGCGGCCGCGTCCGGCGGGTTGTTGTCCTCGGGCATCAGGTAGGGGGCGCTGGCGTACCAGTTGCTGCCGAGCGCGGCGGTGGTGGCCGCCGAGGCGCTGTCACCGAGCGCCAGCGCGGTGAGGCCGCCGGCCAGCAGGCCGAGGCCGAGCAGCGCGGCGACCGGGCCCCGGGCGCGGGCGCGGGCGCGCGGGCGGGGCCGGCCGGGAGCGGGCGGGGTGAGGCGGGCACGTTCCATGACGGGTCTCCTGGTGTGGGGGCGCGGCCGCCCGGCTGGGGGGCCGGACGGCTACGGTGGGAGAGCGGGGTCGGTGCGGGTGGCCGGTCAGTGCAGGTAGTCGGTCAGCCCGGCGGGCTTGAGGCCGGCCGCCTGGGCGGCGGCCAGTGCGCGGGGCAGGTCGGTGGCCAGGGTGTCGGTGAAGTGCATCAGGACCACGTCGCCGGGCTGGAGGGCGCCGCCCCGGTAGATGTTCGACTGGCCCCAGCTGAAGTCGGCCGTGGCGGTGAGCACCGTCCGCATGCCGCAGTCGGCGGCGGCCTGCAGGGTGTCGGCGTTCCAGGTGAAGGACGGCGGCCGGAAGATCGTCGGGGCGGTGCCGTACAGCCGGAGGTCGGTGTCCCGGGCGCTGCAGATCTCGGCCTGCTGCTCGGCGAGCGAGAGTGTGGTCAGATCCCGGTGCGAGACGCTGTGGTCCTGGATCGAGGAGCCGGGCACCGCCGTGACGCGCTTGAAGTAGTCCGGGTCGAAGCCGGACGGCATCGGCAACGGGAAGGCGGTGATCGGCAGGTGGTGGTCGGCGATGAACTGCTCCGCCTCCGGGGTCCGGTACCAGCCGTCGTCGATGGTGAAGAAGACCACCTTGTCGGTGGTCGGCACGTTCCAGGTGGGGTTCGCCGGGTCCGGCGCGGGGCCGCTCAGCTGGACGTCGTCGGCGCTGAACGCCCCCTGGCCGTACCAGCCGTGGAGGTAGAGGTGGACGGAGGTGCTGTCCGTCCCGGTGGTGAAGCTGGTGGTCAGCTGCTGCCAGCCGCCGCCGGTGTTCGCCGCCCAGGCCGGCGGCACGTCGTGCCCGGTGCCGGTGGCACCGAGGAACACGTACGAGCCGCGCACCCAGGCGGACAGCGTGTACGTGGTGGACGGGCGCACCGAGACGGTCTGGCCGCACTCGCCGGTGCTGTTCGCGCCGGCGGGCGTGACCGAGAGGGCCGAACTCCCGCTGTGCGCATCGGAACTGACGCTGGCCTCGCCGGTCGCGCAGTTCCAGCCGGGGATCGAACCCCAGTCGCCCAGCGGCAGGGTGGGGATCTCGAAGCCGGGGTTGGTGGCTAGGTTGAACGGTGCGGCGTCCGCGTGGGCGGCGGGCGCCGCGACGCCGAGGGCCGCGAGGGCCGCGGTGGCGGCGCAGGCGGCCAGCCGGCGCAGGGAAGTGGACCTGGACACGAAGCAACTCCATGGTGGGGGAAGGCTGGAGTGCTCCCTGAGGGAGGGGAGGAGTCGGCCCGCCGCACGCAGGCCGAGCCACACAATGGACTGGACCAACCGGGCCAGTCAAGAGGCCGGGGCAGCTGTGCAGTTCACCCGCCGTGCACCGTCCGGGCGTGCGGAACGGTTACGCGGCTCGCCGGCCTCGTCGCGGGTGTCAGGGCGACTGCGGTTGCCGCAGTCCCTGGAGCAGCAGGTCGATCAGCCGGCGGGGGTCGTAGCGGGGGTCGCTGTCGCGCCCGATACAGAGGTTGCCGATGCCGCGCATCAGCTCGAAGGCGTGGGTGCCGGGCCTGATCTCGCCGGCGTCGACCGCGGCGTCCAGCAGCTGCGAGCAGACGGGCACCAGGCGGTCGAGGAAGTAGGAGTGCAGCGCGTCGAAGCCACTGTCCGCCTGGAGGGTGTTGGCGAGTCCGTGCTTGGTGACCAGGAAGTCGACGAAGAGGTCGACCCATTGGCGGAGGGCTGCGAGGGGTGATCCGGTCTCGGCCAGCAGGGCCGGGCCGGCCTCGGCGCAGGCCTCGACCTGGTGCCGGTAGACGGCGACGGCGAGGTCCGCCCGGGTGGGGAAGTGGCGGTAGACCGTCCCGACGCCGACGCCCGCTCTGGCCGCGATCTCGCGGATCGGCGCATCGATGCCGGAGGCGGCGAACACCTCGGCGGCGGCGGCGAGCAGCGTCTGCTGGTTCCGTACCGCGTCGGACCGCCTGCTCCGGGTCGGCGTCTTCTCGGGCTGGCCTGCGCTGGACACCACGTTCTCCGTCCGGACGGTGGTTGACTAAACGGAACGCTGTTCCGTATCGTATCTGGAACAAGGTTCCGCTTCGAGTCTAGCCGAAGCGGCCCTCCCGTCCGCCTCACCCCGCCGCCCGCCGAGCCAGCTCGGCAGCAGAGCCGCGGGAACGGAAAGGCACCTCATGACTGCATCGACCCACCCGGCTCACACCGCCGGCGAGCCCACTCCCGTCCTCTCGGTCGGCCCGGTGGTCCTGCCCACACCCGGCCGCGCCGTGGACCTGCACCTGCGGGTCTCCGCCCCGGTGACCGGGGACGACCTGCCGGTCCTCCTCCTCTCGCACGGCCAGGGCCCCTCGAACAACCTCTCCTCACTGAACGGCTACGCCCCGCTCGCCGACTACTGGGCGGCGCACGGCTTCGTCGTCATCCAGCCCACCCACCTGAGCTCCAGGACGCTGCGCCTGGCCCCCGACACCCCTGGGGCGCCGCTGTACTGGCGGTCGCGGGCCGAGGACATGACGCGCGTCCTCGACCGCCTCGACGAGATCGAGAAGGCCGTCCCGCAGCTCCGCGGACGCCTCGACCGGAGCAGGGTGGCCGTGGCGGGGCACTCGATGGGCGGGCACACCGCGAGCCTGCTGCTGGGCGCCCGGCTCACCGACCCGGACAGCGGCGCGGAGGTGGACCTGTCCGAGCCCCGGATCAAGGCGGGCGTGCTGCTCGCCGCACCCGGCCGCGGGGGTGACGCCCTCGTCGGGGCCGTCGCCGAGAACTACCCGTTCTTCTCGACCACGGACTTCAGCCGGATGGCGACGCCCACGCTCGTGGTCGCCGGCGACAACGACCACTCCGTCCATCTGACGGTCCGCGGTGCGGCCTGGCACGTCGACCCGTACCTGCTCTCCCCGGGCCGCAAGTCCCTGCTCACGCTGTTCGGCGGGGAGCACGGCCTCGGCGGGGTCTCCGGATACGACGTCGCCGAGACCACGGACGAGAACCCCGAGCGGGTCGCCGCCGTCCAGCGGCTCACCTCGGCCTACCTCCGCAGCGAGCTCTACCCCGGGGATCCCGCCTGGCGCACGGCGTGCGAACTGCTCGCGGCCGGACCCGACCCGCTCGGCCAGGTCGAGTCCAAGTAACCCCGGCCCCGCCACCCGGCGCCGCGTGGCCGCCGGGGGTCAGGTCGCGTACAGCTCCGCGATGTCGTCCGCGTACAGGTCGATGATCGCCTGGCGGCGGAGCTTCAGCGACGGGGTGAGGAGCCCCTGTTCGAGGCTGAACTCCCGTGGCAGCAGGCGGAACGCACGGATCGACTCGGCCCGGGAGACGGTGGTGTTGGCCGCGGCCACCGCCCGTTGGATCTCGGTGTGCAGCTCCGCGTCCGCCAACGCCGTCCAGGGGTCGAGCTGTTCGCGTCCCCGGGCCTTCAGCCAGTGCGCCAGGGCCTGGGCGTCCAGGGTGATCAGGGCCGCCACGTACGGGCGGTCGTCCCCGACCGCCAGGCACTGGGCGACCAGCGGATGCGCCCGGACCCGGTCCTCCAGCGCCGCCGGGGCCAGGTTCTTGCCGCTGCTGGTGACGATCAGCTCCTTCTTGCGGCCGGTGATGGTGAGATAGCCGTCCTCGTCCAGGCTGCCGAGGTCGCCGGTGGCGAACCAGCCGTCGTACCGGTCGTCCCCGGCCTCGTGCGGGTCGTTGAGGTAGCCGGTGAAGACCGTGGCGCCGCGCACCCAGACCTCGCCGTCGTCGCCGATCGCCACCGTGGCGCCGGGGACGGGCCGGCCGACCGTGCCGAACTTGGGCTTGCCGGGCGGATTGGCGGTCACGGCGGCGGTGGTCTCGGTCAGCCCGTACCCCTCGTACACCGTCATCCCCGCGCCGGCGAAGAACAGGCCGAGTTCGCGGCTGAGGGAGGAGCCGCCGCACATCACGTTCCGCACCCGGCCGCCGAACACGGCGCGCAGCCGCTGGTAGACCATCCGGTCGTACGCGCGGTGCCGCAGGCGCAGCGCGGGCCCGGGCCCCGGCCCGCGGCCGAGGGCGCGCTGCTCGCGGGCGGCCGCCCACTCCACGGCCGTCTCGGCGGCCTGGGCGAAGAGTTCGCCGCGTCCGGCCTCCTCGGCGGCCTCCCGGGCGCGCTGGTGGATCTTCTCGAAGATGTACGGCACCACGTGCAGAAAGGTGGGCCGGTACGAGGCCATCGCGGGCAGCAGCGAGTCGGTGGAGAGCTGCCCGTGGTGGCCGAGCCGGATGCCGCCGCGCACCGAGGCGACCTGCACGACCCGCCCGTACACGTGGGCCAGCGGCAGGAACACCATCGTGGCGGGCGCCACCGGCCCGCTGTCCCGGAACACCGACCCCCAGCCCGCGAGCAGGGCGTCCGCCTCGGCCGCGAAGTTCCCGTGGGTGAGCAGGCAGCCCTTGGGGCGGCCGGTGGTGCCGGAGGTGTAGATGACGGTGGCGACCGAGTCGGGGGAGACGCCCAGGCGCTGGCGGTGCACCAGGCTGTCGGGTACGCCGTGGCCGTCCTCGGTGAGGGTGGCCACGGCGCCGCGGTCGAGCTGCCAGATCCCGGTCAGGTCGGGGAGGGCGTCGCAGACGGCGCCGACCGTCATCGCGTGGTCCTCGTGCTCGACCACGCAGGCGATGGCCTGGGTCTCGGCCAGGATCCAGCGGACCTGCTCGGCGGCGGCGGTCGGATAGACCGGAACGGGGATCGCGCCGATCGACCAGAGCGCGTAGTCGAAGAGGGTCCACTCGTACCTGGTGCCCGACATCACCGCGACCCGGTCGCCGTAGCGGATCCCCCGGACGAGCAGGCCCTTGGCCAACGCCATGACCTCGTCACGGAACTGAACGGCCGTCACATCCAGCCACCGGTCACCCCGGCGCCGGGAGAACTGGACGAGCGCCGGGCTGCGTTCGGCGGTGTCGTACACCGAGTCGGCCAGGCCGCCGACCGCCGGGGCGGGCAGGGCGGGGCTGCTGGACTCGCGCACACGGCCCCCGATCCTCGTGTCCCGGGCCGTCGCCCACGTCGCCGACCACACCGCCGACCGGTCCGGGCGAGGGCCGGGCGGAAGGGTTGCTGCGAAGCTACCGGATCACCGGGGCGCTGCCCAGGGCTGCCGGTGCGTTCGGCCGGATCGGCACGTGCCAAGTCCGCGGGTGCCGTCGGCCGGGGAGGGGGCATTGTGCGCATTCCGGGTAGGAGATCACAATTACGACAGTGGTCTCGGAAGATGCCCGGAACAATGCGTTCGACCCTTCGAACGAGTGGTCAGGGAGTAGTAAGCTCGCGCAGATCCACCGGCCGGGCCGTCACGGCCCCGGCCGGTTCCGGCTGCCCAGGGCAGCGCCCCACGACCGCACCCCCGTCCGCGCCTGGCCCTTCCCCACCGAGGACTCCATGCGTCTGCGCAGCCGCTCGATCCGCGCGAAGATCATCGCGCTGCTCATGGTGCCCATCGTCGCGCTCACCGGCCTGTGGATCTACGCCACCCTGGTGACCACCGGCGACGTCTGGACCCAACTGGACGTCAGTGCGGCCTTCCGCACCTTCGGTACCCCTACCGACCAGTACGCCCGGGATCTCCAGGACGAGCGCCGCGCCGCCGTCCTGCGGCTCGCCGACGACACCTCCCAGCCCGCCAAGGACACCTACCGGCAGGCCCAGACGGTGACCGACCGCGACCTCCAGCTGCTGCGCTACCAGTCGACCGGCCCGGACGCCGGCAAACTGGACGGGAGCCAGAAGACCAGGCTGCAGGCCATCCTGAGCGCGGCCGACCAGCTGACGGCGCTGCGCGGCCAGGTCAACCGGGAGGCCAACAGCTGGGGCTACGTGGTCGGGCAGTACGCCGACCTGATCGAGCCCGTCTTCGGCTTCCGGTCCTCCTTCGTCAGCCGGCAGAGCGGCCAGGTGCCGCGCCAGGGCACCATCCTGATCGAGCTGATGCGGGCCCGCGAGTACCTCTCGCAGGAGGACGCCGCGATCGAGGGTCTGCGGGCCACCTCCACGCCCGACGACCGGATGGTGCAGGCGGCGCTGGACGGGCTGCACAACCAGCGCGCGCTGTTCGGCATCTACCTCAGCGAGCTCGACCCGCAGGACCAGACCGACTACCGGGACCTCCAGATCGGCAGCAACTGGACCTACCTGGCCAACGACGAGGCGTTCTTCGACTCCTCCTCCGACCGGGCCGGGGCCGCCCGCAACCCGTCGCTGAGCAGCTACCACGACCTGGCCGGCGCGGCGCTCGGCGACCTCGCCGACCTGAACACCCGGCTCGGCGACACCATCGCGGCCCGCGCCACGGCCTACACCGACAACGCGCTGGTGCGCGGCGGCGTGGCCGGACTGGTCGGGCTGGTCGGGGTGGTGCTCTCGATCGTGGTCTCCTACCGGATCGGCCGGGGCCTGGCCCGCGAGCTGATCGGGCTGCGCAACGCCGCACAGGAGATCTCCGGCACCCGGCTGCCCGCGATGATGCTCCGGCTGCGCCGGGGCGAGGCGGTGGACGTCGAGGCCGAGTCGCTCGCCCTGGACTTCGGCGCGGCCGAGATCGGGCAGGTCGGCCGCGCCTTCAACGAGGTGCAGCGGACGGCCTTCCAGGCGGCGGTCGAGCAGGCCGAGCTGCGCCGCGGCGTGTCGGCGGTCTTCGTCAACCTCGCCCGCCGCAGCCAGGTGCTGCTGCACCGCCAGCTGACCCTGCTCGACACCATGGAGCGGCGCACCGAGGACCCGGGCGAGCTGGAGGACCTGTTCCGCCTCGACCACCTCACCACCCGGATGCGGCGGCACGCCGAGGGCCTGATCATCCTCTCCGGCGGCTCGCCGGGCCGGGCCTGGCGCAAGCCGGTCCGGATGGTCGACGTCGTCCGCGCGGCCGTCGGCGAGGTCGAGGACTACGCCCGGGTGATCGTCCGGCCGTTCCCCGGCACCGGGCTGCTGGGCAGTGCGGTCGCCGACGTGACCCACCTGATCGCCGAACTGGTCGAGAACGCCGCCGTCTACTCCCCGCCGCAGACCCAGGTCACCGTGCAGGGCGAGGTGGTCGCGCACGGCTTCTGTCTGGAGATCGACGACCGGGGCCTCGGGCTGAGCGAGCCGGCGCTCGCCGAGATCAACCAGCGGCTCTCGGTGGAGCAGGAGTTCGACCTCGCCGACACCGACCGACTGGGGCTCTTCGTGGTCAGCCGGCTCGCCCGCCGGCACGGCATCCGGGTGCACCTGCGGCCCTCGCCGTACGGCGGCACGGCGGCAGTGGTGCTGATCCCGCGCGAACTGCTCGCCGAGGCCGTCGAACAGGGCGGCGACGCCCCGGCGCCGCCCGCGCCGACGGCGGCCCCCAAGCCCCCGGCGCGGCGCGGCCAGCGCGAGCTGGCCTCCGTTCCGGCGCTCGCCGAGGACGGCGGGCACCGGCGCAGCGCCGGGGCGCCCGTCACGGGTGACGAGCCGGTGCGTTCCGTGCCGCGCCCGGTCGGCGGACCGCGCCCGGCGGTCGCCGAGCCCGCCCGTACACCGGGCGGCCTGCCGCGCCGCCGCGCCGCCTCCGGCGGCACCGGGCGCCACCGCCGGGCGGGCGAGGATCCGGTCGAGAGCGCCGGTGACGCCCCGTCGAACCCGGCGCACGCCGCTCCGCCGGTGGCGGGCGGACTGCTGCCCCGCCGGGTACGGCAGGCCAGCCTCGCGCCCCAGCTCAAGCCGGGCACCACGGCGGAGCCGGCCGAGGCCGGCCGGGAGCGCTCGCCGGAGGAGGCCAGGTCGACCTTCTCCTCCTTCCAGCGCGGCTACAAGCGCGGCCGGGGCGACCGGTTGCAGCCCGCCTCGCTCACCGTCGTCCCGGACGTCCCCGGGCCCGCCCCGGCGGCGCCCGAGCCGCCCCGGCCCCGGGCCGCGCTGATGTCGGCCCCGGTGCCGCAGGCGCTGGCCGCGGCCCCGGCCCAGCCCGCACTGCCGTTGGCACCACCGGTACGCCCTGTACCGCCGACCCCACCCGTACCAAAAGCTCAGCCTGTTTCAGCGGAAGGAACCGAATCATGACCGCAACGACCCAGCCGTCCGGAGACCTCAACTGGCTCCTGGACGACCTGGTGGGACGCGTCGCGGCCCTGAGGCACGCGGTGATCCTGTCCAGCGACGGGCTGGCCACCGGCACCTCCGGCGGGCTCGCCCGCGAGGACGCCGAACACCTGGCGGCGGTGGCGGCCGGCTTCCACAGCCTCGCCAAGGGCACCGGACGGCACTTCCAGGTCGGCGGGGTCAGACAGACGATGGTCGAGCTGGACGAGGCCTTCCTCTTCATCACCGCCGCCGGGGACGGCAGCTGCCTCGCGGTGCTCAGCGAGGCCGAGTCGGACGTGGGCCAGATCGCCTACGAGATGGCACTGCTGGTCAAGCGGGTCGGCGAGCACCTGTCCGCCGAGCCGCGCGCCTAGGGCGTGTCCGGTCCGGTCCAGTCCACAGCGCCGCGGGGGAGATGAGTGAGGCGATGAGTACCGAGGAAGCCGAGACCGAACCGGCCCGGGACGGCCTGCCGGGGCCCGACCTGTTCGCGCCGCGCACCCCGGTCGACGACCGGTGGTTCGACGACGACGCGGGCCCCGTGGTGCGCCTGTTCTCGATGACGCGCGGCCGGGCCAGGGCGTCCGACGACGGCCTCTTCGACCTGATCTCGCTGATCACCGCCGCCGAGCCGGACGATCCCGGTGCTTCCGGTGCTTCCGGCGCTTCCGGTGTTTCCGGCGCGGAGGGCGCGGCGCCCGTCCTGGACCCCGAGCACCACGCCATCCTGGCGCTCTGCCGGCACGAGCCGCTGAGCGTCGCCGAGCTGGGCTCGTACACCGACCTGCCGGTCAGCGTGGTGCGGGTCCTGCTCGGGGACCTGCACGACGCCGAGCTGATCGACGTCGCCCGACCCGTTCCGTTCGCCCAGCTACCGGACGAGCGCCTGCTGCGAGACGTGATCAATGGCCTCCGTGCACTCTGACGCCCCGCCCGCACCCGCACCCTCCTCATCCGCCCCCTCCTCGCCCTGGAGCGCGACCGCGCTCAAGATCCTGGTGGCCGGCGGCTTCGGCGTCGGCAAGACCACCCTGGTCGGCGCGGTCAGCGAGATCCGGCCGCTGCGCACCGAGGAGCAACTGAGCGAGCTCGGGCGCCCGGTGGACGACGTCTCGGGCGTGGAGGCCAAGCGCACCACGACCGTGGCGATGGACTTCGGCCGGATCGACCTCCGGCCCGGCCTCGCGCTCTACCTGTTCGGCACCCCGGGCCAGGACCGGTTCTGGTTCGTCTGGGACGAGCTGGCCCGGGGAGCGCTCGGCGCCCTGGTGCTGGCCGACACCCGGCGGCTGGCGGACTGCTTCCCCTCGGTGGACTTCTTCGAGCAGCGCGGCATCCCGTTCGTCGTCGCGGTGAACTGCTTCGAGGGCACCGAGGTCTTCGCCCCCGACGACGTCCGGGCGGCGCTGGACCTCGACCAGGCGGTTCCGGTGCTGCTCTGCGACGCCCGCCGCCGCGAGGACGGCAAGGAGCTGCTGATCCGGTTGGTCGAGCACGCGGCGGCCACCCGGAGAGGGGCGCACCGGCGTTGAACGAGGGCAGGTGACACAACACGCCGTTCATCTGGTTCAATGAGCGCATGAACATCGTCGCGGACAGTGCCCAGGGTCGTTTCGACCTTGAGCCTTTCTGGCCGTCCCGACAGCCGCACCTCTTCGACCAGACGTGTCCGGGTTCGCCCAGCGCGTCCCGGCTCTCCGCCCACTGACCCGAGGTCAGTCCCGGCAGCTCGGCCCGGTCGACGCGCAGACGAACTCCCACGTCCTCACGCGCGAAAGAGCGGCACCATGTCTTCCTCCACGGCCATCCTCACCCTGCCCTCCGCGACCCCGCACCTGCGTGCGGTCCGGTCCCTTCCCCCGATCTCCGCCACCTCGCCCGCCACCGAGCGCCGACACCCGGCCAGGCAGCCGGCCGGCCACCCCCAGCCCACTCCGGCGGAGCTGTTCACCTCGCTGCCCGCAGGCGCCACCGTCGTCGCCACCCTGCCCCAATCGGCCATCCCCCAGGGGCTGTTGGCGCAGTACGGCGCCCAGCTCGGCGAAGCAGCCGCCGGCCGCCCGGTGATCGGCTACCTGGTGCTGGTCCCGACCGAGGCACCCACGACCGCAGCCGGGCCCGTACTCGCACCCGCAGCCGGTTCCGTGCCCGCGCCCCGTCCCGCCGGCCGCCCCGCGCACCCGGCCGCCCGGGGCATCAGCATCGACCTGGACCGGCGGAACGCCTGGGTGGACGGCGAGTTGCTCGACCTCACCTACCTGGAGTTCGAGCTGCTCGCCCACCTCACCGAGCACCCGCAGCGCGTACACACCCGCGACCACCTGGTCTCCGCCGTCTGGGGCTACGGCCACGTCGGCGACGGCCGCACCGTGGACGTCCACGTGGCCCGACTGCGCCGCAAGCTCGGCCACGCCTACCGGAACACCATCGTGACCGTCCGCCGAGTCGGCTACAAGTACGCCCCCGCAGCCGACCGTTAGCCCCAAACTGGGTGCACTCCTTTGGGGGCGCGAGGAACTGCGCGAAATCGGAAGAAAGCCCCGCCGCACCCTTCCGCCAAAACGCCACCCCCTCGCGCCCCTCTTGGCGTACAGCGGTGAACTCCTCTGGGGGCGCGAGGAACTGCGCGAATCCGGAAGAAGCGTTGCCGCGCCTTCCGCCAAAGCGCACCCCCTCGCGCCCCCCAACAAGCCCCCCGCGTCTCAGCTGCTCAGCCGGTCGATCTCCGCGAGCTCCCCGTCCGTCAGCGCGGCGCCGCGCAAAGCGTCCAGGTTCTGGTCGAGCTGCGCGACGCTGCTCGCGCCGATGATGACCGAGACGACCCGGGGGTCGCGCAGCACCCAGCAGAGCGCCAGCTGCGCGAGGCTCTGGCCGCGCTGCTCGGCGACCCCGGCGAGCGCCCGCAGCTGCTCCAGCTTGGCGCCGGTGAGCGCCTCCTCCTTCAGGAAGTGCCCCACCGACATCCGCGACCCGGCGGGGACCTCGCCGCTGAGGTAGCGGTCCGTCAACAGGCCCTGTGCCAGCGGGGAGTAGGCGATCAGGCTGGTCTGCGTCTCGCCGACGGCGTCCAGCACGCCGTCCTGCTCGACCGACCGCTCCAGCAGGGAGTACCGGGCCTGGTTCATCAGTACCGGCGTGCCCAGCTCGCGCAGGATCGCCACGGCCTCCCGGTGCTGCGCGGCGGGGTAGTTGGAGATGCCCGCGTACAGGGCCTTGCCCGAGCGGACGGCCGAGTCCAGGGCGCCCATGGTCTCTTCCAGCGGGGTGTCCGGGTCGAAGCGGTGCGAGTAGAAGACGTCGACGTACTCCAGGCCCATCCGGTCCAGCGACTGGTCCAGGCTGGCCAGCAGGTACTTGCGCGAGCCGCCGTCGCCGTACGGGCCCGGCCACATGTCCCAGCCGGCCTTGCTGGCGATGAACATCTCGTCCCGGTACGGGCGGAAGTCCTGGGCGAACAGGGTGCCGAAGTTCCGCTCGGCACTGCCGTACGGCGGGCCGTAGTTGTTGGCCAGGTCGAAGTGGGTGACGCCCCGGTCGAAGGCCCGGCGCAGCACCGCGCGCTGCACCTCCAGCGGCTGGGTGTCACCGAAGTTGTGCCACAGGCCGAGCGAGACGGCGGGCAGCTGTACGCCGCTGCGGCCGGCCCGACGGTAGGTCATGGAGGAGTAGCGGTCATCGGCCGCGAGGTACGTCATGCCGGTCATCCTGCCAGCTCACCGCCCGGGTCGGGGGGCGGCGACCCGGCGGACGCGGACGCGTACGCTGGTCGCAGGGACGGGCGGACGGCGGAGAGGAGCGGCCCCGATGACCACGCACCCCGACATCACGGGCCGGGCGGACCTGGAGCCGCTGCTGCGCGGCTTCTACCTGGCCGCGTTCGCCGACCCGCTGATCGGCCCGTACTTCACCGAGATCGCCGGGCTCGACCTCGAAGCCCACCTTCCGCACATCACCGACTTCTGGGAGCGCGCGCTGCTCGGCACCGGTTCCTACCGGCGCGACGCCTTCGCCCCGCACGCCGGCCTGCACGGACAGCGGCCCATGACCGCCGCGCACTTCGGGCGCTGGGTCCAGCTCTGGCGGGCGGCCGTGGACGGCCGGTACGCCGGTCCGACCGCCGACCGCGCCAAGGAGCAGGGCGAGCGGATCGCGCTGGCGCTGCTGCGGCGCACCTCCGGTGGGGACACCGGCGGCGGTGACGGCGGGTTCGTCCCGCTCGCCGCCGTCCTGCTGCGCGGCTGACCCGTCCTCCGCGCGGCTGACGCGGTCACCGCGTAGCCGAACCACCCTGCGCCCGAACGGCCTTGCCCGGCCCGTGGCCGCCGCAGGACCCGATCCCGGTCTGGCACGGCAGCGCGACCAGTGAGCAGTCCACCGACCTGGCAGCCTGCTTCGGCGACCCGCTGTTCTCTGCCAACAGCTTCCACCCGCTGGAGAAGTACCGGGCGCTGGTCGGCAGCCCGCAGCAGGTGATCGAGAAGATCCACCGCTACCACGAGGCCTTCGGCAACGAGGTGGTGGGCATCGGTGTGGACAGCCTCACCGAGTCCGTCCAGCACGAGCAGTTGGAACTCTTCGCCACTGAGGTCGCCCCGGCGGTCCGCCGCGCCCTCGGGTGACCATGTCCCTGCTGGCGCGCTGTACGTACCAGTAGGTACACTGGCCGCCGTGACGACCCAGGACAGGCTGATCGAGACCACCCGTGAGCTTCTCTGGGAGCGGGGTTACGTGGGCACCAGCCCCAAGGCGATCCAGCAGCGTGCCGGGGTCGGCCAGGGCAGCATGTACCACCACTTCACCGGCAAGCCCGACCTCGCCGCCACGGCCCTGCGCCGCACCGCCGAGCAGCTGCGCGCCGGGGCCGGGCAACTGCTGGCCGGCCCCGGCACGGCGTACCGGCGGATCGAGGCGTACCTGCTGGCCGAGCGCGACGTGCTGCGCGGCTGCCCGATCGGCGGGATGACCCAGGACCCGGAGGTGGTGGCCGACCCGGCGCTGCGCGGGCCCGTCCAGGAGACCTTCGCCTGGCTCGGCGGGCGGCTGGCCGCGGTCGTCGCCGAGGGTCAGGCCGCCGGTGAGTTCACGGCGGACGCCGACCCGGCCGACCTCGCGGCGGCCGTCGCCGCGATCGTCCAGGGCGGCTACGCGCTGGCCCGCGCCGCCGGCTCGCCGGAGCCGTTCCACCAGGCCGTCCGGGGCGCGCTGGCCCTGCTCCGGGCCCGGTAGCGCCCGGGCCCGGCACGGGGGGAAGGGCCGCCCGGCGGCACTGCGACAGCACCCGGTGGTACCCGACGACGACAGGGGAGTCGCCATGCAGGCGATGCAGTACGAGATCACTCTGCCCGCCGACTACGACATGCGGATCATCCGGCACCGGGTGGCCACCAGGGGCCACCTGCTCGACGACTTCCCGGGTCTCGGGTTCAAGGCCTACCTGATCCGCGAACACGGGACGGCCGGCTCGCCGGTCAACCAGTACGCGCCGTTCTACCTCTGGCGCACCGCCGAGGGGATGGCGGACTTCCTCCAGGGCCCCGGGTTCGCGGGCCTGAGCGCGGACTTCGGGCGTCCGCAGGTGCGGCACTGGCTGGGCACCGGCCACCACCCCGGCCCGGACGGCGACTCGGCCCGGGGCCTGACGCCCCGCACCGCCACCCGCCGTACCGAGGCCCTCCCCGAGGGTGCCGACCCCGCCGCGGCCACCGCCCGCGCGCTGGCCGAGCTCGCCGGCCGCCCGGGGCTCCACTCGGCCGCCGTCGCACTCGACCCTGACCGCTGGGAGCTGCTGCGCTTCGCCCTCTGGCACGACACCGCGCCGGACGACCACCGGGACACCCGCTACGAGGTGCTCCACCTCTCCCGCCCGGGCCACCCGGCCGGGTAGGCCCCGGCCGTCGGGGTGCTGCGGGTGCTGAGGGTGCTGCTGACGGTACGGGCGCTGCGGGCGGTACGGACGGCTAGGACGTCGTGAACGTGGTCAGCGGCGGATCGGCCTCGTTGGGCCGGAAGCCGGTGCCGTCGCAGGTGCGGCAGATCTCCTCCCGCAGGAGGGTCTTGTTGCCGACGGCGTCCACGCTGTAGCGCTTGTACATGCCGGTGCCGTCGCAGAGCCCGCAGTTGCCGTGCGAGTCGACCGTACGCGTTCCGATGCCGCCGCACAGCGTGCACTGGAGGCCGCCCTTGAGGGCGCCCTGCAGTCCGCCGAGGCGTCCCGTGCCGGCGCAGATCTGGCACACCACCGTACTCATGATCATCTCCTCCGCCGGTCCCGCGGCGCCGCCGTTGCTGCCACCGGTACCGCTGCTTCCGCTGCGCTGCCGCGAGTGCCGCCGCGAGTCGCCGCCGCACATCAGCCCACCATAGCCGCGCGGGTGTCGACCCCGTCAGGGGATCTCCTGTGCGTACCTTCGTACGCATCTTCGTGCGGCCGTCCCGGCCGTCCCGGCCGCCGCCGGGGCGCCGGGAGGGGCATGCTGGTGGGTGAGGGCCACACCTTCGAGCGCCACCGGAGTTGATCATGAGCGGTAGATCCCCCGCAGGAGTGGTGGTCGGGGTGGACGGTTCACCGCACGCCGCGACGGCCGCCGACTGGGCCGCCCGCGAGGCCGAGCGACGGGACTGCGCACTGCACCTGGTGCACGCGGTCAACACCGGCACCGTCACGCTCTCGCCCCGGGCCGGCGCCGCCGTCACCGACCTGATCCTGAGCAACGCGCAGGCCGTGCTGGACGAGGCCCTCGGCAAGCTGCACGCCGCCCACCCGACCGTGCGCCTGACCGGGGATGTCGTCCCCCGCGAGGCGGCGGCGGCCGTGCTCACCGCCGCCGAGCACGCCGAACTGGCCGTCGTCGGCACCCGGGGCCACGGCGGCTTCGCCGCCCTGCTGCTCGGCTCGGTCAGCCTGCGGGTCATCGCACACGCGGTCTGCCCGGCGGTGGTGGTGCGGCCCGCCCCGGAGGCGGCCGACCACATCCTGGTCGCGATCCGCGACGAGCGGGACGACGTCATCCTGCGGTTCGCTCTGCGCGAGGCCGAGCTGCTCGGCCTGCCGGTGCACGCCGTTCACACCTGGTCCACGGTGGCGGCCGGCCTCGGCCACATGGCGCCGATGACGGACGAACGCGGGGAGGAGGCCGTCCTGCACGAGCAGTTGCTCGGCCGCGTGGTCGACGCCGTCCAGCCGGAGTTCCCCGATGTCACGCTCCACGCCCGGCAGCTCACCGGCTCCGCGGCGGCGGTCCTGGTCGAGGAGTCGCGCAAGGCCGCCCTGTTGGTGATGGCCCGCCACGAGACCACCCAGCACTTCGGCCTGCGCCTGGGCACCGCCGTCCACGCGGTGCTGCACCACGCGCACTGCCCGGTGGCGGTGATACCGCTCTGACCGGTGGCCGGGCCACCCGCTAGGCGGCCGGGCCGCCGGCCTGCCAGAGCCGCAGGCCCGCCGTCAGTTCCCGGATGCAGCGGGCCGCCAGGTCGCCGGCCCGGTCGGCCGGGGCGCCGGAGGCGGCCCAAGTCTCCATGGCCACCCGCATGCCGGTGTTGGCGGCCGCCGCCGCGAGCCGGACCTCCAGCGGGTCGGCGCCGGGGCCGGCCAGGGCGGCCAGTACGGGGGCCAGGGCCAGCTCCGAGTCGTGGTGCACCCGGTGCCAGACGGCCAGCAGGTCGGGGTCGTGCCGGGTCACCAGCAGGAGCCCGCGCACCCAGTCGAGCGCCAGGGCGGGCTGGTCCGGCACCGGGCCGAGGGCGATCCGGGCCGAGCGCTCCAGTGCCGCCGGCCCGGGCAGGCCGGGCGGGCCGCTCGCCAGTTCGGCGATCCAGTGCCGGACGCCTGCGGACAGCAGCGGCGCGACGGCGTCCTCCTTGGTGCGGAAGTACCGGTAGAAGGTCCGCAGCGAGACGCCGGCGGCGCGGGCGATGTCCTCGGCGGTGGTGCCGCCGGGGTCTTCGCCCCTGCCGTCGCCGCCGTCGCCGCTGCCGTGTTCGGCGAAGAGTTTCGCGGCGGCGAGGGCGATCTCCTGCTGGGTGGCGGCCTTGCGGCGCTCGGTCAGCGACGGGCGCTGGGTGGTCTCGGACACACCGGAAGTCTAGTGGCAGGGCGGCGCCGTGTGCGTATGTGGCACATCGTGCCATCTAGGCGTACCGTGCAAGAGAAGGCGCGTCCGGCGGCCGGCCCATGCGGCCGCCCCGGACGCGTACGTCCGACGCACCACCCAGCAGGGAGAGCACCATGAACCGCTACGACGGCCGCCGTGTACTGATCACCGGCGCGGGCTCGGGCATCGGCCAGGCCACCGTCCGCAGGATCCTCGCGGAGGGCGGCGCCGTGGCCGGTGTCGACGTCGCCGAGTCCGGCCTCGCCGCCACCCGCGAGCTCGCGCTCGCCGACGGCACCGCCGACCGGCTCACCACCGCCGTCCTGGACATCTCCGACGAGGCCTCGGTGCGGGACGGGGTCGCGGCGGCCGTCGCCGGGCTCGGCGGCCTGGACGCCCTGGTGAACGCGGCCGGCATCCTGCGCTCCTCGCACACCGACCGGACCACGCTGGAGTTCTGGAACCGGGTGCTGGCCGTCAACCTCACCGGTACGTTCCTGGTCACCCGGGAGGCGCTGCCCGCCCTGCTGGCGAGCGGGCACGGCGTGGTGGTCAACTTCAGCTCCACCTCGGCCACCTTCGCCCACCCCTACATGGCGGCCTACGCGGCGAGCAAGGGCGGCATCCAGTCCTTCACCCACGCCATCGCCCTCGAATACGCCGCGCAGGGCCTGCGCGCGGTCTCCGTCGCCCCCGGCTCGATCAGCAGCGGCATGACGGACGCCTCCGGCGCGAGCGGCCAGAACCGCGGCCCCGGCATCCCCGAGGACGCCGACATGTCGCTCTTCGCCAAACTCGCCCCGGCCCTCAAGCCGGCCGACAGCCCCTACGGCTTCGCCGGCCCCGAGGCGGTGGCGGGCGTGGTCGCGATGCTCGCCTCCGACGACGGCGCGTTCGTCACCGGCACCGAGATCCGCATCGACGGCGGAACCCACGCCTGACGAGCCCCACCCTGCGCGGGGAACCGCGCGAGTCCGGAACGTACGCCGCCGCACCCACCCAGGGACCCGAACGGGTGACACTCCGGGGCGGCCCGCCCGGCCCCGCGGGCGGGCCGCCCGATGATGGGCGGGAGGGAACGGAGGCCGGGCCGATGCGCGACCGCGTGGTGGACGTCCTGCGGCTGGCGTTCGGGCTGCTCGCCGCCGTGGCCGTAGGCGTACAGGCACATCACACCGCCGACCACGGCGCCTCACTGGTCAACCTGTTCAGCTACTTCACCGTGCTGAGCAACATCGCCGGTGTCCTGGTGCTGCTCGTTGGGGGAGTGCTCGGCCTGCTCGCGCGCCCCGGGGTGCCGGACGGGATCCGGGGTGCGGTGACGCTCTACCTGGCGATCACGGGGCTGGTCTACGTCCTGCTGCTCTCCGGCGAGGACGTACCGCTCCAGGTCCCGTGGGTGAACGCCGTGGTGCACGGGATCATGCCGCTGGTGTTCCTGGCGGACTGGCTGGCCGCCCCGCCGCTGCGCCCGGTCTCCCGCCGCACCGCGCTCGGCTGGGCGGCCTTCCCGCTGCTCTACCTGGTGTACACCCTGAGCCGTGGCGCGGCCGTCGACTGGTACCCGTACCCCTTCCTCGATCCCCGGCTGCCGCGCGGCTACGCCCGGGTCGCCGGTGCCTGTGCCCTGGTGGCCGTCGCCTTCGTCCTGGTCGGTGCCGTGATCAGGTGGGCCGGCAACCGGCTGGGGGTCCGGGCGGCCGGCGGGCCCGGCGGCCACCGCCCCGCTCACCGGCCCACCGGGGACGTGCATACTTGACCCCCGGTGGGAGCGGGCTGGGAACTTCCTGGAATCGGCTCGGGGTTCGGCGCAACCTGGTACCCCGTTCGCGGCGTTCGTGCCTGTGGGCGACCCGGGGTGTCCCGTCGGTCGCAGGGACGGGCCGGGGGCCCGGTCGAGTACGGGAGCAACGGGTACATGGGCCTGACGAGCCACAAGGTGCTGGCACTGGTGGTGCTGGCCGCCGTCCTGGTGATGGCGGCGACGGTGTGGGTGTGGCCGCGGCTGGCGGGCGGGAACTGGCGCGCGGTGCTGGGCCGGATCGGCACCCTGCTGGGGACGCAGCTCGTGGTGATCTGCGCGCTCGGGCTGGTGGCGAACAACTACTTCGCCTTCTACAGCAGTTGGGACGACCTGCTGGGCACCGGCGACCAGGGTGCGGTCACCGTGCACACCAAGACCGCGGGCAAGGACCCGGCGGGCGGGCGGAGGATCCGTGTCATGCCCGTGCAGGACCTCGGCCGGGCGGCCGTCCAGGGCGGCGGCGCGATCGGACGGGACCCGAAGCAGGCCGGCGAGATCCAGCTGGTCCGGATAGCCGGTCCGGCGACCGGGCTCAGCACGGACGCCTACGTCTACCTGCCGCCGCAGTACTTCCAGCCGCAGTACGCGAACCGCCAGTTCCCCGCCGCCGTGGTGATGACCGGCTTCCCCGGTGACGCCAAGAACCTGGTGACCAGGCTCAACTACCCCGGTGCCGCACTCCAGTTGCTGCAGGACGGCAAGATGCAGCCGACCGTCCTGATCCTGATGCGCCCCTCCCCGGCGATGCCCGCCGACAGCGAGTGCGAGGACATCCCGGGCGGCACCCAGGCCGACTCGTACTTCACCAAGGACGTCCCCCAGGTGATCGAGGCCTCCTACCGGGTCTCCGCCGACCCGCACGCCTGGGGCGTGGTGGGCAACTCCACCGGCGGCTACTGCGCACTGAAGCTCGCGATGCGCCACCCCGACGTCTACCCGAACGCCGTCTCGATCTCCGGCTACTACAAGGCCGCCGAGGACGAGACCACCGGTGACCTCTTCAAGGGCAGCCGGCAGCGCCGTGACGAGGCCGACCTGATGTGGCGGCTGAAGAACCTGCCGCAGCCCGCGATCTCGGTGATGCTCTCCGGCAGCGAGGAGGGCGACGGCGACTACAAGAAGGAGACCGACGCCTTCGAGGCCGCGATCCAGAAGCCGATGAACGTCAGCACCGCCACCGTCCCGACCGGCGGCCACAACTTCCAGACCTGGACCCGCCTGCTGCCGCCCTCGCTGGAGTGGCTCTCCCAGCACCTCACCGTCCCGGCCGCCCCCGCCGTCCCGACCGGCGCGTAGCGGCTCCGCCGCCGGGGCCCGGATGGGCGCCCCGGCGGTCGTCCGGGAAGTTCCTCAGGCGAGGGGCTCCAGGGTGCCGGTGTGGAGCTCGCCGACCCGGCCGCCCTCGCCCTCGTACGTCCAGAAGACCCGGACGGTCAGCGCGGCCAGGTCCATCACGTGGCTGACGGTGATCCCGCTCGCCTCCGTCCAGCTGACGAAGTAGAGCTCCGGGCCGACGTGGGCGACGTGCAGGCCGACGTCCTCCCACTGGCCGGCCGACTCGCCGAGTCCCTCCCAGCGCAGCCGCGTCCCGTCGGCGGAGTAGGCGTTGCGGAAGGCGGCGCCGTTGTCGACCTGGAACAGGTAGGTGCGTCCGGCGAAGCCTGGCAGGGGCGCGGTCATCTTCGGGGCTTCCTCGTCTGGCTCGTCCTGGTGGCGACGGCCGGAGGCTCCGGCCTTGACCACCAACCTATCCGAACGGCACCCCGGTGAGCCGCTCCTTTCCGGGGGCGTCCACCGGTGCCGTCGGCCGCCCGGCGAGCCGGGACCCGACGCGGAGCCGGGCTTCCCGACCCGGGCGACGCCACGTCCGGGACGCGGTTCGAGACCCGGGGGCGGCCGCCGCAGCCCGGTGCTGCTCGCCGCCGGGATCGTGTTCGCGGTGGCCGCTGTCGCCGCTGTCGGCGTATCGGTTCACCTGATGTCGTCTGATCATCCGTCACATCCCATCCCCTCGAAGGCTTCTGTCCCGGGCGGCAGCGGCTCCGCCACCTTCGACCCGTCACCCGATCCGTCCCTCGGCCCTTCGCCGGACGACTCGCCCGACGACTCCCCGGGGATCGACTCCCCGTCACCCCTCCCGAGCCCGAGCACGGAGTCGCCGACCTCGGACCCGCCGCCCGCGACCGACTCGGCAGCGCCGAGCACCACGGCCTCCGCCGCCTCCCAGGACCCGGCCTCGGTCGTCCTCGCGTACGTCGCAGCCATCGACGCGCGCGACTACGGCCGGGCCTGGCAGCTGGGCGGCAGCAACGTCAGCTCCGACTACCAGAGCTTCGTCTCGGGCTTTGCCGCAACCGAGAGCGTCACCGCGACCCACACCGACGGCTCCGTGACGGTCTTCACCGGCACGTTCACGGTCGTCGGCGGGGTGATCACCGCCGCCGCGATGCACGCCGCGAACTGAGCCGGTACGCGGCTGTGCCCACGAGGGTCCCGCCGGGCGTACGGATTCTTGCGGGCCGCCCTACTTGCTGGTAACTCGGTTGGTGCCCAAGGGACTTGTCTGCTGTGGTCGGCCGCCAGGGGTGACCGTACGGACGCTCGCTGACCCCCTGCGGTCGCCCGGCTGCGGGCTGTGCGATGTGAGAGACGTCTCGTTGTTCGATCATGGTCAAGCTGGCTAGCCTGCACGGGATGTCCGCTTTGTGCGGACCCTGCCGTCGGGACGCCGAGTCCTGTCCACCCGCCGGCGGGCACTCGACCACCGAACACGGACAGGAGCGGGGGAACCAGGTCAGTCGCCGTACCGTCGTGCCCGCTCGTGGGTCGCGGTACGGCTTGGGGTGAAGCCGCTCCCCAGGCGGCCGGGCTTCCTCAGGGCCCGAACCCGACAGCTCACCTCGCAGGCGTCGCAGAGGACCTTCTCCATGCGCATTTCTGCCTCCCCGGCGCGCCTCGGCGCGATAGCCGGCGTCGCCGCCCTGGTCACCGTCCCGCTCGTGGGCCAGGCCAGCGCCGCCACCGGCGTCAGCGAGGACCGGCTGACCCCGACCTCGATGACCGCGGGCACCGCCACCACGGCGAGCCTCACGCTGCACTCGACCTCCTGCTTCACCGCCAAGACGGTCGGTGTCGGCATCCGTGACGCGGCCGGCCACAACCTCGACTTCCCGGGCAACCACTCCAACGTCCGGATCTGCCCGACCGGTGTCACGATCACCACCGGCGCCCGCACCCTCCCGGCCGGGACGTACACCCAGTTCGGCTTCTGGCAGGACAACGCCGGCCAGTGGCACAACCTCGCCGCCCGCCAGCTGACCGTCTCCAACGGCACCCCAGCCCCGGCCCCGGCTCCGGCCCCGGCTCCCGCGCCGAAGCCGACGCCCGCGCCCGCCCCGAAGCCGACGCCCGCTCCGGCCCCCGCCCCGGCTCCGGCGCCCGCGCCCACCCCGACCACCGGGTCGCCCGTCCCCGGCAAGTCGCTGACGTGGTCCGACGAGTTCAACAGCTCGATCAGCTGGGGCGACCGCTGGGTCGGCAACCAGAGCACCTCGTACAAGTACGGGAACCACAACCCGGACGACAACAAGCTCGACTGGCTCAACACCAACAACGTGAGCGTCTCGGGCGGCGTCGCCACCCTGACCGCGACCCCGTCCAGCCACACCCTGGAGAACGGCAAGCAGGCCTGGGACACCGGCTTCCTCACCACCGAGGGCTCGAAGGAGGGCTTCCAGGTCAAGACCGGCGACTACGCCGAGACCCGGGTCAAGCTGCCCGCCGGCTCCGGCGCCTGGCCCGCCCTGTGGACCTGGAAGAACGGCAACGGGGAGATCGACTCCTTCGAGTACCACCCCGACAACCCCAACCTGCTGGAGCTGACCAACCACGTCACGTCCGGCTCGAACTACTACACCAACGCGGGCGCCGTCGCCCCCGACCAGTGGGTGACCATCGGCACCTACTACGGCGCGAACTCCGTCGACTGGTACGTCAACGGCGTCAAGGTGTACTCCGACGGCCACGGCGTCGGCAGCAACTGGTCCGCGTACCTGATCCTGAACCTGTCGGTGGGCGCGGGCCAGTACCACCCGGGCCCGGCCGGCTCCGCGCCGATCACCATGCAGGCCGACTACGTGCGGGTCTACCGCTGACGGTCAGCTGACCGTGAGCGAGAACGGCGTGCTGTTGTTCTCCGGGTGACGGTCGTCCAGCCCGAACACCCTGACGTGCCCCTCGGCCACCGTGCCGTGGGGCACGTCGCGTCCCACCTGGACGGGCGCGAGCACGGTGGCCGTCCGCAGCCACGGCAGCCCGGGCGGGAAGGTGCAGCGGACCAGGTGCCCGGCGGCCGAGGTCACGCAGTCGGTGGGGAAGGACGCGGCCAGGAGGGTGAACCCGGCCGGTACGTCGATCAGCACGGTGAACGGCGAGGCCGTCCGGTCGGGGCCCAGGTTGGCGACGAAGCCGTGCACGGTCGTGCTGCCGCCCGGCGCGGCCGGGGCCGGATCGAGCCGGACGACGGCCAGATCGGAGTCGGAGGGGAGTTTGGCCGGTGCGGCGCCCAGGGTGGCGCCGACTGCCACGGTCACGGCCACGGCGATCGTTGCTCGGAGCATGGTCCTCACCTGTCTGCGTCAGGTACTGATGTGCATACCCAACGTAGCGGCGTAGCCTGAAATCCGGAGGTGAGGACGATGTCCGGACAGGTGTTGAGCGAGGTCAGTGCCGTGGTCGCGACCGACCGCCAGGCGGAGTTGGTGACGTCCTACCGGGAGCTGGTGGCCGGCCCGCTCCCCGAAGGGCTGATCAGGACGGAACTGCTGCGGGGCCCCGGCGGGCGTTGGCGGGTACAGAGCCTCTGGCGGGACCTGGCCGCCCTGGAGGCCGTCCGCGCCGACCCGAAGCTGACAGCGGCCCCCCGCCTGTTCCGCGCCGTGGGCGCGGAGCCGGAACTCACCGTCTTCCAGGTGACAGCCGCCCAGGTCGGAGCACTCGCCCTCGGCTGACGCCCCACACCGGCCCGACCCGGGGAAAACGCCAGGACCCCGCTACGCCGAACGGGGTAGCGGGGTCTCGCCGACTCTTCCGGTCAGACGCTGCCGAAGTCGCCGGCCTTGACCGCAGCGACGAACGAGGCGAACGCGTCGGCGGGGAAGACCAGCGCCGGGCCCTCGGGGTCCTTCGAGTCGCGGACGGGGACCACGCCGGGGAAACCGTCGGCAACCTCGATGCAGCCGCCTCCGCCGTTGCTGTGCGTGCTCTTGCGCCAGGGGGCGCCGGATAGGTCAACCATGGGTCTCAAGTTCCTTCCGTACCTCACGGATCACGGCCAGGCTGTCGGCCCGGCTCAGTGCGTCCACCTGGAGCCGATCGTACTTTCCGGCCCAGCCGGCAACTGTCTCGGCGTCCTGCTCCAGGTACCCCCTCTGGAGTGTCTCCGTGTAACCGACCATGGTTCGGTTCGGCAGGGTGAGCAGGGTCACCGCGTGGGACAACGGCCGATCTTCCGCGAGTCGGTAGGGCGCAACCTGTAGGAGTACGTTGGGTCGTTCGCTGAGCCGTTCCAGGTGGCTGAGCTGTTTCGTCATGACGATCGGGCCCCCGATGGGGCGATGTAGGACTCCCTCATCCAGGACGGCATGGATAGCCGCTGGCTGGTCCAACTTGCGCTGTCGCACTGCCAGGAGGCTGAGGCGTTCCTCCGCCTGTGCTTTCGTGGCTTCGCCGCGTCGCACGATGGCCGACTCGTAGGCACTGCCGTACTCCGGATGCTGAAGGATGCCCGGCACCATGTCCGTCTCGAACAGCCTTATGGCGATGGCCTTTCGTTCCTTGGGGGTGTACTCGGCGAAGCCTGGAATCAGGGCGCCGTTCTTCCAACTCCACCACAAGAGCGTCAGAGCGCCGTCGGTCCCCAGGTGTTGGTCGGCCAGCGTTACGAACTTTAAGCTCGGAGCCTGTTTCGCCGTCTCGACGTTCGAGATGTACACGTTGGAGTAGCGAACAAGCTTGCCAAGTTCGACCTGAGTCAGATTGCGCCCTTCTCTGGACCTGCGAAGTTGAACAGAGAGTGCGGCCAAGGGGGATGACGTTGGATCAAGTGTCCGACGGTTCAAGATCGCCCCTATTTAAAGTCACCGGAACTGGAGAGTTCAAACGCTTCCGATCGTAGCTCTGTGTGCCGATGCTGATACACAGAACGACGGAAGGGGGCGCAGTGAGCGCTCAGAACACCCCGGCCACCCCGGCCGCCTCTCGGCCCAGGATGACGCAGCGGGCCCTCAGTTCCCTTGGGCTTCCCGCGAGTTGGTCGCCGCTGGACGACTACGACCCCCAGCTCTCCCGGCGGGCGACCGGTCTCATCCCGCAGGCGTACGAAGGTTGTTCGTGCGCCCGGTGCCGGAGCCTGCTCGCGGTGACAGGCAGCAGTGGAAGTGGAGTGGAGCAGTGAGCCCCCGGCGCAGCTCTTCGGCCGGCTTGTTGATCGCCACGGCGGTTACCGTCGTGGTGAGTGTGGGTGCGGGGCTGCTGGTGATGCTGCCGCTCGGTGACGGCGCGAGCTTCTCGACCCGGGTCATGCTGTTCATGTTCACCGCATGCCCGCTGGTCATGGTCTGCGCAAGCGCCTCCGGGCCGTTCATGCGGCGGCGGGGATGACCGCGCCCGCACTGTCACCCGTCCCGCTGCCGCCCAACCACCAGTGGCAGCTTGGGCGTTGCGTCTGCTGCGACCGTCAGACGCTTGTCGCTCCGGGGCCGCAGATCCCGGCGGACAGCGGGCTGGTGACCCTCCCGTACTGCCTGACCGGCTTCGAGCGGGCCGGGCGGTACGTCCAGCGGGTCCGGCTCCGCGCGCAGCTGTTTGAGAACCGAACGGAGTTAGCCGGATGACCCGGGGTCGAACGTCCCTCACGAGTCCGCCGCCCCGGCGGATCGCCGGCCAGGCCGTACTGGTCCACCCGGACGACGAGCGGGTGCTCCTGCTCGATGCGGCCGGCGGTCCGTACCGGCGGCTGCCCGGCGGGCAGGCCGGACAGGACGAACCCGCACACCGCACCGTCCGCCGCCTGGTCGCCGCGCAGCTCGGGATCGCCCTGCCGTTCACCGGCGCCGACCTCGCCGCCGTCGACTACTCGCCCGCCGCCCCGTCCACGGGCAGCCGCGAGGGGTACGCCTTCGTCTTCGCCGTACGGCTGACGCACGACCAGGCAGCCCGGACAGCCCAGGCCCAGGCCCGAAATCCGGACCCGCCGGGCTCCGGCTGGACCACCCCGGAGAAGCTCTCCGCAGTCTGCGCCCACCGCGACCTGCTGCGCATCAGCGAGGCCCTGGCCTGGTACGCCGTCCAGGGGTCGGCCGCCCTGCTGGTCGACGGCGCCCTCGCCGCGTAGCCCAGGATCCCCGGAGCAGACCGGCCCCGGCCGGCCCCGTTCGCAGCGGGGCCGGCCTCCGGGCGGTGCGGGGGCGCTACGGCGCCAGGACCTGGCCGAGCCGGGTGGCGATGTCCCGCATCACGGGGACCAGGCCCGCGCTGCCGGCCTGTTCCTCCAGGGCGCGGATGCGGGCCTCGGGGCCGGAGACCGAGAGGGCGGTCGGGGTGGGTGCGCCGGGGACGGCGACGGCGATGCAGCGGACGCCGATCTCCTGCTCCTGGTCGTCGACCACGTAACCCGACTCGCGGGCCTGGGCCAGCTGGGTGAAGAGCCGGCCCTGGTCGGTCACGGTGTAGGGGGTGTGGGCCTGGAGCGGCTGGTTGCCGAGCACCGCGCGGGCCTCGTCCTCCGGCAGCTGGGCGAGCAGGGCCTTGCCGACGCCGGTGCAGTGCGGCTGCACCCGGCGGCCCACCTCGGTGAACATCCGCATCGAGCGCCGCGACTGGACCTGCCCGACGTAGACCACCTCGCCGCCCTCCAGGACGGCCAGGTTGGCGGTCTCGCCGGTGGCCTCCATCAGCTCGGCGAGGAAGGGGCGGGCCCAGCTGCCGAGCAGGCGCCCGGAGGTCTCGCCGAGGCGGATCAGCCGGGGGCCGAGTGTGTACCGACGGGCTGTGTCCTGGCGGACATACCCCTGCTGTACGAGGGTACGAATCAGGCGGTGGATGGTCGGCATCGGCAGACCCGAGACGCCCGAGAGCTCGCTCAGGGTCGCCACGCCGCCGGAGTCGGCCAGCGCCTCCAGGAGCTGGAAGGCGCGCTCGACGGACTGCACGCCGCCGGTGGCCCGGTCGGTTCCGGTGGGTGCTGTGGCGGGGGTGCTGGACACCGGCGTTCCCTTCGCTGTCGGGGGAGGAGTAGAGTCCCAGCGATCAATCTCAACAAAGCGTTGAAATTCTGTATCGCGGAAACTACTCTCCACCTTACAGAACGAAACCCACCGGTAGGCGGGTTTCAGATCAAGGAAGTTCCCACCGGAACTTCCTTCGCTGGCTCATACCGTGCAAGGAGTGTCCTGTCCATGGCTGCAGATCAGGGACCCGCCCCCAGCCTCCGGCCGGGGGTACCCCCAGGCGCTGCTCCCGCCGCTCCGGTCGTCACTGTCGCCGGTCCGCGCGTCGCCCGCGCCGAGGAGGTGCTCACGCCGGAGGCGGTCGCCTTCGTCGTCGGTCTCCACCGTGCCTTCGAAGGCCGACGCCAGGAGCTCCTGACCCGACGAAAGTCCCGCCGCGCGGAGATCGCCGCGGCTGGCACCCTCGACTTCCTCCCCGAGACGGCCGCCGTCCGGGCCGGTGACTGGAAGGTCGCCGAGGCTCCCCGGGCGCTGCAGGACCGCCGGGTCGAGATCACCGGACCGACCGACCGCAAGATGGTCATCAACGCGCTCAACTCCGGCGCGAAGATCTGGCTGGCCGACTTCGAGGACGCCACCTCGCCGACCTGGGAGAACGTGGTCAGCGGCCAGGTCAACCTGATCGACGCCTACCTCGGCCGGATCGACTTCAGCACCCCGGCCGGCAAGGCGTACGCGCTGAAGCCCGCCGCCGAGCTCGCCACCGTCGTGGTCCGCCCGCGCGGCTGGCACCTGGACGAGAACCACCTGCTGGTGGACGGCGTCCCGGTCGCCGGCGCGCTCTTCGACTTCGGCCTGTACTTCTTCCACAACGCCGCCCGGCTGCTCGCGCGCGGCGCCGAGGACCCGAACTCCGGCCCGTACTTCTACCTCCCGAAGACCGAGAGCCACCTGGAGGCCCGGCTCTGGAACGAGGTCTTCACCCACGCGCAGGCCGCCGTCGGCATCCCGCACGGCACCATCCGTGCCACCGTGCTGATCGAGACCATCACCGCCGCCTTCGAGATGGACGAGATCCTCTACGAGCTGCGCGACCACGCCGCCGGGCTCAACGCGGGCCGCTGGGACTACCTGTTCTCGATCGTCAAGAACTTCCGCGACGCGGGTGACCACTACATCCTGCCGGACCGGAACAGCGTGGGCATGACCTCGCCGTTCATGGCCGCGTACGCCCGGCTGCTGGTGCAGACCTGCCACAAGCGCGGTGCCCACGCCATCGGCGGCATGGCCGCGTTCATCCCGTCCCGCCGCGACGCCGAGGTCAACGCCGTCGCGTTCGAGAAGGTCAAGACCGACAAGGACCGCGAGGCGGCCAACGGCTTCGACGGCTCCTGGGTCGCCCACCCGGACCTCGTCCCGGTGGCCCGGGCCTCGTTCGACGCGGTGCTCGGCGACCGTCCGAACCAGAAGGAGAACCCCGGTTCCCCCGAGGCCGTGACGGCCGCCCAGCTGCTCGACATCGCGGGCGCCGGCGGCACCTGCACCGAGGCGGGTCTGCACAACGCCGTCCAGGTCGGCATCCGCTACATCGAGGCCTGGCTGCGCGGTCTGGGTGCGGTCGGCATCTTCAACATGATGGAGGACGCCGCCACCGCTGAGATCTCGCGCTCGCAGATCTGGCAGTGGATCCACAACGGCGTGGTGCTCTCCGACACCGGCGAGAAGGCCACCGCCGAGCTGGTCCGCCGGCTCGTGGCCGGGGAACTCGCCGCACTGCGCGCCGAGTTGGGCGCCGAGGCCTACGCCGGTGGGCGCTGGGCCGAGGCCGCCGAACTCTTCGAACAGGTCTCGCTCGCCGAGGAGTTCGCGGACTTCCTGACCCTGCCCGCGCTGCCCCTGCTGGGCTGAGCCGCCGGGCCGCCTGCTCGGCTGCGCCCAATCTATCTATCGGCGATCGCCCTGCCGCCTGCCAAGCTGTAGCACCGGCCGGTTCGATTGCTCCGATCCGTACGGCTGTGGCCGGGGGTCTCTGCCCCCGGCCACAGTCACATCCCGAGGAGGCCATCCGATGGCGCGTATCTTCTTCAACGGCCAGGCCATGGTCGGCGGCCCGTTCCACCACTCGGTCGCCGACGCCCTGATCGGCCCGGTGACCACCGCCCCCGGCTACCGCTTCTTCTCCATCCGCGACGTCTGCCCCGGCCTGCTCCCCGACCCGGCCGTCGACACCGCCATCGAGGGCGAGCTCTACGACGTCGGCCTGGAGCACCTGCGCGACGTCATCCTGCCCGGCGAGCCGGCGGAACTGGAGCTCGGCATCATCGAACTCGCCGACGGCAGCGCCTGTTTCTCCATGCTGCTGGCCCGGGGCCAGGAGCAGCGCGGCGTGCACAAGGAGATCACCGAGTTCGGCGGCTGGCGCGCCTACCTCGCCACCCTGGGCCGCACCGCCTGAGCCCTCTGAGGGGGGTACGGCCCAGGCCGTACCCCCTCAGGCGTCTCCCGTGCGCCGACGGCTCACTTCTCCCAGTGCGGGCTCAGCGCCACGGCCGTCAGTTCGTCCAGGCTCAGGGCCGGTTCGGCCAGGGGCAGGTTGCCGCCCCCGACGATGAGGTCGTCGGTGTTGTACTCCAGGATGTCCACGAGTCGGCCGTCGGGACGGAGCACCTGGACTCCCGCCTTGACCAGGCCGTTGCCGGGCGTGAACCGCCCGGCGACGACCTGCGTGCCGTCGGGCAGCGTCCCGCACTCCTCCCCGACCGGGGGGCAGTCCAGTGGGGAGGCCGGTGCAAGCGGATCCGGATCTTTCACGTTGAGCGTGACGGTGGTCCCGCCGTGCCCGTCGTAGAACACCAGGCGGCTGCGCACTATCCCGCTGAGGCGGCCGTCGGTGAACGAGCCGCTGCTCTCGACCTCCGTGCTGTGGCCCCGCTCGGGAAGCAGCGCGGCGAACTGTTCGTAGAGGGACCCCGAGCGGGGGACGGTCGGCGGGCTGTAGACCGGCGGACGGTAGGTGGGGGACGGCGGCGCACTGGGCCGGCCGCTGGTCGGTGAGGTGGCGGGGGTGAGCTGGTTGAGCCCCAGGACCGTGCCACCGAGGGCGATGACGGTGACGGCGCCCAACTGCGCCCGCCGGGTGCGGCGCAGCCGCCGCCCCCGCAGGGTGGCGCGCTGGACCAGGTCGGGGCTGTGCGGGGCGAACTGCCGGGCGGCGTGGTCCATCGCCTCGGGCATGGCCTGCCCGAACTGCTCGTCGGGGGACACCGTGTTCTCCGTTCGGTCCGGGCGCGATTCCGGGAGGGACTCCGGGCGGGATGAGGAGGGTCGAGGCCCGGTCACAGGCGTGCCAGTTCGGCGAAGTCGTGGCCGAGGACCTGCCGCAGTCGTTGCAGCGCCCGGAAGCTGCGGGTCCGGACGGTCCCGGTCGAGATCCTGAGTATGTGGGCGGTGTCCTCCACCGACTGGTCGTCCCAGTACCGCAGGACCAGCACCGCCCGGTCCTTCGCCCCGAGCTGGGCGAGCCCGTCGATCAGGGTCAGCCGCAGCGCCGGGTCGTCCGTCCGGGCCGTCGACTCCGGGAGCCGCCCGGAGGGGCGCTCGCCGGACCTGCGCAGGCGCCGGTAGGAGATGAAGGTCCGGACCAGCACGGTGTGCGCGAAGGCCACCGGGGACTCCGTACGGTCGATCCGGTGCCAGGAGCGGTACATCTTCGCGAGCGTCTCCTGTACGAGATCCTCCGCGAGATGCCAGTCGCCCGTGAGCAGGCAGGCTGTACGGAACAGCTGCCCGCTGCGGGCGTGGGCGAACTCCAGATAGTCCGCGGGTGTTTCCCCCACCGAGATGTCCTTCCAGGTTGCGACGTCAACCCTTTCACGCCGCCACCCTCGGGGGTGTTACAGGTCGGAGCCCCCGAGTTCGACGCACCAGTCGTTGGACTGCAGGAAGCTGCCCTTCGGGTACTCGAACTCCACCTCGCCCAGCAGGGTGAAGCCGGCCTTGCGGCAGATCGCGTTGGAGGCGGTGTGCTCGACCGACGGGAAGGCGTGCAGCGTGCGGTGGCGGCCCTCGGCCCGGGCCGCGTCGATCACCGCCAGGGCGGCGGCGGCGGCGAGGCCCCTGCCCTGGAACGGCGGCAGGATGCCCCAGCCGGTCTCGTAGACGGTCTCGCCCTGCCAGACGTGTTCCCAGTAGCCGACGCTGCCGACGGTCTCACCCGTCCGGGACAGCACGACGGTGAACATCCGGCCCGTCCCGTTCGCGCCCACGGCCAGGTAGCGCCGGTGGCGCTCGGGGAGCTTCTCCTCGGGCTCGGGGCCGCCGAGGTGGGCCGTCATCTCCGGAGTGTTGGTCAGGGTGAGCAGGGCGAGGTCGGCCTCCGACCACGGCCGGAGCCGTACCTGTGGGGTGTGCGCGTGCTCCGGCATCCTCGGCCTCCTCGTGATCACTGACGGCAGGCACCCGACCCTGCCACCAGCCGGGGTGTCCGCGCCAGCGGCTCGGGAACCCATGCGGGTACGGGCACGCCGTCCCGCCCGCGCGCGACGCGGGACGCGGGAGGAGGACGGCGCGAGCTGCCGCGCCTTCCGCCTCCCGCGTCGGCCGGCCTGCCGGCCGGAGCGCCCCGCGGGGAGCCGGTCAGACCGCCGAGCGGACGCCCGGCCGGACGGCCTCGGCGCTCGGCGCCGAGGCGGCGGTGGCGGCGGCCCGGCGGCGGTTGACGATCGCCGCGGCGATGAGCACGATCGCGGCCGCGACCAGCGAGAGGATCATCTGGATCCGTCCGTCGTGGTCGGTGAACATGTAGGCGACGACGAAGCCGATCAGGCCGATGGTCGCCCAGGTCAGGTAGGGGTAGAGCCACATCCGGACGGTGAGGCGCTCGGGGGACTCACGCTCGATGATCTTGCGCATCCGCAGCTGCGAGAAGCAGATCACCAGCCAGACGAAGAGGGCGACCGCGCCGGAGGAGTTCAGCAGGAACTGGAAGACGGTGTCCGGCGAGGTGTAGTTGAAGAAGACCGCGACGAAGCCGAAGACCACCGAGGTGAGGATCGCCGTACGCGGCACGCCGCGCCCGCTCACCTGGGCGAAGGCCCGGGGCGCGTCGCCGCGCTGCCCGAGCGAGAAGGCCATCCGGGAGGCCGTGTAGAGACCGGAGTTGAGGCAGGAGAGCACCGCCGTCAGCACGATCACGTTCATCACCTGGGCGGCGCCCGGGATGCCGACATGCTCCAGCACGGCGACGTACGGGCTGCCCTTGACCGAGGCCGCGTTCCACGGGAGCAGCGTCACGACGATCGCGATCGAGCCGAGGTAGAAGATGCCGATCCGCCAGATCACGCTGTTGGTGGCCTTGCTGACGGCCTTCTCCGGGTCGCTCGACTCGCCGGCCGCCAGGGTGACGATCTCGCTGCCCATGAAGGCGAAGACCACCGTCAGCATGCCCTCGAACACCTTGCCGACGCCGTGCGGCAGGAAACCGCCCTGGCCGGTCAGGTTGGTCGCGCCCACCGCGTGGGTGCCCGGCAGCACGCCGAGGATCGCCAGCACGCCGATCACGATGAACGCGGCGATCGCGACGACCTTGATCCCGGCGAACCAGAACTCGAACTCGCCGTAGGAGGCGACCGAGAACAGGTTGGTCGCGGTCAGCACGGCCATCACGATCAGCGCGAAGGCCCACTGCGGCACACCGGGGACCCAGTTGTGCAGGATCTTCGCACCGGCGGTGGCCTCGACCGCCAGCACCACGACCCAGAAGAACCAGTACAGCCAGCCGATCGTGAAGCCGGCCCACTTGCCGAGCGCGCGGTCGGCGTAGGCGGAGAACGAACCGCTCTGCGGATCGGCCGCGGCCATCTCGCCGAGCATCCGCATCACCATCACGACCAGGATGCCGGCCAGCGCGTACGAGAGCAGAATGCCCGGTCCGGTCGCCGCGATTCCGGCGCCGGAGCCGACGAAGAGCCCGGCGCCGATCACGCCGCCGATGGCGATCATTGAGAGGTGGCGGTTCTTCAGGCCTGCTTGGAGTTGCCCGCTGGGGGGTCTGGTGTCCGTATTCATTGGGCGAAGGTAACCCCGGTATTCGGCCCCCGGTAACCCCGGAATGAAGGTCTGCTTCTTTTCTGTCACTTTATTTGAGGGTTATTTGAGGGTTACCCGTGCGTTCGCCGCGAATACGGCGGAAAGGTGACAGCCCCGGACTCTCGCCGTGAGCCCGGGGCTGCTCTCCGGTCCCCCCGCAGGGGGCGGAGTCCGGGTGGCGCGCCGTCCCTGGCACGTCACCCGGAGTCGAGGGGTGTGGATTCCGAAGGGTGTCGTCGGTTCTGACGGGTGTCAGTCGCGTGCGGCGAGCTCCTTGGCGGCCCGGGCGCAGTCCAGGGCGATCTTCTCCTCGTTGACCGTGGTCAGGTTGCCCTTTTCGACGACGGCGTTGCCGTTGACGAGGAGCAGCGCCAGCGGCGGGAGGGCGCCGAGGGTGAGGGCGGCGACCGGGTCGGCGATCGAGGAGTGCATGATGCCGTCGATCTTCCAGAGCGCCAGGTCGGCGAGCTTGCCGACCTCGATCGAGCCGATCTCGTTCTGCCGGCCGAGCACCCGGGCGCCGCCCATGGTGCCCAGGCGCAGCGCGCTGCGGCCGGTCAGCGCGGTCGGGGAGCCGTGCAGGCGGTTGATCAGCAGCGCGTTGCGCAGTTCGGTGCCGAGCTCACCGGATTCGTTGGAGGCGGTGCCGTCCACGCCGAGGCCGACCGGAACGCCCGCGCGGAGCATGTCGGGTACCCGGGCGATGCCGGCCGCGAGGCGGGCGTTGGAGGACGGGCAGTGCGCGACGCCGGTGCCGGTCTCGGCGAACTTGGCGATGTCCGAGTCGTTCATGTGGACGCAGTGCGCCATCCAGACGTCCTCGCCCAGCCAGCCGGTGGACTCGAAGTAGTCCGTCGGGCCCATGCCGAACAGCTCCTTGCAGAACTGCTCCTCCTCGGCCGTCTCCGAGCCGTGGGTGTGCAGCCGGACGCCCTTGCGGCGGGCGAGCACGGCGGCCTCGCGCATCAGCTCGGTGGAGACCGAGAAGGGGGAGCAGGGCGCGATGGCGATCTGCAGCATCGAGTCGAAGGAGGCGTCGTGGTACTTGTCCACGGCCGCCTCGGAGGCGATCAGGATGTCCTCGGTCTTCTCGACCGCGTGGTCCGGCGGCAGGCCGCCGTCCTTCTTGCTGCGGTCCATCGAGCCGCGCAGCGCGGTGAAGCGCATGCCGAGCTCCTGGACGGCCTCGATCTCGGCGCCGAGGATGTCGCCGCCGCCCTTGGGGAAGACGTAGTGGTGGTCGCTGGCCGTCGTACAGCCGGACTTGAGCAGCGCGGCGGCCGAGCCCTGGGCGGCGGCGTGCACCAGCTTGTCGTCGATCCGGGCCCAGGTCGGGTAGAGCGCGACCAGCCAGTCGAAGAGGATGTTGTCCTGGGCCATGCCCCGGGTGATCCACTGGTAGAAGTGGTGATGGGTGTTGACCAGGCCCGGGGTGATCAGATGGCCTTCGCCGTTGATGCGGCGCACCACGTTGTCCAGCCACTGCGGGGCGGGGCCGTTGCCGACCGACTCGATCTTGTTGCCGAGGACGACCACGTGGCCGCGGGCGTACTCGGTGTCGTTGGCGTCGACCGTCGCGATCGCGACGTTCTCGATCACGATCCGCTGGTCGGCGGGCGGGGGCTGGACTGCCATGGTGTTTCTCCTATGGGGGGAGGGTAGGGGCGCGCGACGTGCAGTGCGCGCCCCTACCGGTCAGGACGGTGTCGCCGTTGGCACCGTCGCGCCGGGTGTCTCGCCGGCCGGGGACCGGCGGCCGACACCGACGTGATGGAAGAGCAGGTTGAGCAGGACGGCCATCACGCAGCCGGCCGATATCCCGGAGTGCATCAGCGTGCGGACGGCCTCCGGGAAGGCGTCGTAGAAGTCGGGTGCGGCGATCGGGACGATGCCGACCCCGAGGGCGACGGACACCAGGATGGTGTTGCCGCCCGACTCCATGCCCGCCTCCGCGAGGGTGCGGATGCCGCTCGCCGCGACCGTGCCGAAGAGCACGATCCCGGCGCCGCCGAGGACGGGCTGCGGCACCAGTGAGACCAACGAGCCGAGCACCGGGAAGAGACCCAGCAGGATCAGGATGCCGCCGCCGGCCGCGACCACGAAGCGGCTGCGGATCTTCGTCAGCGCCACCAGCCCGATGTTCTGGGCGAAGGCGCTGCAGGCGAACCCGTTGAAGACCGGGCTGAGCGCGGAGGCCAGCCCGTCGGCCCGCAGACCGGCGGTCAACGTCCGTTCGTCCGCCTCGCGTTCGACGATCCGGCCCAGAGCCAGCATGTCGGCGGTGGACTCGGTCATCGAGACCACCATGACGATGCAGAACGAGACGATCGCCGCCGCGTCGAAGACCGGCGCGCCGAAGTGGAACGGGGACGGCAGCGCGAAGATCTTCGCCTGCCGGACCGCGCCGAAGTCGGCGAGCCCGAGCGGGAAGGCGAGCAGGGTGCCGGCTGCCAGACCGACGAGCAGCGAGAGCTGCTGCCAGAAGCCGCGGAGCAGCTTGTTGCACAGGACCACCGCGGCGAGGGTGAACGCGGCGAGTCCGATGGCCTTCATGGAGCCGTAACCGGGTGCGCCGGGAGCCCCGCCGCGTGCCCAGTTGACCGCGACCGGCAGCAGGGACACCCCGATGAGGGTGATCACGGTGCCCTGGACGACCGGCGGGAAGAACCGGATGAGCTTGGAGAAGTACGGTGCCGCGAGGAAGCACAGGACCCCCGCGACGATCACCGCTCCGAAGATCACCGGTAGGGCGTTCTTCGGGCCGTGCTCCTTGGCGATGGCGAGCATCGGCGCCACACCGGCGAACGAGACGCCGTTCACGAACGGCAGCCGTGCACCGATCCGCCAGACGCCCAGCGTCTGGAGGAGGGTGGCCAGACCTGCGGTGAACAGGCTGGCCGAGATCAGGAGGGCGAGCTCGGCGGGGGAGAGTCCCACGCCGGCGCCGACGATGAGCGGGGGCGCCACGACGCCCGCGTACATCGCGGCGACGTGCTGCAGACCGGTACTGATGAGCTTGACCGGAGGCAGCAGCTCGTCCACGGGGTGGACCTCGCTTCCGGACGGTGTATCGGGCGAACCGGGTGACACACCGTCCGGTCGCGAAGGACCGTCAGGAGTGGAACCGCCGTCAGTGGTTCTGGTGGAGCGGAGTGCCATGTCGAGCCCCTCTTGCGCTCGTGGCTCTCGGCGCGCCCGTGGCGCTGGAGGCCCCCCGAGGGCGGGACGGCGGTGCAAGAGTCCCTCGGGCAGTTCCTCCGGCTCCCCGGGCCGGCCGCCGTGAGGCGAGCACGATCTCCGGTTGGTGGGGGTGGAGAAACAGGTGGAGCGGAAACAGGTGGAGCGGGTGGAGCGGATTGTGCGGGAGACCGTCCGGTACCGTCCGGCGACAGCGGTGTCGCGCGCAGCGCGCCCTTGGAAGGGTGGTGGCGGGCGACGGGCGGGCCGGTACGTGCGCTGGTACTGGACGGGGTTCACGGGGGGTTCCCGGATCAGGCCACCGGGATGACCGGTACGACGCCCTCGCGGTGCACGGTGCCCTCGATCAGGCCGTACATCCGGTCGGCGGCGTAGTACACCTCGTTGTCGTTCTTGAGGCCGAACGGCTCCAGGTCGACGAGGAAGTGGTGCTTGTTCGGGAGCTCCAGGCGGACCTCGTCCACCTCGGCCCGGTTGTTGAGGACCCGGGTGCCCATCGCGTGCAGGGTCTGCTGCAGCGAGTAGGAGTAGGTCTCGGCGAACGCCTCCAGCATGTGGCGGCGGACGTGCGCGTAGGACCGGTTCCAGTTCGGCTGGGCCTCGTTGTCGACGCCGGTGAAGGAGTACTTCCAACGGGCCGTCACCTGGGTGGCGAGGATGCGGTCGTACGCCTCCTTGAGGGTGGTGTACCTGTCCTTGATGTAGCCCCAGAACTCCGAGTTGGTCGTGTTCATCACGACCAGGTCCTTCAGGCCCGAGATGACCTGGACGGTGGTGCCGTCGTAGGTGATCTCGCAGGTCCGGACCTCGCCGCCGTTGCGCGAGAAGGAGTGGCCGACCTCCTCCGAGCCGATGAACCGGGAGGAGTTGTCCGGGGTCTTGATCCGGTCCCAGGTGTACTCCTCGATCCGGATCCGGGCGCGGTGGATCGGCTCGTTGTTGTCCACGAAGTGCTTCGCCAGCGTGATGCCGAAGGCCTCCGCCGACTCGATCCCGTACTCCTTCGCGAAGGCGTAGACGGTGTTCTTCGTGGTGTCGGTGGGCAGGCAGTTGGCGTTGGAGCCGGTGAGGTGGACGTCGTCGAGGTCACCCGAGAGGGCGACCGAGACGTTCAGGTCCTTGATCTCGTGGCGGGTGCTGTCGCGGTAGACGCGGACGATGCGGTTCTCCGCCTTGCCGTACTGGTTCTGACCGAGCACGTGGGCCATGGCTAGGCTCCTAAGCTTCTTCTGCGGTCTAGCTTCCGCGGTAGACCGAGTATCCGAACGGGTTGAGCAGCAGCGGCACGTGGTAGTGGTGCTGCGCGGGCGCGACCGTGAAGACGATCGAGACCTCGGGGAAGAACGGCGTCTCGTCCGACTTCTTCGCGAAGTACGCGTCGGTGTCGAACAGGAGCCGGACGACCGAGCCCGCCTCCACGGCCGGCAGGTCCTTGGCCCGGCCGTCGGAGTCCGTGGCGGAGGTGCCGAGCACCTGCCAGCCACCCTCGGTGTGCAGTGCGAGCTCGACCGGGACACCCTCGGCCGGGCGGCCGAGGCTGGTGTCGAGCACGTGCGTGGAGATGCCAGTCATGGGTGAAGTGACCTTACTGATGGCAGGATGTGACGCTCTGTCAGAAGCTCAGGCTTCGTCGAGGAGGCGGTTGATACGGATGTCGTTGATCTTGCGCAGCTCGCCCCGGACGATCTCCGCCTCGGTGGCGGCGTCGTGGGGGAAGCGTTCGCGCAGCGACGCGAGCATGGTGTCCGCGGTGCGGCCCGTCGCGCAGATCAGGAACACGTGGCCGAACTTCGCCTCGTAGGCGGCATTGGCCTCGTGCAGTTCATCGAGGAGAGCGGAGTCCACTCCCTGGATGCCGGCCTGCTCGCGCTCGGAGGTGGCGTCGCCCGACTTGGGCTTGCCGATCCGGGCGTGGCCGGCCATCGCGTCGGCCAGGTCGCCGACCGTGAGCGCGGCCATCGCGGCCGTGTTGGCGGCCAGCAGCGCGTCGCGGTCGGCCCAGGGCCGGGAGGCCGCGACGGCTGCGGCCCAGCTGGGGCTGGAGCAGATCTCCAGCAGGGTCTCCGTCAGCTCGGCGGCGGGAGCCGCCGCCAGCGCGTCGAGCGCGCCGGCCGCGTCAGGAGACGTTCGGGGGTGGTTGGTCACGGGTGGACCTCCTGAAGAGTGGTGCCACCCGCAAAAGCTAGATCCACCACCCCCGGTCGTCAACACTTTGTTGAACGGTTGGTGGTTACGTTTTGAGACGGGGCCCGTTACTGCCCGGTTTCGTGTGCGATTCGCCAAGTGTGCCCGGTGTGTCCACCGGGACAGACTGGCCGCAGCGGCGGGACGCGACCGGTCAGCCGGTCTTCGTTCCGCTCGTACCGTCCTGGCGGTTCAGATAGTTGTACACCGTGAACCGGCTCACGCCGAGCGCCGTGGCCACCGTCTCGACCCCGTGGCGGACGGTGAACGCGCCGCGCTCCTCCAACAGGGCGACGACGCGCTGCTTCTCCCAGCGGTCCAGCTCGGCCAGCGGGCGCCCGTCGAACTGGCGGGTCATCTCGGCCAGCAGCCGGTCCAGGGCGCTGCTGAGGTGCGGCAGGCGGACGGCGATGGCCGGCGCTCCCTCCCACTCCAGCACCACGTCCTCGGGGCGGGCGTCGGCGACCGCGACCGGAGTCGCGCCCACCGCGTCCAGCAGCGGCTTTATCGCCGCGGCGAGCGGGTGTTCCAGGGCGTTGCTCACTGCGTACCCACTCCTTCCGGGTTCTTGTTCCGGTTCTCGTCCTCGCCGAGGACGCTGACCTGGACCGAGATCCGGGTCGCCCCGGCGGTCAGGGTCTCGCGCAGCAGCTTGGTCACCGCGGCGAGGACCTGGTCGGCCTCGCCCTCGGCGCCGGTCCCGAACGGGCCGACGGCGACGGCCAGGCCGGCTTCGTCGACCACGCGCCGCGCGGCGACCGCGTGCTCGGGGAACGTGTCCAGCTCGAACGGTTCTGTCGTGAACTCCACCATCAATCGCACCCGCTCACTGTAGCGAGCGGGCCGGGGGAGGGAAGGGGTCGGCGGACCAGCCTCTTCAACAAATTGTTGCGGCGGGGTTGACACCCTGCGGACTTCCCGAGCATGCTTCCACCAAGCAGAATCCTTCTTCCGGATCGTGGAAGTCGGGGCTCTTCAAAGAGCGACCCCAGAGTGTGAAAGGTGATTGACGTGACTGCCGCTTCCAAGCACACGCGTTTGAATGGACGCTTCACGGTCAACCTGTCGATCCTGTTCAGTGAGCTGCCGCTCCTGGAGCGCCCCGCCGCCGCCGCGGCCGCCGGCTTCACCGCCGCCGAGCTGTGGTGGCCCTTCGGCGAGAACCCGACCCCGTCGCAGGCCGAGCTGGACGAGCTCCGCAAGGCCTTCACCGACGCGGGTGTGCAGCTCACCGGCCTCAACTTCCTGGACGACCTCACCAAGGGCGCCCGCGGCACCGTCTCCGTACCGGCCGAGAAGGACCGCTTCCGCGAGAACATCGCGGTGACGGCCGGGCTCGCCGAGTCGCTCGGGACGAAGGCGCTCAACGCGCTCTACGGCAACCGCGTCGACGGCGTGGACCCGGCCGAGCAGGACGCGCTGGCACTGGAGAACCTCGTCCTGGCCGCCAAGGCCGCGCACGAGATCGGTGCCGTGCTGCTGATCGAGGCCCTCAACAAGCCCGAGTCGCCGGACTACCCGCTGGTCACCGCGGCCGCCGCCGTCGAGGTCGTCGACAAGGTGAACGCCGCGACCGGCCTCGGCAACGCGAAGTTCCTCTGCGACCTCTACCACCTGGCGATGAACGGCGAGGACCTGGCCGCCGTCATCGACACCCACGCCGACAAGTTCGGCCATGTCCAGATCGCCGACAACCCGGGCCGCAACGAGCCCGGCACCGGCGGCCTCGACTTCGAGGACCTGTTCACCCGGCTGACCGCCGCCGGCTACCAGGGCCGGATCGGCCTGGAGTACCGCCCGGCGAAGGGCGTCAGTGCCGACAGCTTCGAGTGGCTGCCCCGCGAGCACCGCGCCGCGAACTAGTCACCACCCCACCCCTTTCCCCCGTACGAAGGAACGCGACGCGATGAGCGCCTCCCGCAAGATCGCCTTTATCGGCCTCGGCATCATGGGCAGCCCGATGGCCGCCAACCTGGTCAAGGCCGGCCACCACGTGACCGGCTACAACCTGGAGCAGTCCGCGATCGACGCCCTGGTGGCGGCCGGCGGCCACGGCGCGGCGAGCATCGCCGACGCGGTGAAGGACGCCGAGGTCGTCATCACGATGGTCCCCGCCGACCCGCACGTCCTGCAGGTCATCCTCGGTGAGGGCGGTGTCCTGGAGAACGCGCAGCCGGGCACCCTCGTGATCGACATGTCCAGCATCACCCCGCAGACCTCGATCAAGGTCGCCGCCGCCGCCAAGGAGAAGGGCGTCCGCACCATCGACGCCCCGGTCTCCGGCGGCGAGGCCGGTGCCGTCGAGGCCGTCCTCTCGATCATGGTCGGCGCGGACAGCGCGGACGACTTCGCCGAGGCCAAGCCGCTCTTCGACGCGCTGGGCACCACGGTCGTCCACGTCGGCCCGGCCGGCGCCGGCCAGACCGTGAAGGCCGCCAACCAGCTGATCGTGGCCGTCAACATCCAGGTCCTGGCCGAGGCCGTGGTCTTCCTGGAGAACGCGGGCGTCGACCTCACGGCCGCGCTCGACGTGCTCGGCGGCGGGCTGGCCGGTTCGACCGTGCTGAACCGCAAGAAGGCCAACATGCTGAACCGCGAGTTCGCCCCCGGCTTCCGCATCGACCTGCACCACAAGGACATGGGCATCGTCACCGACGCCGCCCGCGCCGTCGGTGCGGCCCTCCCGGTCGGCGCGGTCGTCGCCCAGCTGGTCGCCTCGGCCCGCGCCAACGGCGACGGCTCGCTGGACCACTCCGCGCTGCTGCGCGGCGTCGAGCGCCTCTCCGGCCGCCCGGTCGCCTAAGCAGCACCCCGGCCCCGGGGAGCCTGACTCTCCCCGGGGCCTCCCCAAGACTCCTCCTGGTGGCGTGTACCTGTCCGGTCGTGCCCGCGCCACCAGGAGGCCAGATTCGACCGGCAGGTGGGTCCGGTGCTCATCCACCCACCTGCTGGTCGTCCCAAGCCGGCGAAGCGCGCGCCATGCCTCCCGGGGACACTTCGGTCGTGTCCGCGCGCGCATCGCCCGGCCCCCTCCCTCGCCGAGGGGAGCCTCTCGTACGTCGGAAGCGGGACGAGAGGAACGGCGGGGAGGGGGTCGCACCACTCCTTTGCTTCGCAGGAGCATGGGTAACCAAACGCTGAGGGGCAACCTCAAGGGGCGCGGGGAACTGCGCGCGCAACCGTGCACCTCCGTACTGCCCTGGTCGCGCAGTTCCCCGCGCCCCTGTTGGGTTGACCGTCAGCACACAGTTCATCCGTGCCTGATGTGGTTGACCAGAGTGCATCCGTAAACCCGTTCCGGAAGTGAGGCCCACGCCATGCCCGCCACCCCCACCCAGGGCCATGTCGTCGTCGCCCCCGACAAGTTCAAGGGCACGCTGGAAGGCGCCGAGGTCGCCGCCCGCCTCGCGGCCGGCATCCGCCGGGCCGCCCCGGGCGTCGAGATCCGCGAGCTCCCGGTCGCCGACGGCGGCGAGGGCACCCTGGCCGCCGCCCTCGCGGCCGGCTTCACCCGGGTCGCCGCCAAGGTGGCCGGTCCGACCGGACTGCCGGTGGACGCTGCGATCGCCCTGCGGGGTGACACCGCCGTGGTCGAGCTGGCCCAGTCCTCCGGGCTGGCCCGGCTCCCCGGCGGCCGGACGGCCCCGCTCGGGGCCGGTTCGTACGGCGTCGGCCAGCTGATCGCCCGGGCCGCGAGCCTCGGGGCGAAGCGGGTCGTGCTCGGCCTCGGCGGCAGTGCCTGCACCGACGGCGGTGCGGGCATGGTCCAGGCGCTCGGCGTCGGCCTGTACGACGCCGACGGCACCGAGCTGCCGCCGGGCGGTGGCGCACTGCGCAGGCTGGACCGGCTCGACCTCGGTGCGCTCGCCGACGGGCTGACCGGGGTGGAGATCGTGGTCGCCTGCGACGTCGACAACCCGCTGCTCGGCGCGCGCGGCGCGACGGCCGTCTACGGCCCGCAGAAGGGTGCGGACGCCGACGACCTGGTGATCCTGGAGGAGGGCCTGACCCGGTTCGCGGACGTCGTCCGCGATGCGACCGGCCGGGACTTCCGTGATGCCCCCGGCGCCGGGGCAGCGGGCGGAGTGGGCTTCGCGGCCCTCGCCCTGCTCGGCGCCACCATGCGGCCCGGCATCGAGCTCCTGCTCGAACTGCTGGGCTTCGACGAGGCCGTGCGTGGGGCACGCCTCGTCGTGACCGGTGAGGGCTGCCTGGACGCGCAGACGCTCCATGGCAAGGCACCCGCCGGCGTTGCCGCGGCGGCCACCCGGGCGGGGGTTCGGGTGGCCGCGGTGGCAGGGCGTCTGGAGCTGTCGGAGGATCAGTGGCGGGCGGCGGGTTTCGTGGCCGCCTACGCGCTCACCGACCTGGCGGAGGAGCCCGGCGACAGTATGACGAAGGCGGCCGAGCTCGCCGAGGTCGCGGGGGAGCGCCTTGCGGCGGAGCTGCTGGCGAGCTGACCGAGGCGAGCTGACCGACTCGTAGCTTCCTACATTGACGTTTTGTTGAAGGCGGGCCTAGGCTCCGAGCAGTCGCAGCGGAGGTCTGATCATCAGATCTTCCAACTGCCGCCTCGGCACTGCCTGCCCGCCTTCAGCGACCCCCACCCCGTACTTCACCCCGGAGGTCCAGATGCCCCTCAGCGAGACGCCTTCCGCCCCGGTGGTCATCCGCTCCCGCCGCGTGGTCCTGCCGGAGGGGGAGCGCCCCGCCGACGTGCTGGTCCGGGACGGGCGGATCGCCGAGATCGCCGAGCACGGCTCGCTCTCCGCCGCCCAGGTCACCGACCTCGGCGCCGTCGCGCTCCTGCCCGGCCTGGTCGACACCCATGTGCACGTGAACGAGCCCGGCCGCACCGAGTGGGAGGGCTTCGCCACCGCGACCCGCGCCGCCGCCGCCGGCGGTGTCACCACCATCATCGACATGCCGCTCAACTCCATACCCCCGACCACCACGGTCGACGGGCTGGCCGCCAAGCGCAAGACCGCCGAGGGCCAGGCCTGGGTCGACCTCGGCTTCTGGGGCGGCGCCATCCCCGGCAACGCCGCCGACCTCGAACCGCTGTACGAGGCGGGCGTGTTCGGCTTCAAGAGCTTCCTGGCCCCCTCCGGCGTGGACGAGTTCCCGCACGTCGAGCAGGCCGACCTGGAGACCGCCCTGGCCGAGCAGGCCCGGATCGGCGCGCTGGCCATCATCCACGCCGAGGACCCGGCCGTGCTGGAGGCCGCCCCGCAGCGGCCCGGCACCCACTACCGCGACTTCCTCGCCTCCCGCCCCGACGACGCCGAGGCCGCCGCCGTCGCCCGGCTGCTGGACACGGCCCGCCGCACCGGCGCCCGCGTCCACATCCTGCACGTGTCCTCCGCCGCCGTGCTGCCGCTGCTGCGGCAGGCCCGCGAGGACGGCGTCCAGGTGACGGCCGAGACCTGCCCGCACTACCTCACCCTCGCGGCCGAGGAGGTGCCGGACGGCGACACCGCGTTCAAGTGCTGCCCGCCGATCCGCGACGAGTCCAACCGCGACCAGCTCTGGGCGGCGCTCGCGAACGGCGAGTTCATCGCCGTGGTCTCCGACCACTCGCCGTCCACCCCGGACCTGAAGCTGCTCCAGAAGTACGGCGGCAGCGGCGACTTCGCCGCCGCGTGGGGCGGCATCGCCTCGCTCCAGCTCGGCCTGCCGGCCATCTGGACGGAGGCCCGCAGGCGCGGCCACACCCTCGCCGACGTGGTCCGCTGGATGTCGAGCGGCCCCGCCTCGCTGGTCGGCCTGACCGGCACCAAGGGCGCCATCGCGGTCGGGAACGACGCCGACCTGGTCGCCTTCGACCCCGACGGCAGCTTCGCCGTGATCGCCGAGAACCTGCACCACCGCAACCCCGTCACCCCGTACGCGGGCAAGACGCTGACCGGCGCCGTCCGGACGACCTGGCTCCGAGGCCGGGTGGTCGAGGCGGAGGCCGAGCCGTTCGGGCGCCAGATCGTCCGTCCGGCCGCCCGATGAACCCTCCGGTCACCCGATGACCCGGCCGGCCGTCGGATCACCCGTCCGGTCGCCCGAACCGTCCGTCCGACCACTCGATCACTTGGAGACTCCCGCATGAGTACCAGTCAGACCACGAGCGCTCCGTTCACCGACCTGGTCAACCTGGCGTCCCGGCTGCTCGGCGCCGGTGTGGTCGCGACCAACGAGGACACCTTCGCCGAGGCCGAGAACCTGCTGGTCGCCAAGCCCGCCGAGTTCCGCCCGCACACCTTCGGCCACAAGGGCCAGATCATGGACGGCTGGGAGAGCAAGCGCCGCCGCGGAGTCTCCGCCGAGCAGCCGCACCCGACCGACGAGGACCACGACTGGACGATCGTCCGTCTCGGCGTCGGCGGCGTGATCCGCGGCGTGATCGTGGACACCGCCCACTTCACCGGCAACTACCCGGACTCGGGCTCCGTCCAGGCCGCGTCGATCCCGGGCATCCCCTCGGTCGAGGAGCTCGAAGCCGCCGAGTGGGTCGACCTCGTACCCCGCACCGCGCTCCAGGGCGACACCGCCCACGAGTTCGCGGTCGCGAACGAGACCCGCTTCACCCACGTCCGCCTCAACATCTGGCCCGACGGCGGTGTCGCCCGCCTGCGCGTGCACGGTGAGGTGCTGCCCGACCCGCGCGACCTCGACGGCCTGACCTTCGACCTCGCCGCGCAGGAGTTCGGCGGCGTCGCCGAGGCCGCCTCGGACCGCTACTTCTCCTCCCCGCACAACCTGAACTCTCCCGGCCGAGCCACCGTCATGGGCGAGGGCTGGGAGACCCGGCGTCGGCGCGACAAGGCCAACGACTGGGTACAGATCGCCCTGGCCGGGGGCGGCGAGGTCCTGGCCGCCGAGGTGGACACCACCCACTTCGTCGCCAACGCCCCCGGCTGGGCCGACCTGGTGGGCTACGACGCCTCGAACGGCGGCGACCCGTCGACCGACGCCGACGGCTGGTTCGAGATCCTCCCCCGTACGCGGCTGCAGCCCGACACCCGCCACCGCCTCCGGCTGCCCGGCGGACGGACCGTCACCCACGTGCGGATCAACGTCTACCCGGACGGCGGCCTGGCCCGCCTGCGGCTCACCGGCAGGCTCACCGAGGCCGGCAGCGCCGCCCTCGCGCTGCGCTGGTTCAACGCGCTGCCGGCCGCCGAGGCCGAGGCCGCACTGACCGAGGCCGGCCTGAACCCGGCGGAGGCCACCGGCCTGACCGCCGCCCGCCCGCTCGCGGACGCCGCCGCGACCACCGCCGCCGTCGCTGCCCTGCAGCCGACCGACGGCCCCGACGGCGAGCAGTCCTCCCGCCGCCGCTCCGCGATCTGGCGCCTGCTCGGCATCTGATCCGCCTTTCTCCCGCACAGCTGCTACTGAAGGACCCCCTCATGTCGAAGATCTTGACCACCGAGTCCGGCGCCCCGATCGCCGACAACCAGAACTCGGCCTCGGCCGGCGAGTACGGCCCGCTGCTCATCCAGGACCAGCAGCTCCTCGAGAAGCTCGCCCGTTTCAACCGCGAGCGCATCCCGGAGCGCGTCGTGCACGCCCGTGGCTCCGGCGCGTACGGCTACTTCGAGGTCACCGACGAGGTCTCGCAGTTCACCCGCGCGAACTTCCTCGCCTCCGTCGGCAAGCGCACCGAGGTCTTCCTCCGCTTCTCGACCGTCGCGGGCAACCTCGGCGCCAGCGACGCGGTGCGTGACCCCCGTGGCTTCGCGCTGAAGTTCTACACCGAGGAGGGCAACTACGACCTCGTCGGCAACAACACCCCGGTGTTCTTCATCAAGGACCCGATCAAGTTCCCCGACTTCATCCACTCGCAGAAGCGCGACCCGTACACCGGCGTCCAGGAAGCCGACAACGTCTGGGACTTCTGGGCCCACTCGCCCGCCTCGACCCACCAGATCACCTGGCTCTTCGGCGACCGCGGCATCCCGGCCTCGTACCGGCACATGAACGGCTACGGCTCGCACACCTACCAGTGGGTCAACGAGTCCGGTGACGCGTTCTGGGTGAAGTACCACTTCAAGACCAACCAGGGCGTCCGCTCGCTCGACGGCGGCCAGGCCGCCGAGGTGGTCGGCGCGGACGCCGACAGCCACCAGCGTGACCTGCACCAGGCCATCGAGCGGGGCGTGTTCCCGTCCTGGACGCTGTACGTCCAGCTGATGCCGGTCGCCGAGGCGGCGGACTACCGCTTCAACCCGTTCGACCTCACCAAGGTGTGGCCGCACGCGGACTACCCGCTGCAGAAGGTCGGCCGCCTGGTCCTGAACAAGAACCCGGAGAACGTCTTCGCCGAGGTCGAGCAGTCCGCCTTCTCGCCGAACAACTTCGTGCCCGGCATCGGCCCCTCCCCGGACAAGATGCTCCAGGGCCGGCTGTTCGCCTACGCGGACGCCCAGCGCTACCGCCTCGGTGTCAACCACACCCTGCTCGCCGTCAACGCCCCCAAGGCGACCGAGGCGAACAACTACGGCCGCGACGGCCTCTCGGCGGTCAACAAGTCCGGCCGCGGCAAGAACTACGAGCCCAACTCGTACGACGGCCCCGCCCAGACCGACGCCGCGCTCGCCGCGCCGGTGGCCCTGAACGGCCACACCGGCACGTACACCACCCCGGCCCACACCAAGGACGACGACTTCTTCCAGGCGGGCGAGCTGTTCCGCCTGATGTCGGCCGGTGAGCAGGAGCGCCTGATCGGCAACCTCGCGGGCTTCCTGGCCCAGGTCAGCCGGGACGACATCATCGAGAAGAACCTCGCCCACTTCCACGCCGCCGACGAGAACTACGGCTCCCGCCTGGAGGCCGCCGTCGCCAAGCTCCGCGCGGGCCAGGAGAGCTGACCCCGAACCACCTGACCGACCCTCACCGGTCACGCCGGCCGAACCCGGCGTGACCGACCGACGGGCCTCTCCCCCCAGGGCAGTGGGGGAGAGGCCCGTTCGTTTTGCGGTTCCCCTTCAGGGGGCTTCGACGGGCCGCCCCGAGGAGCGATCAGGGGTTGTGCGACCTGGTCATCGGGAGCTGCAGCAGTTGGGCGACGACCATGTCGGGCGAGCCGACCGGGGCGAAGTCCACCGGCTGCTGGAGCTGGTAGACGTCACCCTGCGGCGGGAAGAGCTTGAGGCTGTCGCACAGGGTGGTCATCGTCCTGGTGTTGGAGAGGACCATCGGCTCACCACCGCCCGGGGGCTTCTCAAGCGTGAGGGTGAAGTCGTGGAAGAGGGTGTTGCGGAAGGCCGGGGGGAAGTTGCTGGTGACTTCGAGCAGGCTGAGCGGAGTGGTGTCGATGTCGGCCTGCGCGAGGGTGACCTTGCCGAGGACGGGGGAGTCGGCGCTGTACTCCTCGCCGATGATCTTCAACTTCACCCCGCCGAGGCCGCCCGCGATGTTGGATTCGACGCGGAACCTGATGCCGCCCTTGAGGTCCAGGGTGACGATGCCGAGCACATTGATCTGCAGCGGTACGTTGACCGCATAGCTGGAGCAGGGAATCTCCAGCCCGACCGGGGGGATCAGGCCGCCAAGGCTGACCACGGGAACACCTCCAAGAATGGGCATCCCACGCCGCACGACGTGGGCATGCCGACCGAGTAACGGTGCGGCGCACGTTACTGACCGGGACGGGTGTCGACTGTGCTTCCGTGGCGGGCGGCCCCGTAATGATGAATTTGGCATGGCCACGGTGTATCCAGGCCGGTGTTCTGGTAGAAGAAACCTTCCGCTGACCGGTCGTCGGACACGCAGCCCTCCGGGATCTCGGAGCGGCGCCCGGTTCGGGTCCATGGTGTTGCCCGGCCTCCGGGCCACGCGGCCTGTCAGGTCGTGCCCGGTCCCCGCCTCCTGATGTCGTCTCGCATCCGGGTCACCCCCGTGTGGCATATGCCAACTGAGCAGTACCCGCCACCTGCGGCAATATCCTGTGAGGGTGGCGTGGTTGGGCCGTACGGTGGATAGGCTGGGGGTTGTCACCACGGAAGGGGTCGCCATGTCGGCACAGAGCCGGGACCGTCAGGCCATGCTCGCCGAGGGTGGTCGGAGCGGCCCCTTCGGCACGTTGCAGCGCGCGCTCCGGGTGCTGGAGGCGGTGGACCGCCACCCCTCCGGGGCGACCCTGGCCGGTCTGTCGCGCGAGTTGTCGCTCCCGCCCGCCACCGTCCGCGAGTTGGTGGAGGTGCTGGAGACCGAGGGGTACCTGCTCTGCCAGGACGGCGACTGGGTGCTCGGCGGCGCGTTCGCCGTGCTCGGCCAGCGCAACCGGGAGCAGGTGCTGCGGGCCAGGCTCGACCAGCAGTTGACCGAGCTGCGCGACGAGCTCGGCGCCGCCGTCTACTTCAGCCGCTACCACGACGGCGAGCTGTCGGTCGAGGCGGTCGCCTCGGCCGAGCACGCGCCGGCGGTGGAGGAGTGGGTGGACTTCCGGGCCACCGCGCACGCCAGCGCGATCGGCAAGTGCCTGCTCAGCCAGCTCGACCACGACGGCCGCCGCGACCACCTCTCCCGGCACCCGATAGCGCGCCTGACCTCACGGACCATCACCGACCCCGAGCAGCTGATGCACCGCCTGGAGCGCCAGCCCGCCACCGTCCCGGTGCTGGACATCCAGGAGTACGCCCTCGGCACGGTCTGCGCGGCCGTCCCGGTCACGGCGGGCCGGACGGTCGGCTGCCTGGCCGCCTCGATGCCGGTCGACAACGTGCACCGGCTGCGCGCCGCCGCCGAGCTCCTCGCGGAGCGCGCGGCGCCGCTGATGCTCGCGATGGCGGTCTGACGGCTACCGCTGCCGGGCCATGAGCGGTCAGACTGTCGCGGACAACCGTTCGAGCGAGTGACAGGGCAGGACCGACCCGTGGCCCGGAGCAGAACCAGCAAGCCCAAGTCGACGCCGCTGCCGAGGCTCGTGCCGGAGCCCACGGCCAAGGCCAGGGACCGTGCCGTGAGCAAGGCGAAGGCCCGGGCGGCCTCGATCGTCCCGCGCCGTCTGATCCCGCGGGTCACCGTGCTGACCGCGATCGGCGCGCCGGTGCTGATGGTCGCTCTGGTGGTGCTCGCCACCAACCCGGACTACGGGCCGCTGGGTGGGATCCCGGCCGTGCTGGTGTTCATCCTCGCGCTGGTCGTGGTGATGATCGTCGGACAGTCCGGATGGCTGCTGGCGCTGGCCGTGCCCAGCGGGATCGTGCTCCTGCTCCTCGGCGGGATGGCCTTCAAGACCGAGGTGATGGCTCACCGTGGCGTCCCGACTGACGTGGTGGTGACCGGCGTGCACGGCAGCAAGGGCAAGAACGGGAAGATCGGCTGGACGTGCGACCTCCGCCGCGCCGACGGCCGCCCGCTGCCGCACGCCAAGCTGGCCGATTCCGGCTGCTGGGGCTCGGGCCAGCTGGGCCGGACCGAGAGCGTCCTGGTGGACCCGGCCGGCTGGGTGCCGCCGGAGTCGGCCGACGGGAGCGGCTCCGTGAGCTGGACGGAGCTCGCGGCCGTGGGCGGTGCGGCTGGCCTGTTCGTCCTGTCCATCGCACTGTCCGGGCGGCGGGCGCTCCGCCTCGCGGTCTGAGCTCCGGGGCCCGAGTCTCGCACTTCTCGGCTGCCAGGTGTGAGCGCCGAGGCCCGATCTCCACCACCTGATCCGGGTGTGACTCCGATGGATAGTTTGCGAGTCTGTCGTCTTCGAGCTGGGGCTCCGACCTGTAGTTTGCGAGCCGTTTGAGCCGGGACACGTTAGTTGGAACCTGGCCTCGCTTGTTGGAGTCGCTGGGTCTCGGCATCGCGGTGGGGCTCTGCGCCGTGGAGTGAGTCGTGAGGCTGTCGGTGGTCACGTCTAGGGTGTCGGGCCATGGGGTTCTCGGGATCATTCATCGTGGCGCGTGCTGATAGGCCCGTGACGGAGCTGGTGGCGCTGAGGTCGTCGCCCTGTATCGCGGTCTGGTGGGCGCGGGACAACGGTTGGCAGATCCTGCAAGCACTCCCCGGAGGGGACCCTGACTCATCGATCGTTGGTGAGACGGCGGCTCCGGTGCTGGTCTGTCATGTGGTCGACAGCGACTTCGTCACTGTGCAGGCGGCCAGTCCCGGTGGTCTGTCATGGCAATCTGTGTTGTCTCCGGTCATGGCGCGGGGCTACGGCTTCCCCGAGGAGTGGATCGGCGATCCGGACGAAGTAGCCGGGCAAGCAGTTGCCTGGGCTCGGGAGGCCGGGCTCGACCCGACCCCGACGGAAGTGAGAGCTGCCCTGGTGGCGGAGTGTGATCCGTTGGCAGAGAGCTTGGTGTTCCAGCTCGCCCAGGCATTGGGGTTCCGGTTCGACGACGGGGCGGATCTGCCGTAGGCGCCCTGGCCCGACCGCGACCGCAGACGCTGCGGGCTCCGGATGCTCGGAACTGGTTCCAACATGAATGGCACTTCACCACTGGTTGCAAGAAGCGTGACCAAATGGTTCCAACAAGCGTGTCCCACGAGGTCCAAACCGCCAGCTCAACATTCCCTCGTGGTTCCAACTACCGTGTCCCGGCTCACAGTTCCGAGCGTTAGTTTGCGAGAAGCCGTCTGGCTGGGGTGACCGTCTGTGGCAGATTAGATTGCCGGTCGGTCTAAGAGTGGTTTTTAAAGATCAGATCCTGAGTAGGATCGAGGCGACGGTAGTAGTGGCCTGGTCGGACTCGTGGGTCTTGTCGTAGTAGGCGGTGGAGGCCTCCGCGATCATGAGTGCAGGTGTATGAAAGGAGCCGCGTGGCTACCAAAGAGGAGAAGGCACTCAGCAAGATCTCGTTCGTGACCCAGAAGGCGCCGGTTGATGAGCGTGGACGTGCGCTTTACGCCGTTGCACGGTCAATCCTTCGAGCGCTCGTCGATCAGATCCCTGATTCCGGCCTGACGGTTTTGAACTCTGATCGAGTCGATGTGACGCTTCGTCAGCTCGCCTACGTCGCTCGACTCCAGCGAGACAAGGGCATGCGCGGAGATGGGTTCGAATGGGCGGTTCACGAAGCGATTCAAGGGGCGGAGCCCACAGTCATCGAGCCCCTCGTCTGGGCCATGAAGCGGGCTTCGCCAAGGGGCTTCAAGGATCTTGAGCGTCCGGAGTCGTTGCTGTTTGGCTACGAGCGGGCGAAGTATCTTGGATTCCTTGAGGCCGTTATCGACAATGCCTCGGAAGAGGCCGTGATCCTGCCCGATACACGTGGTCGGCCGCCCGCGTTCGACAACTGGGTGCGGCTTGCGGCGATCGGCGAGGCGGCCGAGCCACAGCTTGGAGCGAGGCTTAGAAAGATCTGGCGGACAGATCTGTTCGTCAGCGATCAGGAGCGCCACCGTCACCTTGCGGTGACCATCAAGAGCAACAAGGAGCAGCTGGAGAGCGGGCCGGGCTTGCGGATCGGCGTTGTCCCGGAGCACAAGGATCTACCCGCTGGGGTCACGAAGCAGACGAGCAAGGCCGGAGACAGCCTGTGGGTCGTAACCTTGCCTGATCCTCACGGCTTCATGGGGCTGTACAACGACGCCTACGCGGCAGTCGGGGAAGCAGTTACGACGCTCGGACGGCATGAACGCGGTAACTACTGGCAGAAGCCGACGCCGATGGCTCAGAAGATCCAGCAACAGTTGGAAGGTTATGCCGACGTGAAGGTTGCCGAGATTGAGTGGGCGCTCAATGAGGCTGCCCAACAGGATCTCGCCGACGTCGAGTCGAGGCTTCTGTCGGTGGACGCTCCTGACTGGCTTCACCTGGGCCAGCCGGATCGGGAAGCCACATCTCTGGCCCCGCGCCCCTCGTTCATCAAGCTGGATTGACCAGACGCCGAGCCCGACGTGCTGGATAGACACGCTGAGTAATGAACTCGTTGTTCTCGCGGCTGGAGTACCCGGTCCTGGAAATCATGACGTTACTGAAGTTGAATCCGTGATGTCGCTCGGATGGGTGAAGCAGGGGCATTCACCTGCCTGCGGGGGGTCGGTCCCGGTAGTCATGTGCTGTGAGGTATGCACAGGGCGGCGGTTTGACCGACGCGGAGAGAGCCGCGCGGGAGCGGATCCGGCGGCAGGCCGTGG